>NZ_JBIWAF010000013.1:0-57288 GCF_044759925.1 Pseudomonas sp. NPDC099000
CAAGCTGAGGCTGAACGGAATGAGCCCTGTGGAATACAGGACTCAATCCGTTCAGGCCTAGAACCACAATCGTCCAACTTTTGGGGTGCACACCACTGCGTGGGAACGATCAGCCACAGGGGATTGGTTGTGTTGTCAGGTCTTGAGGGCGCGCAAGCTGCGCTCCATGCGCGCCAGGCCTTCTTCGAGCAATGCCCGTGGGCAGCCGAAGTTCAGGCGCACGAACTGGCGGGCGTTGTCGCCGAAATCGAGGCCGGGGCTGAGGCCAACCTTGGCCTTGTCGAGGAAGAACTGTTGCGGATTGTCCAGTCCCAGCGCCGAGCAATCGAGCCACGCCAGATACGTACCTTGCGGGATGTTCATCGTCACACCCGGCAAACGCGTGCGAACCGCTTCCACCAGATAATCACGATTGCCTTGCAGGTACGCCTTCAACCCGGCCAGCCACGGGCCGCCTTCGCTGTAGGCCACGCGCGTCGCTTCCATGCCCAGCGGGTTGACGCTGTCGACCATGCCGCAACGGGCATGATTGACCCGCGCTCGCACCGCCGAGTCCTGAATGATCATGAAGGAGGTTTTCAGCCCCGCGATGTTGTAAGCCTTGCTCGCCGACATCAGGGTGATGGTGCGCTTGGCGATCTGCGGGCTGAGCGATGCCGTGGGAATGTGCACACGGCCGTCGAAGCACAGCTCGGCATGAATCTCGTCAGAGATGATCCAGGCGTTGTGTTCCAGGCAAATGTCGGCCAGCGCTTGCAGTTCTTCCCGTGGGAAAACCTTGCCCAGCGGGTTATGCGGGTTGCTCAGCAGCAGTGCGCCGCCGCCTTTCAGTGCCTGACTCAAGGCCTCGATCTGCGTGCCATAGGTGCCGTCAGCCAACGCGTCGAATTCCAGTTCAACCTTGTTCAAGCCCCAATGACCCGGCGCATGACGCAACGGCGGGTAGTTCGGCACCTGAACCACTACGTTCTGTTGCGCCTCGACCAGCGCCTTCAGGGCCATGTTGAAACCCGATTCCACACCCGGCAGGAAGATCAGCTCCTCCGGCAATACGCGCCAGGCGTATTTGTTCCAGAGGTCGGCCACGATGGCGGCGCGCAGATCTTCCTGAGGCACGCTGTAGCCGACCATCGGGTGTTCCAGGCGTTTACGCAGGGCTTCCAGGATGACCGGCGGCGCGGCGAAGTCCATGTCGGCGACCCACATCGGCAACACGTCGGCCGGGTAGCGGCTCCACTTGGTACTGCCGGTGTGGTGGCGGTCGAACACCTGATCAAAATCGAAGGTCATGCTCAGTCTCATAAAGGCCGGTTGGATATGGCGCCCATGATAATCGCCAAGCCCTGTGGGAGCGAGACGGTAATAGTCCGAACGTCACAAAACCTGTGGAGCGGGCTTGCCCGCGATAGCGGAGGGTCAGCCCGCTCCCACAGGTTGGGTGTGATGACTGAAACCGGGTGGTGCCCGATGGTCGGTTTTCAGGCAGTCAGTTCTCCCATTGGCTAGAGTTTCAGGTGTCGGTAGCCACGCTGCCGCCACCGTGATCGTCCAGAAAAACCCGGCAAAAGTACCGGGTCTCCACCTGATCAGGAGTGCACGATGGACCTCAACCGTCGTCAGTTCTTCAAGGTCGCTGGTATCGGCCTTGCGGGCTCGAGCCTCGGCGCGCTGGGCATGCTCCCGGCGCCTGCCTTCGCCGAGCAGGTACGCCATTTCAAACTCGCCCACACCCATGAAACCCGCAACACCTGCCCGTATTGCTCGGTCGGCTGCGGATTGATCATGTACAGCCAGGGCGACACCGCCAAGAACGTTGCGCAAAGCATCATCCACATCGAAGGCGATGCCGACCACCCGGTCAACCGCGGCACCCTGTGCCCTAAAGGCGCGGGCCTGCTGGACTTCATTCACAGCCCCGGGCGCCTGCAATATCCGCAAGTGCGCAAGCCCGGCCGCACCGAGTGGACGCGCATCTCCTGGGATGAGGCGCTGGATCGCGTCGCCGACCTGATGAAGGCCGACCGCGACGCCAACTTCATCGAGCAGAATGACAAGGGCCAAACGGTGAACCGCTGGCTGACCACCGGTTTCCTCGCAGCCTCGGCGGCGTCCAACGAAGCGGGCTACATCACCCACAAGGTCATTCGCAGTCTCGGCATGCTGGGGTTTGATAACCAGGCGCGTGTCTGACACGGCCCGACGGTGGCAAGTCTTGCCCCGACGTACGGCCGTGGTGCCATGACCAATACCTGGACCGATATCGCCAACGCGAATCTGATCCTGGTGATGGGCGGCAACGCAGCAGAAGCGCACCCGTGCGGTTTCAAATGGGTGACCGAAGCCAAGGCGCACAACAAGGCGCGCTTGATCGTGGTCGATCCGCGTTTTACCCGGACTGCCTCGGTGGCCGACTATTACGCGCCGATTCGCACCGGCACCGACATCGCCTTCATGGGCGGGTTGATCAATTACCTGCTGACCGAGGACAAGATCCAGCACGAATACGTGCGCAACTACACCGACGTGTCGTTTATCGTCAAAGCGGGGTATGGCTTCGAGGACGGCATCTTCAGCGGTTACGACGCCGCCAAGCGCAGCTACACCGACAAATCCGGCTGGGGGTACGAGCTGGGCGAAGACGGCTTCGTCAAAACCGACCCGAGCCTGCAAGACCCGCATTGCGTGTACCAGCTGATGAAGCAGCATTACAGCCGCTACAACATTGAACTGGCGAGCCAGATTTGCGGCATGCCGGTCGACGCCATGCAGAAGATCTGGGAAGAAATCGCCACTTGCTCGCAACCGGGCAAGACCATGACGATTCTCTATGCACTGGGCTGGACCCAGCACTCGATCGGCTCGCAAATCATCCGCAGCGCGGCGATGGTGCAACTGCTGTTGGGCAACGTCGGCATGCCGGGCGGGGGCGTCAATGCCTTGCGCGGGCACTCCAACATTCAGGGCCTGACCGACCTCGGTTTGCTGTCCAACTCGCTGCCGGGCTACCTGACCCTGCCGGGCGACGCCGAGCAGGATTACACCGCCTACATCACCAAGCGCACGCAAATGCCGTTGCGTCCGGGGCAGCTGTCCTATTGGCAGAACTACAGCAAATTCCACGTCAGCCTGATGAAAGCCTGGTACCGCGACAACGCCACGCTGGAGAACAATTGGGCTTACGACTATTTGCCGAAACTGGACATTCCCAACTACGACATCCTCAAAGTGTTCGACCTGATGGGCCAGGGCAAGGTCAACGGTTACCTGTGCCAGGGCTTCAACCCCATCGCGGCGCTGCCCGACAAAAACCGCGTGATGGCGGCGCTGGCCAAGTTGAAATGGCTGGTGGTGATGGACCCGCTGTCCACTGAAACCTCGGAGTTCTGGCGCAATGTCGGGCCGTACAACGATGTGGAAATGGCGGGTATCCAGACCGAAGTCATTCGCCTGCCCACCACCTGTTTCGCCGAGGAGGATGGCTCGCTGGTCAACAGCAGCCGCTGGCTGCAGTGGCACTGGAAAGGCGCCGACGGCCCGGGCGAAGCGCGCACCGACGTGCGGATCATGAGCGAGCTGTTCCTGCGCCTGCGTCAGCGCTATCAAGCCAATGGCGGCGCTTATCCCGACCCGATCCTCAAACTGTCCTGGCCGTACAAGATCGCCGACGAACCCTCGCCGGAAGAACTGGCGCGAGAAATCAACGGCTATGCCACCACTGACTTCACCGACGCCACCGGCGCGACCATCAAGGGCAATGCGCAACTGGCCGGTTTCGGCCAGCTCAAGGATGACGGCAGCACCGCGGCCGGTTGCTGGATTTTCTGCGGCAGCTGGACCGAGACCGGCAACCAGATGGCCCGGCGCGACAACAACGACCCTTACGGCATGCACCAACATCAAGGCTGGGCCTGGGCCTGGCCGGCCAACCGGCGGATTCTCTACAACCGCGCTTCGGCCGACCCGCAAGGCAAACCGTGGGACGAGAAAAAGCGCCTGGTGTGGTGGAACGGCAAAGCCTGGGGCGGCACCGACGTGCCGGACTTCAAGTCCGACACGCCACCGGAAGCCGGGATGAACCCGTTCATCATGAACCCCGAAGGTGTGGCGCGGTTCTTCGCCGTCGACAAGATGAACGAGGGGCCATTTCCCGAGCATTACGAGCCGTTCGAGACCCCGATCGGCATCAACCCGCTGCACCCGCAAAACAAGAAAGCCACCAGCAACCCGGCGGCGCGAATCTTCGATTCGGTGTGGGATTCCCTCGGCGTAGCCAAGGACTATCCCTATGCGGCGACAAGCTACCGCTTGACCGAGCATTTCCACTTCTGGAGCAAGCATTGCAAGCTCAATGCGATTTCCCAACCCGAGCAATTCGTCGAGATCGGTGAAGTGCTGGCCAAGGAGAAAGGCATTGTGGCCGGCGACCGGGTTCGCGTCAGCTCCAAGCGCGGGCATATCGAAGCGGTGGCGGTGGTGACCAAGCGGATCCGTCCGCTGCAGGTCAACAATCAGGTGGTGCATCAGATCGGTATCCCGCTGCACTGGGGATTTACCGGCCTCACGCGCCACGGCTACCTGACCAACACGCTGGTGCCGTTCCTCGGCGATGGCAACACCCAGACCCCGGAATCCAAGTCATTCCTGGTCAATGTGGAGAAAGTCTAAATGGCCAGCCAAGACATCATCGCCCGTTCGGCCACCACCACGGTCTCGCCATCGGTGCGCAATCAGGAGGAAGTGGCCAAGCTGATCGACACCACCAAGTGCATCGGTTGCAAGGCCTGCCAGGTCGCTTGCTCGGAATGGAACGAGCTGCGCGACGAGGTCGGCCACAACCTCGGCACCTACGACAACCCGCAGGACCTCAGCGCAGAAACCTGGACCCTGATGCGCTTCACCGAGCATGAAACCGACGCCGGTAACCTGGAGTGGCTGATCCGCAAGGACGGCTGCATGCACTGCGCCGAGCCGGGTTGCCTGGCGGCGTGCCCGAGCCCGGGGGCGATCATCAAGCACGCCAATGGCATCGTCGATTTCGATCAGGACCATTGCATTGGCTGCGGCTATTGCATCACCGGTTGCCCGTTCAATATTCCGCGTATCTCGCAAAAGGATCACAAGGCCTACAAATGCACCTTGTGTTCGGACCGGGTGGAAGTGGGGCTGGAACCGGCCTGCGTGAAAACCTGCCCAACCGGGGCCATCGTGTTCGGCAGCAAGGAAGACATGAAAGAACACGCCGCCGAACGCATCGTCGATCTGAAAAGCCGCGGCTTCGATCACGCCGGGCTGTACGACCCCGAAGGCGTGGGCGGTACGCACGTCATGTACGTGCTGCATCACGCGGACACGCCGACGCTCTACGCCGGTTTGCCGAGCAGCCCGACAATCAGTCCTTTGGTGGAATTGTGGAAAGGTGTCAGCAAGCCCTTGGGGTTGTTGGCCATGGGCCTGGCGGTGCTGGCCGGGTTCTTCCATTACGTGCGCGTCGGGCCGCAAGTGGTTGAAGAGGATGAGTTGCCGCCACTCAACGACCCAGCGGTGCATGAAGTCGATCCGTCGGTGCACACCTTTGATCCGCGTGGGGAGAACAGACCATGATCCGCAGACAGATCCTGCGCTACACCGCGAACCAGCGCACCAATCACTGGCTGGTGGCGATCCTGTTTTTCATGGCCGCGCTGTCAGGCCTGGCGCTGTTTCATCCGGCGCTGTTCTGGCTCAGCAACCTGTTCGGCGGCGGGCCGTGGACGCGCATCCTGCACCCGTTCATGGGCGTGGTGATGTTTGTGCTGTTCCTCGGCCTGGTGATCCAGTTCTTTCGGGCGAATTTCTTTATCAGCAATGACCGGTTGTGGCTCCGGCGCGTCGGGCGGGTGATCCGCAACGAGGAGGAGGGCGTGCCACCGATTGGCAAGTACAACCCGGGGCAGAAGCTGCTGTTCTGGACCTTGCTGCTTTGCATGCTGGTGTTGCTGTTCAGCGGGCTGGTGATCTGGCGTGCGTATTTCAGCGAGTATTTCGGCATCACCTCGATTCGCTGGGCGATGCTGCTGCATGCCTTGGCCGGTTTTGTGCTGGTGTTGAGCATCATCATCCACATCTATGCCGGCCTCTGGATCAAGGGCTCGGTCAGCGCCATGGTGCATGGCTGGGTCAGCCGCGCCTGGGCGAAGAAACACCATGAACTCTGGTATCGGGAAGTGACCCGCGACGAGCATCCAGAGCGGCCGATCAGCAAAAAAGGATAACCCCTTGGCAACGATTCTTGAGCCTGGAGAGATCGAAGCGGCGGCGGGTTCACCGCCGTTCCTGCACCTGCCACCGAACAACCTGTTCGCGTTGCGCGCGTTGCGCCTGGAAAAACTGGCGGACGGGCACCCACTGGCCGATTACCTGCGACTGGTGGTCGAGCTCTGCCGCGTTCAGCAGAACCTGTTCGACGATCCGCCTGGAACGGCGCCGCTAGACCCCGAACGCCTGCGAATGTGCAAGCAACACGGTTTACCCCCGTTCGCCGCCGACAGCCTGGTGCGCGAGGACACCTGGTTGCCGTATCTCGATGCGTTCTTGCAGCGATACTCGCCACCGCCAAACTCAGCCGTCGAGAAAGCCGTCGTGTCCTTGCGCAACGCCAATAGCGGGCAACGCAAAGCCTGGGCAATCGCCTTGGTCAGCGGCCAGTATTCGCTGCTGCCGGCGGCGCTGGTGCCGTTTCTCGGCGCGGCGTTGCAGGCCGCCTTCAGTCATTGGCTGCTGAACACGCCAGACCTTGCACTGAAACCCGGCGACAGCCTCAGCCAATGCCCGGCCTGTGGTTCACCGGCCATGGCCGGCGTCATCCGCCATCGCGGCAAACACAACGGATTGCGTTATCTGGTGTGCTCGTTGTGCGCCTGCGAATGGCATGTGGTGCGGGTCAAGTGCGTGTATTGCGAACAAAGCAAAGGCTTGGAATATGTGAGCCTCGATGACGACCGCCACGCCGCCAATCAGGCGCCATTGCGCGCCGAAACCTGCCCCGGCTGCCGCAGCTACCTGAAACTGCTGTACCTGGAAAACGACGCCGAGGCCGAAGCGCTTTCAACTGACCTGACCAGCCTGATACTGGACATTCGTCTGGAACAGGAAGGTTACGTGCGCCCGGCACCGAATCTTCTGCTCGCTCCGGGAGGCGATTAAGCACAGCGGCTACACTCAGGCGCGACAGTCAACGTTTGCGGGAGCGCTTGATGCCTGCCAGATCCGCCAGCCCAGCCTTGCGGCTGCCTTCCATCGACAGTTTGCTGCGCCATCCGGCGTGCCAGCCATTGGCCGAACGCTATGGGCGTGAAGCGCTGCTGGCCAGCCTGCGGCAACTGCTGGATGACCTGCGCGAGCCGGTGCTTTCCAGCCAGCTCGACGCCCTTGAAATCACCCCCGAGGTCTTGGCCGGTAGAGCGGGCGAGCGCTTGGCCCTCCAGCATCGCAGCCAGGTACGCCGGGTGTTCAACCTGACCGGCACGGTGCTGCACACCAACCTCGGCCGCGCCTTATTGCCCGAGGAGGCCATCGAAGCGGTGCAAATGGCCGCTCGCTACCCGCTCAATCTGGAATTCGACCTGCAAAGCGGCAAGCGCGGCGACCGTGACGACCTGATCGAAGGCCTGATCCGCGAACTGACCGGCGCCGAAGCGGTAACCGTGGTCAACAACAATGCCGCCGCCGTGCTGCTGACGCTAAACAGCCTGGGTGCGCGCAAGGAAGGGATCATTTCCCGGGGTGAGCTGATCGAGATCGGCGGCGCCTTCCGCATTCCCGACATCATGGCCCGGGCCGGAGTCAGGCTGCATGAAGTCGGCACCACCAACCGCACCCATGCCCGGGATTACGACGCGGCGATCGGCCCGCGCAGTGGGCTGGTGATGCGGGTGCATGCGAGCAATTACGCCATTGAAGGCTTCACCGCCCGAGTGCCGACCGCCGAGTTGGCTGAACTGGCGCATAAACACGGGCTGCCGCTGCTCGAGGACCTCGGCAGCGGCAGTTTGCTGGACTTGACCCGCTGGGGTTTGCCTGCCGAACCCACGGTGCGCCAGGCGCTGATCGACGGCGCGGACATCGTTACCTTCAGCGGTGACAAGTTGCTCGGCGGTCCCCAGGCAGGGTTGATCGTCGGCCGCAAAGACCTGATCGCGAAGATCAAAAAGAACCCGCTCAAGCGTGCGTTGCGGGTCGACAAGTTGACCCTGGCGGCCCTCGAAGCAGTGTTGGGTCTGTACCGCGATCCTGATCGGCTGGCCGAACGGCTGCCGAGTCTGCGCCTGTTGACCCGACCGCAGGCCGACATCCTCGCCCAAGCGGAGCGCCTGCAACCGTCATTGGCGCAGGCCGTGGGCGATGACTGGAACGTCTGCGCGGTGCCAACGCTGGGCATGATCGGCAGTGGCAGCCAACCGGTGGCTCGTCTGCCGAGCGCGGCTTTATGCCTGCGGCCACTGGTCAGCAAGCGTCTGCGTGGCCGGCAATTGCTGGGGCTGGAGGCCGCGTTTCGTCAGCTGGCCATTCCGGTGCTGGGTCGAATTGACGACGACGCGTTGTGGCTGGATCTGCGCCAACTGGATGACGAAGCTGCGTGGCTGGCGCAACTCGATCAGTTGCAGGTGCCAGGGTGATTGTCGGTACTGCCGGGCACATCGACCACGGCAAGACGTTGTTGCTCCAGGCCTTGACCGGCCAGGCCGGCGACCGTCGGCGGGAAGAACGTGAACGTGGCATGACCATCGATCTCGGTTATCTCTACGCGGCGCTGGAACCGGGTGCCGCACTGATCGGGTTTATCGACGTGCCCGGCCATGAACGCTTCACCCACAATATGCTGGCCGGGGCCCAGGGTATCGATATGGTGTTGCTGGTGGTCGCCGCCGATGACGGCGTCATGCCTCAGACCCGCGAACATTTGACGATTGTCGAACTGCTGGGCATCCCTCGGGCCTTGGTGGCGATCAGCAAATGCGACCGGGTCGATCCGGGCCGGGTGCAGGTAGTGCGCGAACAAATCGAAAGCTTGCTCGCGCCCGGACCGTATGCCGGCGCGCCGCAGATTGCCCTGTCGAGCGTGACCGGGGAGGGTATCGAGACATTGCGTCAGGCCTTGCTGGATGCGCAGCGTGATGTGCTCCAACGCAGCACCCGTGGCGGTTTTCGTCTGGCGATTGATCGTGCGTTCAGCGTGGCTGGCGCCGGTATCGTGGTGACGGGCACGGCGCTGTCTGGGCAGGTTGCCGTGGGCGATACGCTGATGCTCGGTCCACTGGGCAAAACCGTGCGGGTGCGTGGCTTGCATGCGCAAAACCAGGCCGCAGAGATCGGAGTTGCGGGGCAGCGAGTCGCGCTGAACCTGAGTGCCGAGCGCTTGTCACTGGAGCAGATCCACCGTGGCCATTGGCTGGTGGCCGAGTGGCTGTATGCACCGACCCAGCGCCTGGATATCGACATGCAGCTGCTGGCCAGCGAACCCAAGGCGTTCGAGCATTTTCAACCGGTGCATGTTCACGTGGGGACTCAGGACGTCACGGGGCGAGTGGCGCTGCTGGAAGGTTCCAGCGTTGCGCCGGGTCAACGGATGTTCGCGCAGATCCTGCTGAACGCGCCAGTGCAGGCGGTGAAGGGCGACCCTTTGATTCTGCGTGACCAGAGCGCCCAACGGACCCTCGGCGGTGGTCGGGTGCTTGATCCGTTCGCGCCGACCCGACACCGTCGCAGTCCCGAGCGATTGGCACAGCTACAGGCACTCGCCCCCCGCAATGATCTGGAAGACGTGCTGCCTGCGTTATTGCTCAACAGCGAAACCGGGCTTGACCCGCAGCGCCTTGAGCGTCAGTTCAACCGCCCGCGTGACACCTGGGTTCTGCCCGTCGATGTACGCCTGATCGATACGCGCCAAGGTCCGTTGCTGTTCAGCGCTGACCGTTGGGAGTCCCTGAAAGCGCCGTTGCTCGAGCATCTGGCACGCTTTCATCTACTCGAGCAGGACCAGATGGGGCCAGACAGGGATCGCCTGCGTCGCTTCGCCGGTACAGCACTGGATCGGCCGACATTCATCAGCCTGGTCGACGAGTTACTCGCCAGCGGCGCCATGCTTGCCAGCGGGCCGTGGCTGCATTTGCCCGAGCATCAGGTGCGCTTGAGTGAAGAGGACGAAGCGTTGTGGCAACAGCTGCAGCCGTTGTTCGAACAGGCCGGATTCAATGCCCCGTGGGTGCGCGAGCTTGGCCATGACGAAGTGGCCGTGCGCCTGCTGCTGCGCAAGATGGCGAGGCTGGGGTTGGTGCATCAAGTCGTCCGCGACCTGTTCTACCCCGACGCAACCATCGGTCGATTGGCGGCTATGCTTGTGCAACTGGCCGCGCAAGACCCGGTGATTCAGGTCACGGCGTTTCGCGATGCCGTGGGATTGGGGCGCAAGCGCAGCATCCAGATTCTCGAATACTTCGACCGGCTGGGCCTGACCCGACGCTTTGGCGACAAGCGCCATCTGCGTCTCGACAATGCCCTGGCCCAATCATCAGAAAACTGACTTCAAGGAAGGCAATCGCGCCCGGTGGCGCGGCCGGGCTTCAAACCCGGTTGGGGACGGCATCCGTTCCCGGGCAGGTTCGACTCCGGCTGCCTTCCGCCATTTCCCTTCACAGATGCCCGAAGCTCAGCGGGTACTGGATGACCACGTAAACCCGATCAATATCATCGCCCGCCTGCGCCGCATTGGCCCGATGCGACACATGGGACAGTTGCAAGGACAATCCCTTGGTCGCGCCTGACTGCACGGTGTAGCGCAAGTCGATGTCGCGTTCCCAATGCCGGCCGCCATCGCCTTGTTGCGGCACGTAATCACCGACCGACTCATCAAAAGGGTTGTAGGCGCCGCCCTTGGGCGCATGGGTGCCGTCGATCTGGCTGCCCATGACGTAACGCGTCATGAAATTCAGGCCGGGAATCCCGAAGGTGCTCAAGTCGAGGTCGTAGCGTGCCTGCCATGAGCGTTCGTGGGCACCGTTGAAGTCGGCGTACTTGATCGAGTTGGCGAGGTAGATCGAGTCTCCGCCAACAAAATCGAACGGCGTATCGCCATTGATTTTTTGAAAGGCCACGGTGAAGGCATGGGCATCGAAGGTGTACTTGCCTGACAGGCTGAACGCGGTGTTGTCGATGGCGCCGGCCAGGGCTTTTCCGGTGTCCTGCGTGTGGTAGAGGTTAGCGTCGAGGAACACGCCAGGCTGTTTCAGGTGCAGGTTGGCGTAGTACTGATGCCAGGTGTTGCTGAGTTCTGAGGCATAAAGCGCGCCGCCGACGGGGCGTTGGGTGAACAGATCGGTGCCCAGAAACGTAATGCCGCCGGCCTCGGTATTGGCGCCGTAGCCGTAGAAGTTGCCCTTGCTCGAAGAACTGTCCTGGTTCTTGAACGCTGTGAAATGACCAGCCACCAGATTTACGTCATCGATTTCGCGGCTATTCAACAGAAAGCCTGTGGCGTACTCCGGTTGCAGGCGTTTGTCCGCGGTGTCGAACACCGGGGTTTCCACCATCATTTCACCGAACGCCAAGGTGGTTCGGGAGGCTCTGATTTTCAGCGCGCCGCCGCCACTGGAATAGTTGTCTTCGCTACGTCCGTCATCATTCACGGGCAGCAATCCGGTCCCGGAATGTCCCTTGCCGCCATCCAGTTTCAATCCCAGAAAAGCATGGGCATCCAGGCCAAAGCCGAGCGTGCCGGGTGTGAAACCGGATTCAAAATCGCTGATAAACCCTTGAGCCCACTCCGCTTTATAGCTCTTTCCTGTCGACGAAGGGGACCGGTAGTCGCTGTTGAGGTAGAAGTTGCGGCTGAGCACGTCAAGCGTCGCGCCGTCCATAAACCCTTGTGCGGGTTCATCCGCCAAGGCTGTCCCGGCGAATAGCAGCGTTAAGCAGAAGGGCAACCCTGCGCGAAGGTCTTGCTTGCGAAGCTTCATCGACAATCACCACGCAGCAGCGACTGCGCAAAGTGCGCAGTCGCTCGCTTTTAGAGGAAAGCTTCTTAATGGCCTTCCGACGCGCCGAACATGGTTTTGGCGTAGATCAGGCCAAGACCGTAGGAGCCGCCGTTGGCAATCGAGGTTTTCACGGTTTCTTCGTAGGTCTCGGTACGCGCCCAGTCGCGCTGCAGTTCGAGCAGGTATTGCAGCGAGGTCATTGGGCGGGCGCCGATCTGGATCATGCGCTGCATGGCCATTTCATGGGCTTCGGTGCTGACGTCGCCACACGCATCGGCAATCACGTACACCTCGAAACCCTGATCGATGGCCGACAGCGCCGGGCCGACGATGCACACCGAGGTCCACAGGCCGGCGAGGACGATTTTCTGTTTGCCGAATTTGTTGACTTCGACCGCGATGCGCTCGTCTTCCCAGGTGTTCATGCTGGTGCGGTCGATGACGTTGTGTTCCGGGAACACCGATTTGATTTCGTCGAAGATCGGCCCGGAAAAGCTCTTCTCGGCGACGGTGGTCAGGATGGTCGAGACCTTGAAGCCCCGCGCGGCCTTGGCCACGAGGGCGGCGTTGTTGCGCAGGGTGACGGCGTCGATCGACTTGGTCGCGAAGGACATCTGCGACTGGTGGTCGATCATGATCAGGGTGTGGTCGGTCGGGGTCAGCAGGGTTTTGCCGGGAACAGCTTTGGCGATGGCCATGGCGAGGTCCTTACGGGTGAGTGAGGAGGCCATGGTTGCGCAGATTCAGGCGGGGATATTGAGTCGATGTGCTGTGTTTGGGATTTTTGGGAGGACGCGTGAAGAACGGCCCCGCGCAATACCGGTCATTGCGCGGGGCCGTCGGTCATTGCATCACATAACGCCCGGGCGCCGATTCCAGCGCCGGGTATTGCGTGTTGCCGGTGTGCTGCACGGCAGGCTGGCGCTCGCCGGCCTGGTCTGCGAGCCAGATGAACCAGTCATTCCACCAGCTACCGGCATGTTCCTGGGCATTCATGAACCAGGTTTCAGGGTCCTTCGTGACCCGATTGTTGGTCCAGTAATGGCGTTTTTCCCTGGCCGGCGGGTTGATCACCCCGGCGATATGCCCGGAGGCACCCAGCACAAAGCGCTTGGTCCCGGAGAGCAATTGGGTGCTGGCATAAGCGCTGCGCCACGGCACGATGTGGTCATCATGCGTTGCAAGGATGTACGCGGGGGCATCGATGGCACGCAGGTCGAGTTTGACCCCGCAGCAGTCCAGCTCACCGGATTTCAGGTCGTTCTGCAGGTAGGTGTGGCGCAGATACCAGCAGTACATCGGGCCTGGAAGGTTGGTGCTGTCGTTGTTCCAGAACAACAGGTCGAGGGGAATCGGCTTCTGGCCCTTGAGGTATTTGTCGACGTTGTAGTTCCACCACAAATCGTTGGGGCGCAGCAGCGAGAAGGTGTTGCCCATGTCCTCGCCCTTGAACAGGCCGATGGGGCCCTCCAGGCCGCCGATGGTGCGCTCGCGGTAGGCCACCAGTTGCTCGTCGACGAAGATGTCGATAGGGCCGGTGTCGAGGTAATCGAGGAAGGTGGTCAACAGGCTCACGCTGCCGATTTCCTTGTCGCCGCGTGCTGCCAGCACGGCGAGCGCCGAACTCAACAGCGTGCCGCCGATGCAGAAACCCACGCAATTGGGGCGTTGCTCGCCGCTGATCTCGCGGGTCACTTGCAGGCCTTTGATGATGCCGGTTTCGATCAGGTCATCCCAGGTGGTGCCGGCGTGCGCCTGATCGAAGTTGCGCCACGACATCAGGAACACCGGGTGGCCTTGTTGCAAGAGATGGCGAACCATCGAGTTGTCCGGGCGCAGGTCGAGGATGTAGTACTTGTTGATCGACGGCGGGACGATGAACACCGGGCGCCGGTACTGGGTTTCGCTTTGCGGGTAGTACTGAATCAGCTGGAACAGTTCGTTCTCGAACACCACTTCGCCGGGGGTGTTGGCCAGATCGACGCCGACCTTGAAGGCGCCACTGTCGCACTGGCGCATCTTGCCTTCTTGCAGGTCGCTGGCCAGGTGCAGCAGGCCGGTGAACAGGCTGCCGCCCTGAGTGTCGACGACGCGCTGCAAGGCATCGGGGTTGCTGGCCAGAAAGTTGCTGGGCGCCCCGGCGGCAATCGCTTGTTCCACCAGATAAAGCAGACGTTGGCGGGGCTTCTTTTCTTTGATCGGCAGTTTATCGAGCAGCTTCAGCAAAAAACCGGCATTGAGCAGGTAAAACGCCGCGAGGGAGCCGAACAGCGGCGTGCTCCAGTTGCCACTGGAAAAACGTCGATCTTCGAAGGAGAACGGCTGGCCGGTCAGCAGGCGCTGGCCCAAATCCCCCCATTGGGTTTGATACTCGGCTTGCAGGCTTTCCAGGGTGGTGCGCGGCAGGTCGAACCACTCCTCGTATTTCTGGCCGGTGAACCACGGATTGCTGCTGACCCACAGGCGTAGTTGTTGCACTGCAAAGGAGGCAATGAACGGGACCTGGCCAGACCAGAAGGTGTTGAAAGTGTGCGCGTTATTGTCCATGGAACTCCTTGCCCACATCGCAAAACCGGGCAGAAAAAAACCGCGGTGCCGCAATTCGGCACCGCGTCAGCTCAAGCAAGCAGTTCTGTGTTTCTTATTATCGTTCGATGACCAGGCTGACGCCTTGGCCGCCACCGATGCACAACGTGGCCAAGCCTTTTTTGCCGTCACGGCGAATCAGTTCGTGCACCAGCGACACCAGAATCCGCGCGCCCGACGCGCCGATCGGATGACCCAGCGCAATCGCGCCACCGTTGACGTTGACCTTGGCGGTGTCCCAACCCAGTTCTTTGCCGACCGCCAGTGATTGCGCGGCGAACGCTTCGTTGGCTTCGATCAGGTCGAGGTCGTCCAGGCTCCAGCCGGCTTTCTCCAGCACCAGACGGGTGGCCGGGACCGGGCCGATGCCCATGATCGACGGATCCACACCGGCACTGGCGTAAGCCTTGATGCGCGCCAGCACTGGCAAGCCGAGGGCCTGGGCCTTGGCGGCGCTGGCCAGCAGCAACACGGCGGCGCCATCGTTGAGGGTCGACGAATTGCCAGCGGTCACGCTGCCGTCTTTCTGGAACGCCGGTTTGAGGTTACTCAGTGCTTGCAGCGTGCCGCCCGGGCGCGGTTGTTCATCCGTATCGAACACCAGCGGATCGCCCTTGCGCTGAGGGATCAGGATCGGGGTGATTTGACCTTTGAAGTAGCCTGCTTCGATGGCAGCGGCCGCTTTCTGTTGCGAGGCGGCGGCGAAGGCGTCCTGATCTTCGCGGCTGAGGCTGTACTTCGTCGCCAGGTTCTCAGCGGTGATGCCCATGTGGTAGTCGTTGAAGGCGTCCCACAAACCGTCCTGAATTACGCTGTCCTGCAATTGCGCGTGACCCAGACGCAGGCCGGTGCGCACCTTGGGCAGCACATACGGCGCCAGGCTCATGTTTTCCTGACCGCCGGCAATCACCAGCTCCGCGTCGCCGCAACGGATCGCTTGAACGGCAAGCTGCACAGCCTTGAGGCCCGAGCCGCAGACCTTGTTCAGGGTCAGGGCAGGGGTGGTGAAGGGCAGGCCGGCCTTGAGCGCCGTCTGGCGTGCCGGGTTTTGCCCCGAGCCTGCGGTAAGCACCTGGCCGAGGATCACTTCATCAATCTGCGCGCCGTCCAGGCCGGTTTCTTCCAGCAGACGGCGAATCACCGCTGCACCCAGTTCAGTGGCTGGAATCGCGGACAAGGCACCTTGAAAACTGCCGATGGCGGTACGAGTAGCGGCAACGATTACGACTTCGTTCATGCGTGACCTCATTAAGATTTTGTCGAGCGGGAGCAGGGCGTCCTTGCCCTGGTCGGTCTACTGCATGTTCATGCCGCCGTTCACCGAGAAGTCGGCGCCGGTGCTGTAGCCCGATTCATCGGAGGCCAGCCAGGCGACGATCGAGGCGATTTCTTCGGGTTGGCCGAGGCGCCCGACGGGGGTGGCCGCGATCATGGTGTCGAGGATGTCCGGGCGGATGGCCGCGGTCATGCTGGTCTGGATGTATCCCGGGGAGACGGTGTTGACGGTCACGCCCTTGCCGGACACTTCCCGCGCCAGGGCCATGGTGAAGCCATGGATGCCGGCCTTGGCCGCGCTGTAGTTGGTCTGACCGAACTGGCCGCGTTGACCGTTGATCGAGGAGATATTGATCACCCGTCCCCAGCCCTTGGCCAACATCCCTTCAATCACCTGCTTGGTGGTGTTGAACATGCCGCTCAGGTTGGTGCCGATGACCGCGTTCCAGTCTTCGTGCGTCAGCTTGCGAAAGGAGGCATCACGAGTGATGCCGGCGTTGTTGACCAGCACATCGATCGGGCCGAATTGTTCCCGCGCCATTTCGAAAGCCTTGCGCGTCGACTCCCAATCGGTGATGTCGCCGTAGATGCATTCGAACTGATAACCGGCCGCCAGCTGAGTGGCAACCCAGTCGTTCTTGCGGGCGGAATCAGCGCTGCAACCGACGATGACTTTGAATCCTTCCTTGTGCAGGCGCTGGCTGATCGCCGTGCCAATCCCACCCATACCACCCGTGACCAACGCAATACGACCAAGCGACTTCATAAGCTCCGTTCCTTTTTGGATTTTGCGCTGCAAGATGGGTTGATTGTTCGGTATTGGCGGGGGATGCGGAAGTGTTGGGAGGTGACGGGCTGGTGTCCAAAGGTGCCATGTCCGGTTTAGTTGCATCCGGGCGACGAATGGGGTGAAAAAGTGGCTAAAAATGAGGATTACCTATACTGGGATCAATATTGGCAACTGAACCACCCGTTAAAATTTTGATTCACCGCAGATCAGTAATGGCTCCGGACAGGATGTTCGGTTCCACAGGTCATTGAGGACCCCATGTATAGAATGAGTTCAGGCTATGCCAGCGTGCTGGTAAATACGCTCTCGGCTCAAGGACTGGATGTTGCCAGTCTGTGTCGGGAGGCTGGACTAGACATTGATCTCGCGGACCAACCAGGTGCGTTTTGCGAGCGAAAGGCCATCTATCGACTATGGGAACTGGCCGCCGAGGCCTCGGGCGATCCGGACATTGGCTTGAGGGCCTATGGCAGCTTCCACCCCGGCAGCTTTCAGATCATCGGCTACACCATGATGTCCAGCCTGAATCTGAAAAAGGCCCTTGAACGCCTGGTCCGTTTCAGCCCTTTGATTGGCACCGGGTTCAGCCTGTTCTTCACCTCGGAACAGCAGCATTACCGCCTGTCCGGGCTTGACCATCAGCAGCTTGGCTCGGTCAAACCGCGCCAGTACACCGACGCAGGGTTGGCGTCATTGTTGGGTTTCTGCCGCAAGCTGTCGGGGGGTAACTCACCACACCCCTTGAGCGTCGAATTTACCTATCCCGAGCCCGAAGACATCTCCGAGCATCGACGGCTGTTTGGCTGCAATCTGCATTTCGACGCGCCTTACGACAGCATTCTGTTTGACGGGCAGGACTTGATGCGGCCGTTGAGCATGGCCAACGAAACACTGGCGGTGCTGCATGACAGTTTTGCCGAGGCTCAAATGGACCTGATGTTTGGTTTTTGCATGGTCGGCAGGATTCGTGCGCTGATTACCGAGCGCTTGAGTCAGGGCCAGGGGCAGTGCGACATGGAGTCGATCGCGGCGGCGTTGAACACCAGCAAGCGCACGCTGCAACGCGCGCTGGAAAAGGAGGGGACGCAATTCAAGGACGTGCTGAACGCGGTGCGCCGGCAACTGGCCGATTTCTACCTGCGCCATTCTCACTTCAACATGAAGCATGTCGCCTATCTCCTTGGTTTTCATGACCACAGCAGTTTCAACAAAGCCTGTAGCCGCTGGTTTGGCATGACACCGGGGCAGTACCGCTCAGATGAATCGTTTGAGATCGAGGAAGCTGCGCCGGTGTGACGCGGTGCTCGTCAGAGCTTGAGCCTGCTCCACCATTTTGTGAGCGACGAATCCCCTGTGGGAGCGGGCTCTGTGGCGAGGGGGCTTGTCGGACCGCCGCATCGCCCCGTTCGGTTGCGAAGCAAGCCGCGAAACCTGCCCATGCGGTGTGACTGAATTATCGGGTCGCCAGGTCTGGGGGCGCTTCGCTCCCCAACGGGGGCAAGCCCCCTCGCCACAAAAGCCCGCGCCTACAGGCTGCTTATCAGGGAGCAGGAGGTTTCTTCGCGCCTTTTTTGCCCTTGGCTGGTTTGCGCGTTTTTGCCGGCGTTACCGGAGCAATCGGCTCAGCGACGACCGCCGAGACCTTTTGTTTAACCGGCTCTGTTACGACCACCGGGGCCTTTTGTTTAACAGGCTCTGGCACAACGACCGGAGTTTTCGACTTAATCGGCTCCGGGGTTGTCGCCGGGACTTTCTCCGCAACAACATCGGCTTCACCCGGAGGTTGAGTCAGGCTGAAACCCGGCAGCGGCACATCAAGCAGCGTGTGAAGCTCACACCAGAACGGGTTGTCTGCGCCGCTGGTCAGCAACTCCGGCAGCAAATTGGCGACGGCCGCCAGAACTTGCTGGCGTTCTTCGACCTCGGCCAGCATCAGGGGCAAGCTGTGCAGGCTTTCCTGCGGGTGGGTGGCGACCAGCAGTTTTTGCAGGCGCAGGGTTTCGCGCAGGTCCAGCGGCTCGGCACTGTAGTCCTGCAGCAGCACCTGTAATTGCAGGATCAGTTTCTCGACGCTTTGCTTGCCCGGTTCATCACTGTCGCGGCCCAGCAGGAACAGGATCCGGATCAAGGCTTCCATCAATCCGCCCAGGGGCAGGGCGTCCTGAAGGCTTTCGATCAGGACTTTATCGTGCTGCTCGGCATGCGCCTGGAGATCGCGCGTCGGTGCATTGCCGGTGAGGCTGTTGAGCACGCCATACACGCCGTAAAAACTCATTTCCTGAGCGGCATCACGCAGGTCCCGATAGCCGTTCAACGCATCCTGTATCTGGTTGGAAAACAGTTCCTGCCAGGCCAGCAACGGATTGGACGGACTGGCGGGATGTCGATCCTTGCTCACTTGGGCGGCACTGCCTGGCAGCCACCAGAGTGCCGGGTTAAAACTGTTCCACATCACCTGTTGCTGATGGAACGGGTGGGCCTTGCGCATCAGTTCGGCGGTTGGCTCGTTGATCAACTGGCGCAACCACGGCCTTACAAATCCATCGTAAAGCGTGTTGTTGAAATCAGAGGCACGCTCGACCAGCGCGAATTCGCGATCGTCGTCACGGGGCGGCTGCACGTCATCGTGGATGTCAGCGATACGCCGTGGCTCGAAACGCACGGCGTAGGGCGTTTGCGAATTTTCCGGCAGATCTTCGATGAGCATTTCATAGAGCCCGCCCGGCAGTTCATTGATCGCGTCGACGGCGCCCAGCAACTCACGGTGTTCACGCCGCGCAACTTCACCGGACACAAAAATGCCCAGATGACCGATGCTCGCGTGCCGCAGGTAAACGATGGTGCGACCGGCATTTTGCAGGGCAAGATCGCTGGGATAGACATCGGTGATCCAGTCCAGTGCCTGCTGCGGCGAAGTGATGTTGTCGCCATAGGAACAGAACACCACCACCGGCACTTCGATGCGTTTGAGGTCAAGCCCGCTGCTCTTGCGCCCGAGGCCGCCGGACAGCTGATTGCCGATGAACAGGTCATCGACAATCATCTCGATCTCTTCGCCATTGAGCAGGGTCGGGCTGCCCCACCAGCGTTCGAAATCCAGGAAGCGTGGGGCCTCGCTGTCGACTTCGCTGAACAGGTGGTAGTACTTGCCCCACCAGGTGTTGGCCGGGTCGAGGCTTTCGAAATTGCTCACCAGCCAGGTGCCGTCGAAACGGTCATTGCCCAGGTCGCTGCCCAGGCGCGCCATCCAGCCGCCGCCCAGCAGGCCGCCGGTGTAGCGCATCGGATTGCGCCCATTGACGCCCGCCCAGTACGACAAAGGCGCGCCGTTGACGATGATCAGCCCCGGCAGTTCCGGGCGGGTCGCCGCCAGGCCCATCAATGCCCAGCCCGCCTGGCAGTTGCCGATCACCACGGGTTTGGTGCTGGCGGGATGTCGCGTGCTGACCTCTTTGATAAACCGCGCCTGGGCTTCAACGATGTCCGCCAGGGTTTGCCCCGGACGTGGTGAATGGCTGAACGAGATGAAATAGGTCGGGTGACCGGCGCGCAGGCTTTCGCCGATCAGCGAATCCTGTTTGAAACCGCCGATCCCCGAACCGTGGCCGCCGCGTGGGTCAATGATGATCACCGGCTGCTTTTTGCTGTCGAGCTGTTGCCCGGGGCCCGCGAGGATTTGCAGCAGCGAGTAGTTGACCGGGCGGGGCAGGTCTTCACCGGCGACCAGGGTTTCATGATTGAACTTGAGCAGCAGCGGATACCCGGCGCGTTCGTGGGCCAGGGTGTTATCGCCGCGCTGACGCAAGGTGTCCCAGAACAGCACGCTGCGTTGGCTAAGGTCGGTGAAGTATTCCTGCCAGTCAGCGGGGGTCGGCTGTCTGAGCTGTCCAAGGTTTGAAGGTGCGTAGGTTTTGGCCTGGCGCTGTTGCACGGCGTCAAGAACGTTGCGGGTGTTGAGGCGCTGCAGATGGTTCAGGTGCTCGAACAAACCGGACGGCGTCGAAAGCCCTTCATCCTGCATCGCAATATTTTCTTCCTGACTCATCGTGAACTCCTGACGCCATGCGTGGGAACGTTGCCCTGACTAATAGAAGCCAAGCCGGCCATTCGATTTTCACGAGTGTATGGGAATAACGTTCAAGGAAGCGAACTTTATTGTGCGCCGCACAAAATAGCCGTTGCCAAATACTTTTGTGCACTGCAATATCAAGGCTAACGCGATGTCTGGCAGGATCGCTGTCGCGTCCTCTGGTCCATCCGGGCCTTCCAGTACCAGGAGATTCAAGCATGTCTTTTTTCAATTCGGAAAAACTGCAAACCGCTCAGAAAGCCAACCTCGATCTTTTGCAGCAGATCAGCGGCAAAGTCTTCGCCAGCGTTGAACAGCTGAGCCAGTTGCAGTTCAAGGCACTGCGCGACTCCACCGAAGAGCACTTCGAAGGCGTGCGCAAGCTGCTGGCCGTCCGTGATCCACAAGGTTTCGCTGAGTTGCAGGCTTCGTTCACCCAGCCGAGCGCGCAGACCGAACGTCTGGCCGAGTTCAATCGTCAGGTTCAAGCGCTGATCGTGGGCACGCAGTCGGACATCGCCAAACTGACGTCGAGTCAGGTCGAGGCGGGCGCCCAGCAGGTCAATGAGTTTGTTGAAGCAATCAGCAAGAATGCACCGGCCGGCTCCGAGCCTGTCGTGGCTGCGTTCAAGTCGGGCCTGGCGAATGCCGGTGCGGTGTTTGAAAGCGCACAGAAAGCCGTGAAACAGGCTTCCGATGTGGCTCAGAGCAATTTTGACGCTGCCACTGCCACTGCCGCCAAAGCAGCGCCAGAAGCGGGCGCCAAGGCTACTAACAGCAACAAGTAAGTCATTTCAGGCCAGCGGCACAAAAAATGGCGATGGGTTTATTCCCCATCGCCATTTTTTTTCGGCCCGTTATCGGTGCCGGGCTTGGCGCCAAACATGCCGAACAGGTTCTGGGTATTGAGGTACAAAGCCTTGGACTGGTCGACATACTGACGCATCAGGTCCTGCATGACCGGGGCCTGTTGATGCATGAAATCGCTCCACGCTTCGGACGACTGCGCGCCGGTCTGCGACTGGATGTCGATGACGGTCTGGATGCTTTTGTCCAGGTAGCTGCCGAGCACACCCTGGTACGGACCGTAGAACTGGATAATGCCCATCAGCATCTCGCTGGTGAAGATCGGCTCACCGCCGCTTTCGGCTTCCAGGATCACTTGCAGCAGGATGCTGCGCGTCAGGTCTTCGCCGCTCTTGGCATCGACCACCTGAAACGCAACTTTGTCGACGACCAATTGGCGCACGTCCGCCAGCGTCAAATGACTGCTGGTGTGGGTGTCGTAGAGTCGGCGATTGGGGTATTTCTTGATCAGGCGGGGCGTGTTCCGACTGTTATCTGGCATGCGGGGCGTCTCGTGGCGAGCCTGGTTTGCAGGCATCTTAACCTACTCTCATCTTTGGCGCCTTTGAGGCCGCCTTCGCGAGCGGGCTCGCTCCTACAGTTGACCGCGTTTCCCCTGTGGGAGCGATGTGCCAATCGTCGTGCGCGATGTCTTGCTGCCGCTGGTGCAGGGTTACACCACCCGCGAAATCGCCGAGCAGTTGGGCGTCAGCGCAAAAACCGTCGACCTGTATCGCTCGCGCGTGATGAAACGCATGCAGGCCAATACCTTGCCGGACCTGGTGGGCATGGCCATCGCCGCTGAACTGGTCGATCCGCTGAAGCTGCGGTGATTTCTCACGTTTTCCATTGAGCGTCTATGCTGGGCTAACCGATCTCTTACCTTTGCAGCGATCTGCAAGGAGGCAGCAATGGTGCCCACATCCAGCTCCGAGAAAGCGTTCACTCGCAGTCTGCTCGATGTTTTGATCCGCGCCGGGTTGATTGCCGTACTGGTGCTGTTCTGCTTTGAGATCTTCAGCCCGTTCCGCGACCTCATGCTGTGGTCGCTGATCCTGGCGATCACCCTTTACCCGCTGCAACAGCGGCTCAGGGGGCCGCTGGGTCAGAAAGACGGCCGTATTGCGACGCTGATTGTGCTGATCGCTATCGTTGTTCTCATGGTGCCGATCTACCTGTTGGTCACCTCGATTGCCGATTCGGTCGAGCATGCCATGACCACCGTCAAGGACGGCAGTTTTCATATTCCGCCACCCGCCGATTCAGTCGCTGACTGGCCGTTAGTGGGCAAGCGTATCTCTGCTATATGGCTGCAGGCCTCAACCGATCTTCCCGACCTGACAACGAAGTACCTGCCGCAGATAAAACATTTCAGCGTGAGTTTCCTGGCCAAACTGGCCGGCGTCGGCATGGGATTCCTCACCTTTATCTTTGCATTGATCATCGCCGGCATTTTCATGGCCTACGGCGAGAGTGGCAGGCGCAGTGCGGTACAGATCGCCTCTCGCGTCAGCGATCCGGGCAAGGGGCCGAAAATCGCCGAACTGTGTACCGCAACGATTCGTGCGGTCGCGCTGGGGGTGGTCGGCATCGCCTTCATCCAGATGCTGCTGGTGGGCATCGGATTCGTGCTCAAGGGTGTCCCCGGTGCCGGGCTGCTTGCCTTGGCGGTGCTGCTGCTTGGCATCATGCAATTGCCGGCGACGCTGATTACGCTGCCCGTGATTGCCTTTGTGTTTGCCACCGAAGGGGCCAGCACGGCGACCATCGTCTTCGCCATCTATGTGTTCATTGCCGGCCTGGTGGACAACGTCCTCAAACCCTTGTTGCTGGGCCGCGGTGTCGATGTACCGATGCCGGTGGTGCTGATCGGTGCCTTGGGCGGCATGGTCACCAGCGGCATCATCGGCCTGTTCATCGGCCCGGTGGTGCTTGCCGTCGGCTATCAATTATTCTGGCAATGGGTGCAGGATCGACCGGAAGGAGAAGTACCGCCACTATGACTGCGCAGGAACATGAACTGCTGGATCAAGTCCTGATTGCCCATGGTGGGGAACGCTGGTGACCGGAGGTTCACTCTGGGGCGCGAAAGGGCTGACCCAGGAAAACGCCCCGTCAGATGATGTCTGATTACATCGAAGCTGACGGGCTGCGCATGCCCGGCAAGCGTCGTGCCTACCGACGCGGGAAGGATGGCCCGGCTGACATGGATGCCCTGCAAGTGGCCATCGATCTCAGCGAAATCGGCTATCTCTAATGCGCTGCGGAGGGATGAATCATGACCGTACATTCCTGGGAAAAACTCTACCTCGATGACCTGAGCCTGGGTCAGCAGTTCGAAAGCGACAGCCTGCGCGTCCATCGAGCGTCGATGCTGGCCTTCGCCCAGGAGTATGACCCGCAACCGTTTCACCTCGATCCTGAAGCCGCCGAGCTGAGCCTGTTCCGCGGCCTGGCCGCCAGTGGCTGGAACACTGCCGCCCTGACCATGAAACTGCTGGTGGACAGCGTGCCGCTGGCGGACGGCATCATCGGGTTGGGCATCGAGCTGAGCTGGCCGACGCCGACTTACCCCGATGACCTGCTGCGCCTGCAATGCACCGTGCAGGCTATCGACCCGTCTGGCTCAAAGCCTGACCGGGGCGTGGTGACGATGTTCATGGAAACCCTCAATCAGAATGACAAGGTGGTACAGCGAGCCACTGGCAAACTGTTGGTGTTCAGGAGACCGCCGCCTGACTGAAAAGTAGTCATGGGTTTTAGGGCGCGCGCATGATGGCGGAGGCCAGTTTTCACCGAGTCAGTTGAGCACGCTCTGTCGATGGCAGGGACCGGAGGAGGCGTCGTGAAACCATTTCTGCCCAGGCCCAGCGCCTCAACGATGAACATGTTGCGTGAAGGGTGCCTGCAACGCCGTGACGCGGTGCCGCAAGACCTGACGGAACAAGCAGTCATCCCGGGCATCCCGAATGCGCGGTACTGGCTGGACCGGGACCTGACATCGTTCATCCGGGATGCGGGCCAGGCCAACGATCGCGAGGTCGAGGCACTCGCCGACACAGAGTTGCCGGCCGACGCGCTGCCACTGGCCTACTACCTGGCCATTTCGGGGGGCGGCGACGCCGGCACCTTCGCGGCGGGCATCATCGCCGGGTGGAGCTTGCATGGGAGCCGACCGGCTTTCAAAGTCGTCACCGGCATCAGCGCGGGCGCCCTGGTCGCACCGTTCGCTTATCTGGGGCCCGAGTATGATCCGGTCATCCTGGGGATCTGCAGCGCAATCGGGCCGAAAGATGTTTTCCATGCTCGAAGTGTGCTGACCCGCCTGGCCAGCGACGGCATCGCGGACAGCAAGCCGCTGGCGCGCCTCATTGCCAAGTACATTACTGCCGACGTGCTGGCGGCTATCGCCGCGCAATACGCCAAAGGACGGCTGCTGATGATTGGCACCACCGACCTCGATGCCGGGCGGCCCGTCACCTGGAACATGGGCGCGATTGCTTCCAGCGGAGCACCGGGCGCGCTGCACCTGTTTCGCAACATCATGATCGCGTCGATGAGCATTCCCGGCGCCGTTTCTCCGGTCATGATCGATGTGGAGGTAGACGGCAAAGAGTTTCAGGAAATGCACGTGGATGGAGGCGTCCTCACGCAGGTGTTCCTTTACCCGCCGGGCACTGTGATGGCGCTGAACAGCGTGGCCGGCGCGCGCATCCGTAGGGCCCGGCATTTCTATGTCATCCGCAACGGCAAACTGGAACCGCAGTGGGCCGGCACCAAGCGCCGCACCTTGAGCATCGGTGGCCGAGCCATCAGCACCTTGATCCAGACGCAGGGGATAAGCGACCTGAATCACATTTACCGGATCGCCCAGCAGGACGGCGCAGACTTCAATCTGGCGTACATCGGCGCGGATTTTATCTGTCCGCGCAATCAGAAATTCGATGGCGAGTACATGAAGCGTCTGTTCGATTACGCCTTTCAACTCAGCGCGAAAGGCTATCCGTGGCATAAATCGCCGCACACCTGAGTTGTCCGAATGAAATTTATACTGTAGTTTTTCATGAAATTATAAAAAGATAATTTCATGAGGCTTGTATGTTTCAGCAGTCCACGCAGCATGTCGCCAGCTATTACGCCCACAGTTGCGCCGATCGCCTGACCACCCGGCCAGCGCTTGCCGGTGAACAGACTACCGAGGTGGTGATCATCGGCGCCGGCTTCAGCGGCCTGCATACCGCGCTGCGCCTGGCCCTGGCCGGCAAACGGGTGACGCTGCTCGAAGCCAGCCGCGTGGCGTGGGCAGCCTCGGGACGCAATGGTGGTCAGGCCATTCTCGGTTGGTCGTGCGACATGCCACCTCTGGAAGCGGCGCTGGGCTATGAACGTGCGCGACGGCTGTGGGACGGCATGCGCTGGGCCGCGCAAGAGCTGCGTGAGTTGCCGGCTCGCCATGGTTTCGACTGTGACTACCGTGTCGGTCATTTGTGGACATCGGTGATGCCCCGTCGGGTCGGTCTGCTGACCGAGTGGCAGCGCGAAGCCAGTCACAAGTGGGGTCACGAAGGCTTGCAGTTCATCGGCCGTGAGCAGTTGCCGGAATGGGTGGCCAGCGACCGCTATCAAGCAGGGCTTTATGACCCCGAGGGCGGGCATCTGAATCCACTGAAACTGGCCCTCGGCCTCGCCGCCGCCATCGAACGTGCAGGCGGCCGAATCCATGAACAAAGCAAGGCGCTGAGTTATCGAGAGGAGGGCGGTCAGTTCCTGGTGAACACCGAACGCGGGTCAATTCGTGCGGATGTGCTGGTGCTGGCCTGCAATGCCTACCTCGACCGGCTCGACCCGCAGTTGGCCAGTTGCGTGTTGCCGGTGGGGACTTACCAGGTCGCCACCGCACCGCTGACAGCCGAACAGGCCACGGCGCTGTTGCCGAGTAATGTCTGCGTCACCGACAACCAGTTCGTCCTCGACTATTTCCGTCGCACGCCGGACAACCGCTTGCTGTTCGGCGGTGGATGCACGTACTTGGGCGGCATGCCCAAGGACATTGCCGGCGCAACCCGGCCGTTTCTGGAACGGGTATTCCCACAGCTCAAAGGCGTGGAGCTGGAATTCGCCTGGGGCGGGCATATCGATCTGACGCTCAAACGCACGCCGGACATTGGCCGGTGGGGTGATCGCTACTGGCTTCAGGGTTACTCCGGGCATGGCGTGCTGCCGACGCTGGCCGCCGCCCGCGCCGTTTCCGATGCGATTCTCGGCCAGAGCGATGAACTGACGTTGTATCAGGCCTTGAGTAACCCCAGCTTCCCCGGCGGTAAATACCTGGCGGCGCCGCTGGAAGCCATCGGCAAGGCGTGGTATCGACTGCGCGACAGCATTTGATGAATTACTTGGCGGAATCCCGGGCATGAACAAGCAAGAAGAAATCGCTGCGCTGGCGATCCTTATTCACGACCTGCGCAAGCACAAGAAATACACGTTGAAGGACCTGGCCGACCAGATCGGTCGTTCCGTCGGGTTTCTCTCGCAGGTCGAACGCGGCCTGTCACGGCCCACCGTGGCCGACCTGACGGCGATCAGCGAAACCCTGGGCGTGCCGACCACCTACTTCTACAGCTTGCCGAAACCCAAGGAACTGCCGTGGGTCACCCGGCCGGACGAACGCCGAACGCTGTATTACGCCAATGGCATCACCGACATTCTGGTGTCGCCGAAAATGCGGGCTTCGTTTTCCATGCTCGAAAGTCACCTCGAAGCCGGCGCCAGCAGTGGCGAGCGGCACCTGAGTGACAGCTCGGAGCAGGGCGGGTACGTGCTCGAAGGCGAATTGACGCTGTGGTTGGGCGATGACGACGCCGTCACCTTGCAGGCCGGCGACAGCTTTCAGTTCGACAGCCATACCCGTTGCCGTTACGGCAATCTCACCGAGCAGCTCACGCGAGTGCTCTGGGTCTACACCTGATCACCACAATAGGACCAACCATGATGGACGCTGATCTGCTGGCCGAGGTGCGCGCCTTCCGCCAACGCTACCCCGATGTACGTTACGTCGACCTGATTTCCCTGGACATTCCCGGGCACTTCTACGGCAAGCGCTATCCCGTGGAAATGCTGGAAAAGGTCGCGGCCGGCAGCGCGCTGAAGCTGCCGCAAAACTGTGTGTTGCTGGGTGTGCAAGGCGGGTTGTTCAAGATTGGCGACTACTGCTTTAACGATGGAGACCCGGATGCACTGCGTCGTTTGGTGCCCGGTACACTCAAACCGGTGAGCTGGGAAGCGCAACCGCTGGGGCAAATGCTGATCACCTCGGACGGCACCGAAAAGCCGATCGTGTTCGAACCGCGACAGGTCCTGGCGCAGGTGTTGGACAGGCTCGCACGCAAAGGCATTCATCCGGTGGTAGCGTTCGAGCTGGAGTTCTATCTGTTTGATAAAAAGCTGCGCGACGGGCTGCCGCAATTTCCCCGGGATGACCTGACCGACGATGCCGATGATCAACCGAACATGCACATCGAGCGCCTGTCGCGCTTTGCGCCGGTGCTTGATGAGATGGTCGAGGTGTCGCGGGCCCAAGGCATCGATACCACGGTGATCACCGCCGAGCTCGGCCCGGGTCAGTTCGAAATCAATTTCGGCCATCTCGATGATGGGTTGCGCGCGGCAGACTGGGCGGCCTTGTTTTGCCGCAGCACCCGTGGCGTTGCCCTGAAACACGGTTACCGCGCCAGCTTCATGGCCAAACCCTATTTGCAGCACCCGGGCAGCGGCATGCATGTGCACGTCAGCCTTTACGACGCCGCCGGCAATAACATCCTTGCCGCGAAACAGCAGCAATCACTGCGCCATGCCGTGGCGGGCTGTCTGGAGTTGCTGCCGCATTGCATGCCGATTTTCGCACCGAACCAGAACGCCTATCGCCGCTTGGGCGGCACCACGAACATCGCCACGCGGGCGAGCTGGGGCTTCGAGGATCGTGATGCGTGCCTGCGCATTCCCGAATCCGATGCGAAAAACCTGCGCATTGAACATCGCCTGTCGGGTGCCGATGCCAACCCGTACCTGGTGCTGGCGGCGATTCTGGTGGGGCTCGAACATGGCCTGGAAGCCGGCAACGAACCGATCCCGCCACTCAACGAAGACCGCAACAGCGGGGTCGACTTCCCGCTGGAAATGCTCGAAGCGGTGCGCGCCCTGCAGCATCAACCGCAGCTGCGCGAAGGGCTGGGCGCGGAGTTCGTCGATGTCTATTGCGAAAACAAGCGCCAGGATCATCTGGCGTTCATGCAGGAGATCAGTGCCAGGGAGTATCGCTGGTACCTGTAATGCACTTTTATAAAGCTTTCGTGCTGCGCAATGCACTACGCCAAGGCAGAAACGGCAGGGTTCATACCCGAAATGCCCCGGCGGGAGCCTTGAAACACTGATATTCAGCGCTTGGCACAATCGCTGCATTACATCGATCAGGCCCACCGTGAACGCAGTCGAGTGGGCAGCCCCCTCGGTCAACGACGATCGATTCGTGGGCAACATCGGTGGGTCAGGCATAGACGTCTGGTTTCAACACCGCAAAAGAACAGGCAAAGACGCCTGGAACCGCAAGGTTTCAGGCGTTTTTTTTTGCTTTTGAACCGTGATGGGCTTAGCCGGGTGCTTCTTATGAATTCCAATGTGGCCGCGTTGAACAAGCTGCAAACGCTGATCGTGATCGGTAACGGCATGGTCGGACACCATTGTGTCGAACAGCTGATCGAGCGCGGGGCGCTTGATCATTATCGGCTGCACGTCTTCAGCGAGGAGCCGATGCGTGCCTACGACCGCGTGCACCTTTCCGAATACTTCACCGGCCGTGACGCCGAGTCGCTCGCCTTGGGTGACGCCTCGCTGTACCAGACCCCGGGCGTCACCTTGCACTTGGGTGTGCCGGTCCTGGAAATCGACCGCGCCCGGCGCCAGGTGATCACCGCGCAAGGCTGCGTCGCCTACGACCAATTGGTGCTGGCCACCGGGTCCTTTCCGTTTGTGCCGCCGATCGAAGGCGCCGAGGGCGATTCGCGCCTGGTGTATCGCACCCTTGAAGACCTTGATGCGATCCGTGCCGCCGCGTCCAATGCCCGACGCGGCGTGGTGGTCGGCGGTGGCTTGCTCGGGCTGGAAGCCGCCAACGCCCTGAAAAGCCTGGGCCTGGAAGCCCATGTGGTGGAATTCGCCCCGCGCCTGATGCCGGTTCAGCTGGACGAGCAGGGCGGGCGGGCGCTGAAGGCTCAAATCGAACGCCTCGGCGTCGGCGTGCACCTGTCGCGTGGCACTCAATCGATCAGCCCAGGCGAGGAATATCGCTACCGGATGAACTTCGCCAATGACGAATTCCTTGAAACCGACCTGATCGTCTTTTCCGCCGGGATCCGCGCGCAAGATGCCTTGGCCCGCCAGTGCTCGCTGGAAGTCGGCCCGCGTGGCGGCGTGGTGGTTGACGATCAATGCCTGAGCAGCGATCCGCATATCTACGCCATCGGTGAGTGTGCGGCGTGGAATGGCAGCATTTTTGGCCTGGTCGCCCCGGGCTACCAGATGGCGCGCGGTGTTGCCGCACGGCTGTGCAACGAAGCCGCCGAGCCGTTCATGGGCGCGGACATGTCGACCAAGCTCAAGCTGCTGGGCGTCGACGTCGGCTCCATCGGTGATGCGCACGGCAGCACGCCGGGCTCGCGCAGTTATCAGTTCATCGACGAAACCACCGCCAGCTACCGCCGATTGGTGGTGGATGCGACCGGCAAACACGTGCTCGGCGCAGTGCTCGTCGGTGACAACAGCTATTACGACACGCTGCTGCAATTCATGCAGAACGCGATTGCCTTGCCGGCGGAACCCGCCAGCCTGATTCTGCCGTCGTCCGAAGGTGCGCCGACTCTGGGCCCGGGCGCGTTACCCGAATCGGCCACGGTGTGCTCGTGCCACAACGTCACCAAGGGTTCCATTTGCTCGGCCATCGACGGCGGCTGCACCGACCTCGGCCTGCTCAAGTCGCAAACCAAGGCCTGCACGGGCTGCGGCGGTTGTGCCGGGCTGCTCAAGCAGGTCTTTGAGCACGAACTGATTGCCCGTGGCGTCAGCGTCGATAAGAGCCTGTGCGAACACTTCGCCTACACCCGTCAGGAGCTTTACGCGCTGGTACGGGTTGAAGGCGTCATCACCTTCGAAGAACTGCTGGCCAAGCATGGCCGTAGCCATACCGGTTGCGATGTGTGCAAACCGGCGGTGGGCTCGATCCTCGCGTCGTGCTGGAACCAACCGATCATGGACGCCTCTCTGGTGCCGCTGCAGGACACCAACGACACCTTCATGGCCAACATGCAGAAAAACGGCACCTATTCGGTGGTGCCGCGCATCCCGGGTGGCGAGATCACCGCCGACAAACTGATCGCCATCGGTGTGGTAGCGAAGAAATACGACCTCTACACCAAAATCACCGGCGGCCAGCGCATCGACCTGTTTGGCGCGCAGTTGCACGAATTGCCAGACATCTGGGCCGAGCTGATCGCAGCGGGTTTTGAAACCGGGCATGCCTACGGTAAATCGACCCGCACGGTGAAGTCCTGCGTCGGCAGCACCTGGTGCCGTTACGGCGTGCAGGACAGCGTGCAAATGGCGCTGACCATCGAGGATCGCTACAAGGGCCTGCGCTCGCCGCACAAGCTCAAGTTCGCGGTGTCCGGTTGCACCCGTGAATGCGCCGAGGCCCAGAGTAAAGACGTCGGCGTGATCGCCACCGAGAAAGGCTGGAACCTCTACATCGCCGGTAACGGTGGCATGCGCCCGCGTCACGCTGAGCTGTTTGCCACCGACCTCGACGATGAAACCCTGATCCGCTACATCGACCGTTTCCTGATGTTCTACATCCGCACCGCCGACAAATTGCAGCGCACCTCGGTCTGGCGTGAAAGCCTGGAAGGCGGCCTCGATTTCCTCAAGGACGTGATCATCCACGACAGCCTTGGCCTGGGTGCAGAGCTCGAATCGCAGATGCAGTTGGTGGTCGACCGCTACGAATGCGAGTGGGCCAATGCCCTCAAGGACCCGGAAAAACTCAAGCGCTTCCGTACCTTCGTCAACGATAAACGCCCGGACCCGGACATCCACTTTGTCCAGGAGCGCGGCCAGCGGCGCCCGATCATGGCCGCCGAACTCAACCTTATCCCTGTCACCGAGGAGATTGCCTGATGAGCCAGCCCACTACCCGACGCATCGCTTCTGTGGAAACCGCCGACGCCTGGCAAACCGTGTGCGAGCAACAGGACCTGGTCAGCAACTCCGGCGTGGTCGTGTGGCTCGACGGCGCGCAAGTGGCGCTGTTCTACATCCCGGGTGCCGAGGGGCAGACCCTCTACGCCATCGACAACCACGACCCGCAATCCGGGGCGAATGTCATCGGTCGCGGGTTGATTGGCAGTATCAAGGGTGATCTGGTGGTGGCGTCGCCCATCTACAAACAGCATTTCCGGCTGGCGGACGGCAGTTGCCTGGAGTCGCCTCAACAGCGTTTGCGGGTGTGGCCGGTGCGGTTGAATGGCGGGGTGGTGGAGGTCGGGAGAGGGTGAGGGCGGGGCAATCAGCTGACCGGCTCGACCGTACAACTCATTTCCTTGGAGCCGGGTTTCTGGAAAAGCACCCCATTGCCGTCTTGCCAGAAGCTGTAGTTACCCTGGTAATCCTTGCCGGTGTATCGAATACCCGCATCGCTCGGCACCTGGCTCAGGGTGATCGCGGTGTTCGCCCATTTCAGGTACACAACACCCGGCTGCGCATTGAAGAAGGTGGCGGTAATCAGCGAGTTAAAGCCTGCGCAACGCAATGCCAGCGGGCCTTCGGTGAGTCGGTCTGGATCCTTGGTTCTCACGATGGCCGAGCCTTGGCGTAGCTGGTGCGCGCGTTCGGCATAACTTCGGATGATGCACCCCTTGAGTTCCGGCCCGGTGGTACATCCGTTGCGGGCGTCGATCCAGAACTGTTGGTCGATGATGACTTTGTCCGGCGGCGGAACTGAACGTTGATCGGTGAGCGCCAGGCGATAAAGACGCGTCAGTTCGATATCCATCTGCGTCAGTTGCGGATCGCGACAGATGAGCTTTTCGACGGAGGCCCTGGTCTTGGCGCAGTCGATGCCGGGAGGGGACGCAGCGTGCGCACAGGTGCTCGCCGCCACGCACACGCTGGCAGCGAGCAGACAGGTGAAATGGGTCGTGACCGTTTTCATGTTGGCTTCACCCAGATCATTACGGGATGCTCGGATTGCCTTGCACCTGGCGATCCCTTGAACAGTCATTGGTTTGCATGGGGTGTACGCAGTGTAAGTCAGTGCTCAAAACTTGCCACACCCACCTGGCGGCGGGTGTTCTTCAGAATCGACCCAGCCTATAGGGTTCAATGGCCGGTAATCCATGGGTATGAGGCGCAGGCGACGCCATTTTCGCGATGAGTTCGGCAGTGACCGCGGCCTGCGTCAGGCCCAGGTGCTGGTGACCAAAGGCGAGCAGCACCTTGCCGTCGCACACCCGGTCGAGGATTGGCAGGGAGTCCGGCAAGGACGGGCGAAACCCCATCCAGGGCGTCGCCGCATCGGCGTTCAAGTCGTGCTTGAACAGGCCTTCACTCAGCCGGTGCAACTGCCAGGCGCGCTCCATCGCCGCAGGGCGCTCGAGGCCGGCGAACTCGACGGTGCCGGCCAATCGCAGACCATCGGCCATCGGGGTCATGATGAACTTGCGCTCCAGCGAGGTGACGGCGAACGGCAGCCGCCCGTGTTCATGGGGCAACATCAAGTGATAGCCGCGCTCGGTATCCAGCGGTACCTTTTTGCCGGTCAGCGCTGCCGTCAACTTCGCGGAGTGGGCGCCGCAGGCGATCAGGGTCTGGCGGGCGGTGAAACGGCCCTGGTCAGTGATGAGCGAGACGCCGTTCTCTTGCAGGTGTGCGCCCAAAACCTTTTGCTTGAGGAAGTGCACGCCGCAGGCTTTGGCGGCATGGACCAGTTCGCAGACCACCCTATAAGGGTCGAGAAAATGCCCGGTGCGCGGGAAGAACAGACCGCCCAGAATTCGCTCGCTGAGGTGTGGCGCCGCCTCGCGCACCGCGTTGGCCTGCCAGTAATCGACCGGTACGTGTTGATGGCGCATCCGTGCCTGTAGCGCTTCGATTGCTTTATGCGAGTCGGCGCGTTCGAACACCAGCAACGAGCCGTCCTCGCGCAGCAGATCGGGGCGGGCAATGTCTTTTAGCAGCCGGTGCCATGCGCCCAGGCTGCTTTCGTTGAGTGCGCGCAGGCCGGCGACGGTCCGTTGTAAGGGTGCCGGGCGCAGATTCAGCAGCAGGCGAATGAACCAGGGCAGGGCGCGCGGCAGGTATTTCCAGTCCAGGCGCAACGGGCCCATCGGGTCCATGAGCATGGCTGGCAGGCGTTTGAGGATGGACAGGTCGGCGATAGGAAACACCTGTTCGGTCGCCAGATGCCCGGCATTGCCAAACGAGGCGCCCCGGCCGGGGTCTTGTTGGTCGATGACCACGACTCGCAGCCCTTGGCGTGCCAGCCGCAGAGCGCAAGCGACGCCGATGATGCCGGCGCCGACCACGGCAATGTCCGCGTTGTCGTGCGGGTTATGTGCAGCAGGCAGAGTCATGGCGCTTTCCTGGAAAAAGAGTGGCCCAGACTGCGAAACCGGGCGGCTTCACAGCGGGCGCAGTCAGGGTGAGATCAAGCGACGTTCTGTTCGGCCGACCAGATTTTGTACCACTGGCGGAACAACGTGTACTGGGTCTCGGCATAGCGCCGTTGGGCATCGCTGAGCGCATCGGTCTCGTTGAAGTGCAGGGTGTATTCCTTGTCGCCATTGAGCACCATCAGGTGCTTGTAATAGAGGACCAGGTCGCAGCCCTCATCGAAGGACGACAGCACATGCAGCGCAGATTCCAGCTCTCTGGCCAGGCGGCGGGCCTTGGCGTCTCCCTTGGCCGCCTGCTTGCTCAGGGCCACCAATTGCAGCACCTCGCGGGGCAGCGCGTTGCCGATGCCGGTGATGGCGCCGGTGGCGTTGCAGTTGACGAAGCCATGCACCACTTGGGTATCGACACCGACCATCAGGGTGACGTCATCGTCCTTGGACGTGATGTTTTCGGCGGCGTAGCGCAGGTCGGCAGCACCGCCGAACTCCTTGAAGCCGATCAGGTTCGGGTGTTCGCGGCGCAGTTCGAAAAACAGATCCGCGCGGGTGGCGAAGCCATAGTACGGGCTGTTGTAGATCACCGACGGCAGATTTGGAGCCGCCTTCAAGATCGCCGCGAAGTGAGCTTTTTGCGCGGCGGGCGACGCTCCCCGGGAGAGGACGCGAGGGATCACCATCAGGCCCTGGGCACCGACCTTGGCCGCATGGGCCGCGTGGGAAATAGCTTCACGGCTGTTGACGGCGCCGGTACCGACGATGGTCGGCACACCGGCGGCGACCAGACGCGCCACGCCTTCCTGGCGCTCGGCTTCGGTGAGCAGGGGCCAGTCACCCATGGAACCGCAATACACGACAGCACTCATGCCGATATCAATCAGTTCGCGACCTTTGGCCACCAGCGCGTCGAAGTCGGGTTTGCGCTCCGCGGTGCAGGGGGTCATCAGTGCTGGAATGCAGCCAGTGAAGATGTTCGCGCTCATTGTTGTCACTCCTTGAAGCGTTCATTCAACTTGATTGAGGGGACGTGCCGCGTGATCGCTCAAATGCCCCACGCGAAGGGATCCTGTTCGTCGATCAGCAGCGTGCTGTCGGCGGTCATGAAGGCCTGGCCGGTAATGAACGGGCGAACACGTTCGCCTTCCCATTCGAAGCTGCCGACGAACTGACTGCCAGTGATGCTCGCTTGTACCCAGGGTTCACCGGCGGCCAGTTTTCCATCGGCCGCCAGGCACGCCAGTTTGGCGCTGGTGCCGGTGCCGCAGGGCGAGCGGTCGTAGGCCTTGCCCGGGCACATGACGAAGTTGCGACTGTCGGCCTGGTTGTCGTCGGCAAACAGCTCGACATGGTCGATGACGGCGCCGTTTTCGCCATGGATGCCTTGGGCTTCCAGAGCCTTGAGCATCGCCCAGGTGTAATCGGTGAGGGCTTCGACGTTGTCGAGTTGCAGCACCTGCCCGTGGTCGCAGACCAGGAAAAACCAGTTGCCACCCCAGGCGACATCGCCATAAACGCGGCCGTGCCCGGGGACTTCCACCGGCACCTTTAGGCGATAGCGGTAGGCTGGCACATTACGCAGGGTCACCGTGCCGTCTTCATGCAGCGTCGCGCTGACCGGTCCGACGGGCGTGTCGATCTTGTGTACACCGGGGGTGATATGCCCCAAGTAATGCAATGAGTTGACCAGGCCGATGGTGCCGTGACCGCACATGCCGAGGTAGCCGGCGTTGTTGAAGAAGATCACGCCGCAGGTGGCATCCGGCGAGACCGGCTCGCAGTACAGGGCGCCGACCAGTACATCGTTGCCACGGGGCTCCAGCAGGCAGGCCCTGCGCCAGTGGTCATGCTGATCGCGCAGGGCATTACGCTTCTCGATCATGGTCTGGCCGGGCAGTTGTGGGAAACCATTCATCACCAGGCGAGTCGGCTCGCCGCCGGTGTGGGAGTCGATGACATGTACTCGTTTCATCTACCTATCCTTCAGAGGTGTGCCGGTTGCCACCACCAGGCCACCGAAGCTGCCGATAGAGTGAACGCGTCAGGGGCGATTGCGATTGATGTTTTGCATGGCTGCAAATGACGAAATCGGCACAATGCGGATGGCCTCGACACGGCGTAAACCTTGGGGCAATCTGCTTGCGCGCGCCTTAACACAGGCTCTGAAGTGACTGGTCAGCGATGGCCAACGTGCTGAGCGCAGAGGGCGCGAGGATGGATTTTTGTCTGGCCGCAGCGTGGGAGAACAAGCTTCATGACGCAGAACGCATTGGCGATCCTGTGCCAAGGGAACGACCTGAATCGACCCGACACCCTCGAAGAAATACTGGCGGGCGTGGCGCTTCTGTTGCCGATGCTGGATGTGATCCCCAATGCCGCGATCTTTATCAAAGACATGAAGGCGCGCTATGTCATGGCCAATAGCACGCTGGTTCAGCGCTGTGGATTAAAACAGCTGCAACCGCTGCTTGGAAAAACCAGCGCCGAAGTCTTTCCAGAACAATTGGGGCCTGGCTACACCGAACAGGATCGCCGTGTACTGGAGCAAGGCTTTGTCCTGGAAGACCAACTGGAGTTGCACTTGTACGGGAGTCGAGAGCCCGGTTGGTGCCTGACGCATAAACGCCCGTTGTATAACCGCAACGGCGAAATCATTGGCCTGGCAGGGATTTCGGTCGACCTGCAATCGGCCAGTGATACGCATCCGGCGTATCAGCGCCTGGCTGCGGTGGATGAATATATTCGCGCGCATTTCAATCGCCGCATCACCTTGGGCGAACTCACTCGAATCGCCGGTATTTCAGTGGCGCAGCTGGAAAGGTATTGCAAGCGAGTGTTCCACCTGACGCCGCGGCAGATGATTCAAAAGGTTCGACTGGAACACGCGCACCGACTGCTGCACACCGAGATTCCCATCACCGAAGTCGCATTGCAGTGCGGCTACACCGACCACAGTGCGTTCACTCGACAGTTCAAGGCATCGACCGGCTTCACACCGCGCCAGTATCGGCAGGCGACAGTGTTTTGAATGTTTGTGGTGCGATGCAACATTCCCGCCCGTCACTCACCTTAAAACCCCGTCCCTGGAACCGGCACTAACCCGTGGTCGCGTTGTCAGTAATTGGCGCCTGTAGCGACGAGGACCGTCTCTGATTGCGGCACGTCAGACTACATTTAGTGTTTTCGCCCCTTGGGGCAAAACGCTCGCGATGGATTGCGTCCTGAACCGACTAATCCTTTTGCGAGCGACTTTCCATGGGTTTGCTTCTTGATCCGCGTCATGACATTGATGCCGCTTTACTCAGTTATCGCCGGGTTTTCTGGTCGTTGGCCCTGTTCAGTGGCGCGATCAACCTGCTGGTGCTGGTGCCGTCCCTCTACATGATGCAGGTGTACGACCGGGTCCTTACCAGCCGCAACGAAACCACCTTGTTCATGCTCACCTTGATCGCCCTGGGACTGTTCATGTTCAGCGCCCTGACCGAGTGGGTACGCGGCGAGGTGATGATTCGCATGAGTGCCGGGCTGGACGATGCCTTGGGCGAGCGGATTTTCGACGCAGCCTTCGCCCGCAGCCTGCGCGAACACAACGCCAACCCGGCGCAGGTGCTCACCGATCTGGCAACGCTGCGGCAGTTGATCACCGGCCAGGGGCTGATTGCGTTGCTCGATGCGCCGTGGTTACCGATCTTTCTGCTGGTGGCTTTCATCTTTCATCCCTGGTTCGGCGTGCTGACACTGGTACTGGCCCTGGTGCTGATCGGTCTGGCACTGTGGGGCGAGCTGGCGACTCGAGCTCGCTTGGGCGAAGCCAATCGCCTAAGCGTGCAATCGTCGATCTATGTCAACAGCACCTTCCACAATGCCGAAGTCATCCAGGCCCTTGGCATGCTCGGGCCGTTGCGCCAGCGTTGGAGCCTGATACAGCAACGCATTGTTGCCGCCCAGGCCCATGCCAGCGATCGCAGCGCGCGTATCACGTCGATGACCCGATTCGTGCGCATCTCCGGGCAGTCGCTGGCCTTGGGCCTGGGTGCGTTGCTGGTGCTCGAAGGCCAACTCTCGGCGGGCATGATGATCGCCATGTCGTTGCTGTTGGGGCGCGCCCTGGCCCCCGTGGAAATCGCCATTGGCTCGTGGAAACAATTCAACTCCGGGCGCCAGAGTTACCAGCGCCTGAATCAACTCCTTGCCCAGCACCCACGCGAGCGACTGCGCATGCCTTTGCCGCCGCCTACTGGCGCGGTACGTCTGGAGCAGTTGTATGTTGGCCCGCCCGGTGCCTCGCAACCGATTCTGCGGGGCATCAATTTCCACCTGGCCAAAGGTGATGTGCTCGCCGTCGTTGGCCCCAGCGCCAGTGGCAAGTCAACGCTGGCCAGGGCGTTGGTCGGGGTCTGGCCGGCCATGGGCGGGTCGGTGCGTCTGGACAACGCCGAGATCAGCCAATGGTCGCCCGACGCCTTGGGCCCGTACCTCGGATACCTGCCGCAGGACATCGAACTGTTCGACGGCAGTGTGGCCGACAATATTGCCCGCTTCGGTGAACAGGACGCCGACAAGATCATCGCCGCGGGGCGACACGCGGGCATTCACGAGATGATCCTGAGATTCCCCAAGGGTTACGACACGCCGTTGGGCCCCGGCGGGCTGGGGTTGTCCGGTGGACAAAAGCAGCGCCTTGGCCTGGCTCGTTCGCTCTATGGGCTGCCGTCGCTGATCGTGCTCGATGAGCCGAACTCCAATCTCGATGAAGCCGGAGAGCTGGCACTGGTTCAGGCAATCAGTGCGCTCAAGGCCGCCGGCAGCACTGTGGTGCTCATTACCCATCGGCCTAATGTACTCGCGGTGGTCGATCACATCCTGGTGCTCAAGGACGGTATTCAACAAGCGTTCGGTCCACGGGACCGGATGCTCAAGGCATTGATGCCGGCGCCAAGTCCAGCCGCGGTCAGGGAGGCAGGCGAAGATGCATGATCTGACCCCTGGAACACGAACATACAGCGAGCAGAGCCCAAGCGTTCGGGGCGCCACAACACCGCCCGGCGCCAATACCGACGCCGGGGCGGCTGCACGTTATGGTGTGGGTTTCCTGGTTCTGGCGCTGGGTGGTTTCCTGCTTTGGGCTTGCCTGGCGCCGCTCGACCAGGGTGTCGTGGGCAGCGGCACCGTGGTGGTGGCGGGCGAACGCAAGGCAGTGCAGTCGCTGGTCGGTGGAGTGGTGGAGAAGCTGCTGGTCAGCGATGGCGACCGCGTCACCCAAGGGCAGTTGCTGGTGCAACTCAACACTGTGCAGGCGCAGTCGCAACTGGACGTGACCCGGGGCAAGTTGCTCAACGATCGCAGCGTCGAGGCGAGGTTGATTGCCGAGCGCTTGGGCTCAGCCGAGATTCAATGGCCCGCTGAACTGCTGGAACACGCCGACGAGCCGCGGGTCAAGGCCGCCATGGCCTTGCAGAGCCAGTTGTTTGTGACCCGCCGCGCAGAACTGGGCAGCCGCTTGCAGATCATCGAACACGAAGCAGCGGCATTGCAGCAGCAATTGCTCGGCTACGAAGGCGTCAAGCGCAACTATGACGCGCAGATGCACTTCCAGCAGCAAGAGCTGGTTGGCCTGCGTGACCTGGCCCGTGAAGGCTACGTTCCGCGCAACAAACTTTTCGAGGCCGAGCGCAATGCCGCCCAATTGGCCGGGCAGATTGCTTCCGGGGTGGGCGATGTCGGCAGGACTCGCCAGTCGATCAATGAAAGCCGGCTAAAGGCCTTGCAGGCACAGCAGGAATTTCGCCGCGATGCCGAAACTCAGCTCAGTGAAGTCTCTGCCGAGGCGTCAGGGTATGCCGACCAGATCAATGCTTTTCAGTTTGAAGTCGATAACGGTGCGATCCGTGCACCGGCCTCCGGGCAGGTCATGGATGTGAGCATTCACACGGTCGGCGGCGTTGCGCAGGCCGGTCAAACCCTGATGCAGGTGGTGCCGTTGGATGCGCCGATGGCGATCACCGCGCGCTTCGAGCCGTTGATGGCCAACAAGTTGCGCCCGGGGCTGCCCGTACATGTGCATTTCACGGCGCTGCAACGGGTGGATACGCCGACGGTCATTGGCACGGTGGCGACGGTGTCGGCGGACCAATTGATCAATGAGCAGACGCACCAGCCCTATTTTTCCGCCAAGGTCGAAATTCCTGCAGACACCGTCGCCTCGCTGCAGGCGGCCGGCCTGCTGGTGCGCCCCGGCATGCTTGCCGATGTCACGGTGGTAACCGGTGAACGCACCTTGATGAATTACCTGATGAAACCATTACGCGAACGCTTGCTCGCAGCCTTCAAAGAGGAATGAGCATGACCCTACGGTTCCGTTATAGCACCCGCCTGTTGCTGACTCTGTGTACCGGTTGGGGGGCGATCAGTTCTGTCTGGGCGACCCCCAGGAAGCGCTGAGCCTCAGCGGCGCGTACGATGCCTCACGCCTCAACGACCCGACTGTGCAATCGGCCGCCCATGCCTTTGATGCTTCGACGCATGAAGAAGCCATTGGCCGTGGCGGCCTCTATCCGCAAGTGTCGCTGACATCACGCTACGGCTACGGCGGGCGTATCGATGGCGGCGATGACACCAGCTACGTCAACAGCAATGATTACCAGGCGAACAACGTTACCCTGGCGGCGCAACAACCGCTCTACGACAAAGGGCGTTGGGCGGCGTATCAGGAGGGCAAGGCGCGAGGGCAGCTGGGTAGCCAGTTGTTTGAGAAATGAAGCAAGGGACGGATTGACGCCCACCGCTGACCCATGCCCAAAATCCTTGTGGGAGCCAGCCTGCTCGCGAACGCGGTGGGTCAGCTTGCATCCGTGTTGGATGTGCCGCCGTCATCGCAAGCAGGCTCGCTCTTACAGGTTGTGGATTTTGGCTCAGGCTGTGAAATCGCTTGTGTGCAGCTCCTTGACCCCCACCAGTTGGATTTCGAAATCGGGGGTGGCGTCGGCGTTGACACTGCCGTAGAGAATGCCGTCGGCAAAGCGCAGTTGGCCGGTGGCGTTGGCAGGGTCGAAGGCGTTGTTGCCGATGAAGGTGAAGGGGTCAACAGCGGCGGTCAACGAGTTGGCGTCCAGGCCGGTGAAATCCAGATGATCGCTCTCAGTGCTCTTGAAGCCGTTGATCACATCGCGCAGAGACCCGACGCCCATGTCTGACAGTGCACCAAACGCATAGGTATCCGCGCCCGTGCCACCGGTGAGAGTGTCGGTGCCTGCGCCGCCGATCAACCGGTCATCGCCCGAACCGGCCACCAGCGTATCGTTGCCCGCACCACCGTTCAGGACGTTCGCGGCGCTGTTGCCCGACAGACTGTCGGCGTAGGCGCTTCCTGTCAGGTTTTCGAAAAATTTCAAGGTGTCGAGCCCGGAACCCCCGGTGTTTTGTTGCGCAGACGTCGAGAGGTTGGCGGTAACGCCGGACAGGGCACTTTCAAAAGACACGGTGTCATTACCCTCGCGCCCGTCCAGCACGTTGTTGCCGGCGCCGGCGAACAGCGTGTTGTCCAACGCGTTGCCCGTACCATTGGCGGCAACGGTGCTATCGATATACAGATGCTCGACATTGGCGCCGAGGGTGTAGGCCGCCGAACTGCTGTGCACGCTGTCGAACCCTCCTGGCACTGCGTTGCTCTGGGTCTCGATCACGCTGTCGTCGGCGTTGTCGACATAGTAAGTATCGCTGCCATCGCCACCGCTCATGCTGTCGGCCCCTGCGGCGCCATTGAGCACGTTGGCGGCGGCATTGCCGGTGATGAAGTTGCGCAGCTCATTACCGGTGCCGTCGATGTCCGACACGCCACTGAGCACCAGATTTTCCAGATTGGCACCCAATGTCCAGCTGACCGAGGCCTGCACCGTATCAATCTGCGAAGGTGAAGTATTGGTTTCCGTGACACTGTCGGACGCGTTATCGACCACATAAATGTCGTTGCCGTCGCCACCGGTCATAGAGTCTGCGCCCAGGTCGCCATCCAGTGTGTCGTTGCCCGAGCTGCCCACCAGGGTATCGGCCTGGTCAGTACCGGAGATCATCCCGCCCTGATTTTGAGCGTTGTCGAAAATCTCCTGTGCGCTGTTGTTGTCACCGGGGTTGCCTTGGAAGCCAAGGTCATCGGCGATGTAATCGGCCAAGCGCTGCCCGACGATTTCCGCCGATTCCTCGTGCAAGTGCCAGACGTCGTCGGGGTACACCAGCGGATCGACTTCGTAGCGCAAGGGCAGGTCGGTGTAGTCCACCGCCAGCTTGACGTCGGCACGCTCTGCGGCGATGCCTTCCTGGACGGCGCGAACATAACCGACCCCTTCTACGATCGAGGCAATTTTCTCTTCCGAATAACCACGGGCACGCGCCGCATCCTCCTGGTAGTGGCCGGTTTCCATCATGTACACGCTGAAGCTGCCGAATTGGGTATGCAGGTAATCAAACACGTTCAGGGTCGCAGCCTTGTAGGCTGCAGCTGCCGCAGCTTTGTCCGTGGCGCGGCCGATCTCCTGGGCGGCTTCTTCGCCCTGGCCCCAAATGATGCCCATGGTGACGCTATCGATCGATTGCAGTTCGGTGAGCTGGTCCCCCAGCAATGCGACGGCACGCAGCAGCGCAGGGCCGGGTTGGTTGGTGTCGGTCAACCACCAGCACAACTTGAGCTCCTCGGCGCCCATGGTCGACAGGCCATTGACCGTGCTGCCACCCACCGCGATGTCGATGCCATTGCCATCGGCATCGGTGAACTGGCTGCGCACGTCGTAGGTGGTGTAGCGGTCCAGGTCGTTGACCAGCATTGAGGTGCCGGACTGATTGTCGTCCTCCGTCATGCGCAGCAGGCGCGCATTGGATTGACCGAGGGTTGGCAGGTAGAGGATGTCCTGTTGGGCACGCTCGCCGAACACGAAGTCGCTGGCGCTCAGCGTGTCTAGGTAGTTGCCATTGAGGGCGATCTCAAAACGGTTGCCATCGGCATCCGCTTCGGCGGACTTGACGTAGGTCTTGTCGCCAGCCGCGTTGAGGGTCATGTACAGCGTGTGGTTGCTGCCATCGCCGAGACCGAGAAAGCCCAGGCCCGACACATCGATCTTGTCGACGCCCGCAGTGAAGTCATAAATCGTGTCGGTGGCTGTGACGCCGCCGGTATCGTAGTCGCGGTAGCTGTCGAGCGCGTTGCTGTAGCGGAAGGTATCGGCCCCGTCGCCGCCGTACAGCGAGTCGCGTCCGGCGCCACCGTCGACGATGTCCGCACCGGTGCCGGCCTTGATCGTGTCATTGCCACCGAGGCCGAGGATAAGGTCCGCACCGGCCGTACCGTTGAGGGCTTCGGCATTGTTGGTGCCGGCGATGGTATTGGCGGGCGCATCGGCCACCGCCAGGGCGAAGCTGTCACTGACCGACTCCCCGGAAGGATCGGTGGCCTTGACCAATACGCTGTAATTACCCGATGCCGTGCTGATCGGCGTACCGGTGAACGTCAGGCTCGTGGCGTTGAAACTCAGCCAGGTGGGCAGGGCGCTGCCGTCGGCGAGCGTTGCGGTGTAGACCAACACATCCTGATCGGCATCGGTGAAGCTGTCATGGGTCACCGTGTAATTGAACGGGGTGTTTTCGGTGGCGTTCTGATCGAGGAGGGGAATGGCCACCACCGGCGCGACATTGCTGGGCATGTTTTGGTGGGTGTCGAAGACAAAATGACTCGCCGTCAGGCTGCTCACCAGGTTGCCCGCCATCGACACTTCGAAGCGGTTGCCATTGGCGTCGACGGTGAGGTCCTTGAGGTAGGTGCGGTTGCTCGATGCGCTGTAAGACACTTGCAGCGTACCGTTCAGGCCATTGCCCAGGGCCGTGTAGCCAAGCGCCGAGACGTCGATCTTGTCCGCTGTCACGTCGAAGTCGAGGATCTGGTCACTGACGCTGGTGGAGCTGGTGCGGTAACTGTCGAGTGTTGAGGTGTAGCGGAACACATCGGCACCCGCGCCGCCAGTGAGTTTGTCCGCCCCGGCGCCACCGACCAGGATATCGTTGCCCGCGCCGCCATTGAGCGTGTCGTTGCCGCCACCACCGAACATTTGCTCGTCGGCGGCTGTGCCGGTCAGCGTGTCGTTGTTCGGCGTGCCATTGATCGGGCTGGGTGAGGCGGGCACGTCCTGCACGGCGAGGGTAAAGCTGTCGTTGACGGTGGCGTTGCTGCCGTCAGTCGCGGTGACCTGTATGGAGTAAGTGCCTGATGCGGTATCGCTGGGCGTACCGCTGAACGTACGAGTCGCGGCATCGAATGTCAGCCAGCCGGGCAGGGCGCTGCCATCGGCCAGTTTGGCGGTGTAGCTGAGGCTGTCGTTATCCGGATCGGTGAAGCTGGTGGCCGGTACAACGTAGCTGAACGGTGTGCTTTCGGTCGCGTTCTGATCCAGCAACGGGGTGGCCAGCACTGGCGCCTGGTTGGTCGGTGACGACGTGGCGAAGACGAAGTTGGCGCTGGTCAGTTTGTCGAGGTAATTGCCGTCCAGCGCCACTTCAAAGCGGTTGCCATCGGCATCGGCGGTCAGGGACTTGATGTAAGTCTTGGTGCCGGCACTGTTGAGCACCAGGTAAACGGTGTTGTTCTTGCCATCTCCCAGACCGGTAAAACCAATGGCCGAGAGGTCAATTTTGTCGGCGCTGATATCGAAATCGGTGATCACGTCGCTGAGGTTGGCACCGCCGGTGTTGTAGTTGCGGTAACTGTCCATGCGATTGGAGAACACAAAGACGTCCGCTCCGGTGCCGCCGGTGAGGGTGTCCATGCCGGCGCCGCCGTCGAGCTTGTCGTCGCCCGCACCGCCACTGAGGTTGTCGTTACCCGCCAGGCCGAGCAGGGTGTCGGCCGAATCGCTGCCTAGCAACGAGTCGCTGGCGCTGGTGCCGGTGACCACGTGATTGAAGAGGAAATTGCTGGCGGTCAGGGTGCTGGCGAGGTTGCCCGAGAGAATCAACTCGAAGCGATTGCCGCTGCCGTCGGCATCGTAGTCCTTGATGTAAGTGCGGTCGTTGCTGGCGCTGTAGCTGACCTGCAAGGTGCCGCCACGGCCATTGCCCAGGCCCGTGAAGCCGAGGCCGGCGAGGTCGATCTTGTCTTGGGTGACGTCGAAGTCGGTGATGGTGTCATCGAAGCTTGAAGTTGCGTTGCGGTAACTGTCCGATTGAACAGCGAAACGGAACGTATCGGCACCGGTACCGCCAGTGAGTTTGTCGATGCCTGCACCGCCCACCAGAATGTCACTAGCGGCCCCGCCATTGATGGTGTCGTTACCGGCACCGCCGTAGAAAATCTCGCTTTCGGCGCTGCCCAGCAGGGTGTCGTTGCCGGCCGTACCTTGCACGGTGGTCATCGGCACCGTGGCGCTGACGTAGCTGCCGTCGCCATAGACCAGCGTGGCACCCTTGCTGGTGTGGCTGATGGTGTTGCCAATAATGGCGTTGCGATCGGTGCCGTCTTCATTGCGCTCTGCAACACCATAGGTCGACAGGTTGCTGCCGCTGATGATGTTGCCCTGGATGGTGTTATCGCTGCCGTTGAAGTACTTGCCGGACACACCCAGGGTGTCGTCGTAGGACTGGATAATGATTTCCGGTACGGGATTGCCTAGCGAATTATTGTTAAGCGTGTTGTCGATGATCTCGACGTGGTTACTGCCGTAGACGCGAACCCCGGCGCTTGCGTTGTCGTGAATATCGACGCCGCTGACAGTCACTTCGCTGGACAGCTTGATCAGCACCCCTTCAGCGCCGTTGCCGTACACCTCGCCACCAGTGATGGTGATGTTGCTGGGGGAGGGGATGTCCTCGCTGCCACGCTGCACCACGATGCCATTGCCGCCGTTGTTGTAGGCAACGTTATTGGTCAGGGTGAAGTCGTGGGTACTGGTGACGACGTTGAAACCGTGGCGGTCATTGTCGTAGGCGACGTTGTTTTCGAAGGTGCTGTCGCTGAGGAAGTCAGCAACGAAGCCGTCCAGGCCATTGCCGTGGGACACGCTGTTCTTGATGACCATGTTGACGGTCTGCTCGTGGGGGTCGAAACCGTACCCGGAGCAATCCTTGATCTCGACGCTGTCGAGGGTGACGTTGGAGTCGTAACCTTCTTGGCCGGGAATGTAACCGTTGAACCAACCATCGACCTTGCCGGTTGTGTTGTCGCGGTTACCATCAATGGTGAGGTTGCTGACACCAAAGTCGTGGGTTTCTTCGCCATAGGCGGAGCGGATAACCCCGGTGATCTTGGTATCGGAGCCGTCAGCCACCTTGACGTTGGTAGCGCCCATGCCGTCGCCGTACAAATAGACGTTGCTCTTGAGCATCAGGCAGCCGTCGGAGGGTTCCTCACCGCCCGAAACGATGTAAGTTCCAGTCGGCATGTACACCTGCCCACCGCCTGCGGCAGCGGCCGCATCAATTGCACTTTGTATCGCTGCCGTGTCGTCGGTGAGGCCATCTCCTTTGGCGCCAAAATTTTGAACGTTAAAAATCATGAAGTTATCTCCGTATCAGGCTAAAACTGCGGAAAAAGCCAATATTCCATCGACGATCACCGTGTTATGACCTGCAGGAGCGCGAAAGTTGTGACCGAATATCGGAGACGCGTCAAAAAAACCGATATTACTGATCAGTGGTTGTCAGGTGGCAGGCCGGAGATAACGTTAATTTGACACTTGCTCGCGCACTGAGCGCTGTGACTTTGGGAGCGGTGTCTGGAAGACTATGGCGTTATTGATCAGATCGGCAGGGTTTTGCGGTTTGAGCTCGACAGCTCCTGCAGGGGGACCGATGTTCAGAAGCGACTGTGCCCCTGATTTGAGTACGCCAGCGAGAAACCGGGTTAGAGTGTCCGACAATGTCTGTTCATCAGGGCCCTCCAGTCGACTCGTGTAGTCGCGCCAAGCGGTTCAAACAAACGAACAGGGCAAAAAAAACCGTATATCAATCGTTATGTGAAGAATGAATAGACCGCTGTTTGTTTCTCTGGATGGGCCCAAGGGAACCGGCAAAACCACACTGTTGGAAGCCGTTACGAAAGTACTGAGGGCAGACAACAAAAAGGTGATCCGACTTTCCGAGAGTAAAAGCGATCCCTATAGGGGTGAAATAATGGCCCTCGTTAACAAGCTCGTCAGAAATCCCAACCGGGATCTGGAGTTCGAAGTTTGTGAGCGCCTTGCAGATAGCCGTACCTGGATTTCCCGGCACGTGCTGGCTAAACAGCCAACAGACAGCATCATCCTGATCGATCGCTGGTATCCCTCAGACGCTGCGTTTCGCCGGATAGTCCCGTTTGCAGAGATTCTACAGTTGAACATTGATCGAAACGTGCGAGTGCCAGACCTGCATGTCGGCGTTGTCACCGACCCTGATATTTCATGGGCGAGGGCTGCGGCACGATCGCGTGGGCTGAGCAGTACTGTGATCCATAAGCTGGAAGAACATGTCGCTTGTACCCGGGCGTTCGAGCAAGCGATTTCAGATAACGGCTGGGTTTTATGCCGTAATGAAGGAACGATCGAAGACGCAACGATGCAGGTGATTTCGGAGATCTATAGAGTCCTTTGAAGCCCCGTAGGCGAATTTTATAGTGATGCCCTGACCACCAATGGGCAATCAACCGGCTGGGCTCCCGATTCCTCGAGGGTCTCGATCAAGTGCCGGGCAGCCTTGCGACCGATCTCGTAGTACGGCAGTTGCACCGTGGTCAGCGGCGGGATGAACAGTTCGGCAATACCGATCATGTTGTCGTAACCGAGCACGGCGACATCGTTGGGAATTTTCAGGCCGCGGCCCAACAACAGCTGATAGGCGCAAAACGCGATGCGGTCGTTGCCACAGATCAGAATATCGAATTGGGGGCGACCATCAATGATATGCCGGTCGAGGATGGCGGCGGTTTCACCATAGGCGTCATGATCGGAAAGGTCGTATTGCAGGATCACGTCAGGCGCCAGTCCGAATGCCTTGCAGGCACGCTGCATGCCTTTTTGTCGGAGCCCCCAGGCCAGGCTCTGTTTTGGCAGATTGATACAAAGAGGGCGCCGATAGCCTTGGCTCAACGCATGATGTACCGCTCGATACTGCCCCGTTTCGTCGTCTGGCACATAACTCACCAGGCGACTGTCATCGGCCATGCAATTGGCGAGTACCAGGGGTTTGCTCTTCAAGCGCTCGGGAATACTCACGTGGCGAAACCCCATAGCGCTGAAGATCAACCCGTCGGGACGGTGCGATAGCATCAGGTCAATATTCTGGTCGGTGGGCGGGTTGCTTAGCAGGTTGAGGATAAAGACATTCCAGCCGGCTTGTTGCGCAGTCTGTTCGATGGACAGCAGCAACTCGACCGCGAACGGTGTGGTCGCGGTGTCCAGCGCGAACACACCGATGGTGCGCGACTGGAGGTTGTCGCCGCGCATCTTGCGCGCCGACAGGCTCGGTACGAATTGCAGTTCATCAATGGCGAGACGTACCCGCTGAAGGGTTTCGGGGCTCAGTTTTTCCGGATTGTTGAGCGCTCGAGAAACCGTCATCAGGGACACGCCGGCCAGCTGTGCAACGTCTTTCACTGAAGTCATGCGTGGCGAAACCGGTCAGGTTGACGCAGGATCATGACACATGACCCGCGCTTCTCGCGACTCGAATGAGGCTGCTCATAGCCATCCCGAGGCGAGAGACCATGCCCTGGAAATCGAGACACGCCCGCCAGTCCCGCTTGCAAGAAGCTTTACACCCAGACTCTCGCGTTGTGGGTAGATGCGACTGCTGAGGCTGAAGCGCCCGTTTTCGTCGAACACCTCAATGGACGAGCGATCGAGGAACACACGCAATGACAGTAACGCTTGTGTCGGATCTATCGCCACGCTGCGCTGACCGGTGACTTGCGCACCCGAGCGGCTGCGGTCAAGCACCAGGCGCTGCAGCGCCGCATCGTAGTAGAGCAGGGTTTGTTCATCGCCATCGTCGCTGCAGCGCAACGCGATTCCCAAGTGGCCGTCGGTGCAACCGAGTAAATCCAGGTTCACATGGATTTCGAGCATATCGCCGTTCACTCCCGGCACCCACTGGGCTCCCGACGCCTCCCACCACGGCGAGCTCGGCAATAGCGTCTTGCGCAGAGCGGTGAGCTCCCGTGCCGGAAACACGCAAAGGCGATCTGCGCACAGTTCAAGTTCGCGTGGCAATCCGAGCATGCCGCACCAGTGATGGGCCTGGCTCGGCATCGGGCTTTCCCACATGTCGAGCCATGCCCACACAAGGCGCCGACCATCGGCGGCCAATAGCGTTTGCGCTGCATAGAAATCGTGGCCGTTATCCAGTTCGATAAAAGGTCCACCCATGAAGCGCCAGTCGCTGTCGAGTCGACCCACTCGGTAACCGGTCTGGTACTTGTTGAGCCGTTCGTAACCTTGCGAAGACATGCCTTGGGGGGAGTACAGCAGCACATCGCTTCCGTTCAGTCGGAACAGATCCGGGCACTCCCACATATAGCCATCGCCCTCGCTGCCACCGGACACATAGTCAAGGAACTCCCAGACGTGCAGATCCTTGGAGCGGTACAGCGGGAGCACCGGCCTATCGCCCAGACGTGCGCCGGCAATGAGGTACCAATAGTCATCCTCCTTCCATACCTTGGGGTCACGAAAGTGCATGATTGCGTCTTGTGGCGCGGTCCCGATGACGGCGCCATGCTTGACGAACCGGACGCCGTCGATGCTGGTGGCCAGGCACTGGACCTGACGGATTAAGCGCTCGTCACCCACTTCCCCCAGCCAGGTGTGCCCCGTGTAGATCAGCGCCAGGGTATCTCCGCACACCACCGCACTACCGGAAAAGCAGCCGTCACGGTCGAATTCATTGTCGGGTGCCAGCGCAATGGGCAGGTGCTGCCAATGAACCAGATCGGCACTCTTGGCGTGCCCCCAATACATCGGACCCCATTTCGCTTCGAAGGGGTAATGTTGATAGAAAACGTGATATTCGCCACGAAAGAACACGACCCCGTTAGGGTCGTTCATCCAGCCTGTCGGGGGGGCGAGATGATAACCGGGGCGATAATCCTCGATGACGCGAGACAGGCCGTCACTCAGAGCACGCTGCGCAAGGTCAAGGGAAGAAGGCATTGGATCGCTCATGTGATTCGAAGACAAGGTCATAGGGCACGTGCTCGGACTGAGCGCAGAGAGACATCATTCGGCAGGTTTTCCATGGCGTGTGGGTGGCGCTCCAATGCCGTGCCGTCGTCGTCGAACAGGTGCAGGTTGTCGATGTCCAGCTGCAGTTCGACCCGATCGCCCACCTGCCATCCGGCGCTGACCTCACAACGACAGATCAGTGGCTCGTCCTGCCCTGTTTCGAGGTGCACATACGTTTCGCTGCCCAGGTATTCGACCCCGCTCACGACGATCCCGACGGCTCCATCAGCTTTTTTGAGCGAAATGTGCTCCGGGCGAATCCCTAGGCTCAACAACGTCCCCGCTGTCAGGTTCGAGCTGTCGAAGGGCAGGGTGGCCATACCCAAAACGGTGGTGTCGACCTCGCTTGTTTCGCCCGGAGCATGCAGGCGCGCCGCCATAAAGTTCATTTTGGGTGAACCGAGAAAACCAGCCACAAAGCGGCTCGCCGGGCGCTCATAGAGATCGCGCGGTGAGCCGACCTGCTCTACGCGACCGCCATTGAGCACAACAATTTTGTCGGCCAGGGTCATCGCTTCCACTTGATCGTGGGTGACGTAGATCATGGTCGAGCCCAGTCGATCATGCAGCCGGGCGATTTCGTTGCGCATCTGCACCCGCAAGGAGGCATCCAGATTGGAAAGCGGCTCATCGAACAACAAGATGTCCGGTTCGCGCGCCATGGCTCTGCCCATTGCCACACGCTGACGCTGCCCTCCAGAGAGTTCTTTTGGCTTGCGTTGCAGCAGTTTGTCCAACTGAAGGATTTGCGCTGTTTTCAGCACGCGCTCGCGCAAGCTGCTCTTTTCAGTCTTGGCCAGTTTGAGACCAAAGCTGATGTTGTCGTAGACGCTCATGTGCGGGTACAGCGCATAAGACTGAAACACCATGCCGACGCCACGCTCGCGCGGTTCCAGGTCGTTGACCCGTCGCCCGTCGATCAGCAGGTCGCCGCCGCAGATCGAATCCAGTCCGGCGATCAGTCGCAGCAGGGTCGACTTTCCGCAGCCCGAAGGGCCAACGAACACTACGAATTCACCCACCGCAACTTCCAGGCTGACGTCGCGCAGAATCCGCATACCGCCCAATTGTTTGTTTACATTGTCTAGCTTCAATTTGATCACGATGCTGTTCCTTGTAATTGTCGGGCATCAACCCTTTAACGCGCCGGCAGTGAGACCGGAAACGATACGGCGCTGGAAGATCAGCACCAGAATCACCAACGGGACGGTGACCACCACCGAGGCGGCCATTAACAACCCCCAAGGCAACTCATGAGGGCTGCCGCCGGAAATCAAGGCGATGGCGACCGGCACCGTGCGTTGTGTGTCGGTGAGGGTGAAGGTCAGGGCAAACAGGAACTCGTTCCACGCTGCGATAAAGGCCAATAAGCCAGTGGTGACCAGTGCAGGCCAGAGCAGCGGCAACAACACGCGGGTCAGCGTGACCCAGGGCGAAGCGCCATCCATGATTGCCGCTTCTTCCAGTTCATGGGGCAGTTGGCCCATGAACGTGGTCAGCACCCAGACGGTGAAGGGCAGGGTGAAAATCGTGTAGCTCAGGATCAACGCCCAGGACGTGTTGTACAGGCCCAGGGCGCGGATCACTTCGAACAGCCCCGACAGCACCGCGACCTGGGGAAACATCGACACGCCGAGAACCATCATCAATACCGTGCCACGCCCACGGAACTTCACCCGTCCCAAGGCATAGGCGGCGGTCACACTGAGGAACAGCGCCAGCGTCACCACGCTAAGTGCAACCACCAGCGAGTTACCGATAGCTCGCAGGAATGAGGCTTGGTGAAGTACCGCTGCGTAATTGGAGAAGTCAGGGTTTTCGATCCAGTAGCTCACTTGGAACAAGGCACTGGACGGCTTTAGCGAGGTCACGATGGCGTAATAGAAAGGGAAGACCGCATACAGCAGCAAAACCCCGATCAGACACCAGAATCCGAGGCGCAACAGCGCTTTTTTCAGTAGACGCAGGCTCATGATCGAACCTCCATTTGACGGCGCCCGAGGTAGAGGTAAAGCATGGCGATCACTGCAACGACCAGAAACAGCAGCGTCGAGGCCGCGCTGCCATAACCAACGTCCTGGAACTCCACCAGGTGCTGGCGGGCATAGACCGACATGCTCATGGTGCTCGAAGAGTTCGAGGTCAGCACATAGATGACGTCGAATACCCGCAGGGAATCGAGGATGCGGAAGATAGCCGCCACCAACAATGCAGGCATCAACAGTGGAAGTGTGACGCGCCAGAACACTCTCAGTGGATGAATGCCATCGACCCTGGCGGCTTCGTAACAATCGCTCGGCAACATCTGCAAGGCCGCCAGCATCAGTAGCGTGACAAAAGGTACGGTCTTCCAGACGTCGACGATGATGACCGCCCACATCGACAGATCCGCATCGGCTGTCCAGGCCAAGGGGGCATCAATCAGACCGACGCTCAGCATCATGTGATTGATGATGCCGAACTGGTCGTTGAGCATCCATGACCAGATCTTCGCCGAGACAATGGTAGGAATCGCCCAAGGAATCAGAATCAGCGCTCGCACCAAAGAACGGCCGGTGAACTTGATGTTCAACAGCAACGCCACCAGTAGCCCCAGGACGACTTCCAGTCCCACCGACACTACGGTGAAATGCAAGGTGTTGCGCACAGCGTTCCACCATTGAGGATCAACCAGGATGCCCGACCAGTTGGAGCCGTTGTGGAACAGATAATTGCTCAGGCCTATGAAGGATCCACCACGGGTGTCCGCCAGGTTGGCATCGGTCAGGCTGAACCAGAATGTTCGCAGTAACGGCCAGGCGGCCACCAGGGCCAGACACAACAACATCGGTGTCAGAAACAGCCAGGCGGCGCGTACTCGGCGACGCTGTACAGGCGTTTCCCTGGTGAGCAGGCGCTCGTCACAGGGGGCATGGATAGTAGAGACAGACATGGTGATTTCCTTCCTTGTGGCTTACCAGTTCCGGCGTTTGATGCGCGTGAGTTCGCTTTCCAGTTCAGCCAGCGCCTGATCGACAGGCAACTCGCCCGCCAGCACGCCATGCACTCGATCGAAGAACGCATTGGAGACCCGTGGATAGCGATCGGCGGTTATTGAGGCGGGGCGCATGACCCCTTGGTTAAGAATGCTGAGGAGTTGACTGTAATAAGGCATGGCCGCGAGCAACTCGGGATCTTGATAAAGCGACTCGATAACCGGGTTATAGCCGCCGACCAAAGCTCGCTGTTTTTGCTGCTGGGCACTGGTCAGGAAGGTCACCAGTTCTGCGGCAAGTTTTGGATGGGCGCTGTAACGCGATACCGCCAGACCCCAGCCACCGAGGGTGGAGGCATGGGTGCCGGACATGCCGCCTCGGGGCAGGGGAGCGACGCCGACCTTATCTTTTACGGCACTGTCCTGGCTTTGTACCAGGGCCCAGACATAAGGCCAGTTACGCATGAACAACGCATTTCCCGACTGGAATACGCCGCGCCCTTCTTCCTCGGTGTAGTTGAGTACGCCACGCGGGGAGATGTCTCCTACCCAGCTTTTCGCCAGGGCCAAAGCAGTTCTTGAGGCCTGACTGTTGACCACGATATCTCCTCGAGAGTTGACCAGTCCGCCTTCCGGTTGGCTGCTAATCCACTCCAGCGCATTACATGTCAGCCCCTCGTAAGCGCGCCCCTGAAAGATGTAACCCCATGCATTGGGGTTCCCGGCAGTGCGCTCTGCCTGTTGAACATCCCTGGCGGTAGCGGTCATTTCCTCCCAGGTCTGGGGAACCTGCTTGGCGTACTTCTCAAGCAAATCCTTGCGGTAATACAGCAGGCCCGAGTCGGTGAACCACGGCTTCGTCACCAGCCGTCCATTCACTGTGGCGTTATCCACCTGTGCCTGGAAGTAACCGTGAGTGGCGTTGGCGGGCAGCACCTCGCGCAGATCCATCAGGTGTTTGGCCAGCATCCCCGGCCACACCATATCGATTTGAATGATGTCGATGTCAGTGGACTGAGCACTGAGGATCTGTTGGTAGAACGACAACCTCTCGGTCGCCGAGTTGGGCGTGGAAACCACCTCAACGTTGTTGCCCGTCTGTTTCGACCATGCCTCGACAGCCTCCTTGCACAGTTGTAATTCCGCACCCACTGCACCGCAAGAGATCGTCAAATCGGCCGCGCTCGAGACGGATGAAAGTCCGGCACAGAGGGTGATTAATGCTGCTGGCAGGAGAGATTTCAGATGTTTCATTGAGCACCCTTTATTTTTGTTTTTAGAGAAGTTAACGTTAACATCGCCAAATGTAGCAGCGTATTTGCGATGAGGCATCCTTTTTTTCGTTAATTACGGCAATTCGCAACGTACGTAAAAAGGGCCGGTCGCGGGAACTAAACAATAAAAACAAACAGGGAATCCACAATGCAGAAAGCATCAAGCTGGCTACTCGCAGGTGTGCTCGGCACCTCGGCGGCGACTTCTCAGGCCGCGACTCTGGAAGAACGCATGGCCGCGTTTGAAGCCCGTGCCGCCGCAGCGGAAAAGCGCGCAACCGCAGCCGAACAGGTAACCCAGGCACTCGCCAGGGAATTGCAGCAGATCAAGCTCGCCACTCCCGCCTCGCAACCCGTTGCGTCCACTGCGACAACCATTGCGGCGCCCAATTTGGACACCCGGCTGGCAAAACTCGAAGCCCGTCAGCAAAGCATGGAGAAAGAAAGCAGTACCGCACCCCTCACTGACGGGTTCAGCTTCAAGGGCTATGCCCGTTCCGGATTGCTGATCAACGATGGGCTGGGTGGTGGTCGTGGAGGACCTTATACAACCCCGGCCGGTTCAGTCGGTGGCGCCGTCGGGCGACTCGGCAATGAAGACGACACCTACATGCGCATCGACCTGTCGAAAGAGGCCTATGCGCAGAACGGCACCCATTCCAAATTCACGGTTTCCATCGCCGATGGTGTGGAAAGCTCCAATGACTGGACGGCCGACGAGAGCAACCTGAACGTGCGTCAGGTCTTTACCGAACTCGATCATCTCGCTGCATTCAAGGGTAATTCAGTGTTCGAGAACTCCACCTTGTGGGCAGGTAAGCGCTTTGATCGAGATAACTTCGATATCCACTGGCTGGACTCGGACGTTATCTATCTGGCTGGTACCGGGGGTGGAATCTACGATGTGCAGATGAACAAGAATTGGCGCTCGAATTACTCTTTGATCGGGCGTAACTACGGGGATTTCAGTGAAGGCGGCATCAATGCCGATGTGGAAAGCTACATCCTGACCTCCAACCAGTTCTTCGACAGTGGTCAGTGGCAGTGGATGTTCAATGCCATTGGCTCAAAGAAAAATGACATTGGCACTCGCAGCAATGAAGCAGGTGTGGCGCCTGCGGATTCTGGCTTGCACAGCATGCTGGCCAATCACCAGAAAACCTTTTTCGGCAGAGAAGGCTTCTTCAAAACCGCGCTGCTCTATGGGCAAGGGCTGGGGGCAGAGGTCAAGAACGTCGGCTCGGATGGTGAGCTGATTGACGATGCCCGCGCTCTACGTCTGGCACTTTACGGCGAGACTCCCATTGCGCCTGGTTGGCGCATCGGTCCCAGCGTGTTGGCCGAACAAAGCAAGGATAGATACGTCAAGGGTGACAATTACCGCTGGATGACCCTGAACATGCGTTTGGCCAATGAAATCAACAGCAATTTCGAGATGGCCTACGAAATGAGCTGGCAAACCATGAACCTCGACCCGAAGGGTTATCTACAACGTAATGCGGTCGACGGTAACTTCTGGAAATTCACGATCGCCCCGACATTCAAACCTGACGTTGGAGACCTGCTCACACGTCCTGAACTGCGTGTGTTCGCAAGCTTCATGAATTGGTCTTCGGATCTGGACAGATACAGTGCCTCAGACTCCTTCGGCAAGACGGACTTCAACGCCGGAGGTGTATGGCAATACGGTATACAAATGGAAACCTGGTTTTAATGTTTGAACGCGTCGTCCAACACGCCTTCAGCTCATCGATCCCACCGTCAGCCGGGCATCGAAGTATCGTGGCTGATCATTGGTGCGTGTTCGATTAGCAACCTGAGCCGGCCCTGTGAACGTTTTGCGCACAAAAGAGGAGGAGGGTGAAGCGTGTTCTTGATCTGCTGATTTGTTCACCGCGAACCTCCATTACTGTCGAGTCGGCTCCAGGCTGCCCGGGAACGGATTCTCCTTAGCGCCCGGGCGAATCATTGTGCGAACGATCTGGAGTTGCGTATCTGTCAGGCTGCGGAAAATGTGCCGTTTCAGCTTTGCCGATTCGGGCGACCAAATTATCGGCTTGACGGCCGCTTTGGAGCCAGATGGCGTAACCGTCCAGTAGAGCCAGAATCGACTCGAAGTGGCAGCGGCAGCCCAGGATTGCGTCATCAATATTGAAGTTACTCGCGTGTAGATGTGCCGCTGTAGTGTTGTAAGCGCGGTAACTAAGCTGGAGTTGAACATAGATGAACGGGATAGCATGGGCACCGGCGCCGCATCTCCAGTCTGCATGAGCAGCGATACGCGCTGACCTGAAGAGAAACGGCATTAGTGACTCGCCATGAACACGAAGCACATGGCCCGTTAAGGGAGTGGACGTCAAGAGTCAGTGGCTTAGACAGATCATGAACATATCTACCATGACACATGATTTAACATAATATACATTATGCGTACCCTTGGATGCGAAGCCTGGGAGCTACTGTTGATCATTTGCGCCCAGGCTGGTCGACCAATACCGGCGTCAGAAAAAGAACGAGC
>NZ_JBIWAF010000013.1:57386-147995 GCF_044759925.1 Pseudomonas sp. NPDC099000
GATCAGGAGAGTGGTTCGCATAATGGACGTTACATTAAACGACCCACGGAGGCTGGGCCAGTTTCCGTAGGCCGCTCAACGTAACGCCCGTCATTATGCGTACCCTTGGATGCGAAGCCTGGGAGCTACTGTTGATCATTTGCGCCCAGGCTGGTCGACCAATACCGGCGTCAGAAAAAGAACGAGCTCAGTGCTGGTCGATACTGTCGAGCTGCTGGTGAACAACCATTTGAAGCCAGGGATTTTACCCAGGAACGGCACGCTCCTAACGACGGTTGTATCCAGATCCGAATAAACACCACCCACAGCAATGGTCTGGCCAAACGGTGAAAAAACCCGGGAAGTCAGCGAGGTTGTGTTGATCGGTGGCACGCCATTCATGGCATTGGAATAATCAGGCTCATCCTTTGAAAGGATGACATCCAGCAGCACGCCCTTATCGTTAACGATCGGAGTCACGTCGAGCGACAAAGCAGCCTGCTTGAAGGATGTCGACGTTGCACCATCGCCGGCCGATTGCTGATAAGGAACCTGAGAGCCTTTAACAATTTTGGCTTGATGACGGTCAGAGGTATAAACGCGAGGACTGGAAATCACCCTGCCCTTACCTTCCTGCTCCATCGCTGAAAGCCTGGCATCGAGCGTCAGAGCGCTTGAGACAATGCCAACAGCCCCGATGGCACCAGAGGCAAAGCCAAGCGGCACAGAGCCTGAAACAGTGCCAGCACCGCTGCCTACAGTGCCACCCCATTGAACACCCAGATTCTTGGAATACGAGCGATCCACCTCGACAATACGAGCCTGGATCATCACTTGCTTCCTGGAATAATCAACAGCAGCAATCAAGGTTTTGAGCTGCTCTAAACGCGCCTTGCTCATCCTGGCAACGATGACAGAAGAACCGTCTTCAAAATTCAGAGTCTCTCCAGGATCGAGAGGAAATGCTTTTATTGCGTCGGACGCCAAAATGTTATGCACCTTGAAGATCGAAACATCAAAAGAGTTGACGCCAAAGGAAGGACTACTTTGAATTTGCTGGTCTTGGGCAGCAACATATGAATTTGTTGAATATGAATCACCTGGGCGTGGATAACCACTAACACGAAGAAACTTACCTTCAACGGTATATAAAAGCCCCTTTGCCGAAGTCACATACTCAATGGCTTCATCCCAGGTCACATCCTTCATACGCATAGAAAGTGAACCACGGACATTTTCGTCCAGCACAAGATTCAAGCCCCTGTAATCGGCAAGAAGCTGTAAAGCGGACGAAACCTGAATAGTTTGAAAATCAAAAGTCAGTTGCTGAGGGACTGTTTCCGCTTGTGAAAAGGAAACAAAGAAAAACAGAAAGACAGAGACATAGAGGCCGCGAAGAAACTTACAGGTATTCATGGGATGAGTTCCGGCTGATTGGTCAATTAATTGGGCGCGGTCTTAGCGCTACGCTAAAGACCACCCCCAATTAATCCACCTGTGATTGGATTAGGTTTTTTTAATGACCAATTAGTGATCTTGAAACCATCAACCAAACAATAAGCCTCAGTAAAGTCTGGGAAATATCGACAATGAGAGAAAGAAATGTAACGAGTATTTCCATTGTTATCAGCTACCAGGGCAAGAGCTTCAGATACAGCCTTTGAAGATGGATCAGGCTTTGACGGATGAACAAAGCCAACAAGCCGCCAAGTGGTTGAAATCGGAAGCTCAGCAGGTGAACTAGGTTGCTTTAGTGTAGAAACAGACACTGAGTGCTTCACACCAGGTTGATCAGTAGTAAAGAACTTTTTGACAAAATAAACACCCAGGACAATGCAAACAACAAAACAACCCAGTGCCGACCACAAACCAAAAGAACGCAAAATACTTGAACGACCATCTGCCGAAGATTCATCACCCACGGCACCAGAGTTTGATTGAGTAGCAGACTTATAGAATGAATACACAGACTGCTTAAAGGTTCCGGCAGTGGTTCTGATTAACTTTGTTTTTGAAGGTGCATCACCAGTAACAGCACCATTGTAAATATCTACCTTGAAAGTCTTTTTTGTGATTTTTCGAATTCGATAGGTGGTCTCAATCAAAAGACGTACCCATGACGAAATTTGAGCAAGGTCTTGAGTCACAAGAACCATACGCATCGAATTGTTCTTTGCATCAACACGGTGCCTATGTTCAGCAAGCAAGGACTTATCAGTAAGGTTGGCTTGGTTCACATTTTTACCTGCGGGCCACCTCCTCCAACATTCGTCGATAATCGCAACAGATCCAGGTGGAATAATCTCGGAAAGGTCATCAAGCTCAAACCAATTATCAGGCAGTTGAGTAATGTTTCCTCCATAAACAGACAACAAATCATCAATGGACAACGGAATATTAGTAACCACATGCCTGTCTTGCTTAAGAGACGGAATTACAACGTGCTCAACGACGCCGTAGCTTTTACCGTGACCTGGTTTACCAACATAAGCATGGATTGCCATAAATCACCCAATAAACGGAATGCGACGAACAAGGAAGCGCAACAAATAGGCGCTGCTAACAACAGTAATCCCAAAAGGTAACTGCATCAAATTCATGAAGTACCAAACAGATGGAGAAATGTTAGTAAACAACTCTCCCGCACTTGTAAGTAATCCCATGATGAAACTGGAGCTAATCAACTCTAAAAGTGATTGCCAAAGCCAATCAGCAACTTGAATTATCAGGTCAACAAAAAATTGCAAAATCTCGCGGAGAATCGATAGAAGCCAATCACCGAAAGCAGACATAAACACCTCAAATTTTTAGCGGCTAAAATTACGCGGACAGGAAAATACGCAAGGCAAGGATTGACCAGGCCGCCAGAAATACAGCTGCAAGAATTGAGGAAACCGAATCAAACAATGCGCAATGCGCATCGAAAGTAATCATGGTTCCAAGGAGCTGAACAGTGGCGGTGGGACAGGCTGCCAGAGAGCCACCAGCAGCCATTTTCTGATTAAATTCAGTAAGAGCCTTACCGAATCCTGACTCATTTAAATCGGCTTCCATGCCACGGACAAAGGCATCGTAGTGAACAGCGTTAACCTCACTATCAAGAATTGAGTCCCCCACTAGTGATCCTGGATTATTGAAAGAAAGCTCACCGTCAAAACCGGAATCACCATCCCCACCGTTACCACCATCGCCATCGCCGCCGTCATTCCCACCACCAGGATTGGTGCCACCATCGCCGCCGTCGCCAGGATCAGTACTGGGAGTGAGAGGATCTCCAACGGACGGCGACTTATACCCGGACTCAGCACCGCACGAAGGACTCGCGGTATTAAGACCCACGAAGTAGTTACAAAAACCAGTGACTGTAGAGCCTGGAGACAGATAGCAGGTGCTACCGGAGGCGGAACTAGCCAGGTAAGAACAAGAGTTGTGACAAACATCAGCAGTAACAGAGCCAACTGACCACGCGACATAATATTTATCTCCTGATTTTATTGCAGCAGCATCGGGACCACGAGTCTCGACTGTTTCAGGGCAAACGGCAGCCTCCTTAACAATACCGACACTATCATTAAAAGGAGACCCATAAAAAGTCCAGGAATAAGCACAGCTAGCATTTGAAGTACCATTCATGGTGCAAGAGCCAGCAGTGTACCCAATTTTATTTGGGTTTGTATTAGCCGACTTAACCGCATTTACGAATGCGGTTATAAACGACTCAGGCGTGTCCTGGACACTGGCGGCAGAACATTCACTGGAATAAGAGGCCGCATATGAAGAATTGCACTTCCAGCCAGCAGAAGCGGTCGATGAGAACGCAGCGAGAAGTAAGAAATAAATGAGATAAAGATACTTCATATCACCACCCGGAAAAGACGGCAAACGAGCAACCAGATCCAATGCAGAACATGGCAAAATAATAGAGCTGATCCATTAGGAATATAACCTCAATGCCCAAGCAAGACCTGCGTAAAAAAGCCCCGTCATAAGGGCGCCGGATAAAAACGAAAAAATAAATGTTGTGGCAATAATCCTCTTAATCAAAAGTAAAGAAATAACACCTCTAGAAAAACGATTTGGAAATCTATGTAACGCAGTGTGCTTATAGAAACGGCGCATAATTCAACCCATTATATTAAGCAAAAAAAAGGACGCCCGAAGACGTCCAGGTCGAACAGGGATAAAGCCTTAACCGCGCAGGAAGCCCAGAACGATACGAGCGCCTTTGATACCGGCGTAAACACCAGCAAGAATGCCAGCAACAGCCAGAACACCAACTGAAATGGTGCTGAAGTCGATGGATGAAGTCAGACCGCTGTAATCCCAGGCAACAGGATCAGCAGCGAAAACTGAAGAAGCCGAAACAGCGAGAACAACAGCGGAAACAGCTACAGCACTAGATTTTTTGAACATGGGAAATCCTCAGGATTGTTTGATGAAGTTTAAAAACGCACGTATTCCCATCGACATAACCATAAAGCTGGCTACTAATGTGAATCCGGCGCCAAAAGCTTGAGCCAAAATAACTGGATCAAGTTGTGAAGGATCAAAAGGGACAGCATAAGGAACAGAAACCCAATCGACCGAGCACGAAGGAGCACCGCCCTGAATGATTAAATCACCAGGGCAATGCAATAAACCGGACATTACGTAGACTTCTGCGGTGTCGAAGAACCAGGAGCACCGGAACTAATACGACGACCTTGACGAGGATCGACTTCAAAAATCAGACGATCATCGCGAACTTGCGCGTTCACATCACATTCATACTTTCCAGGCTGAGGAACCTGCTGGGGAGTGTCAGCGTAAAAAGTGCATTTCTGCGGGTATGGAATATTTGGCAAGTGAGCATATGCTTCAAACATGCAATATGGTTTTCCCGACTTGGCAGCAGTACCACTGCGGTGATTGCCGGTTACTTCAACTACGATAACATTAGACATGTAATGCCCTTATCTCAGTGTTGGAAAGCCTGGAACGGTGCCGGGCTTACGGTATGCCCAACTGGGCGCAATAGCCTCAGGGTTACGCCTGAAGGTTTTGAATTTTCGTGAAGAGCGCTGACGTTCTACTTCTTGCTGAGCCAATGCAGATAGAAACAAGCGCATAAGACTATTAATCCCAGCACGTTCATCACATTGAGGGTTGTTGAGAGCATTTAGAAACTCCATTTCTACTGCAAAGCGTAGATTTTGATAAGCAACCCTATCCATCAGAAATTCACCCAGTCGACAATGCAGAGTGTTCCTTTTTCTTCGTAATCAAAAAACCACCGCTCTTTTAGAGCTTCTACAGCCTTGATCGCTTCTTCAACCTGCTGAGCAAGAATAGGATTGATAAAAGAGCTGCGCACTTGCTGCTGTTCAGCTAGACGACGACGCTGGCCAGCAGTAAGTACGGTGGCATCAAACTTAACTGTTTTCATGCAGCGACCTGCTGGAGATGATTTGCTCGTTGATACCAGGACGGAATAGCCAAGGTGGACTTAGTGACCTCACGGCACTGTCGCACAAATATTGGAGCAAATCGGCTGGTGTCACAGGCATTACGAATATTAATACCTATGCGATTAAGGCGAGCCGCATGATCCTGGACTTGTCGTTTCTTAAAATCGAAGCGCTGGCCATGCATCCATTGAATGGCATAAAGGGCAGTTGTATTCGCGGCGCGAGTAGTATCAACAATTTTCTCTGCTAACAGCTGCTCGCTAATACTAACGATATCCATCGCAGTCACCTTCAGCTTTTCATCAATTTTAAGAAACTCACAGTGGAGCTGGGCTAAACGCCCTTCATCAAATAAGCCCCAGTAACAAAGGGATTCACGCTGCAAGAATTCACATTTAAGCTCTTGCTCTAAGCGAACTACGCCTTCAATAAAGCAGTAATCACGAACACGCTGGACATACTTGTATTCAGCAGAGTCCTCACCAAAAATTCGCTTTATTTTTGGCAGACAGTTTTGATCCATTTCAAAAGTCTTGTCATAAGCCTTTCGATACTGCAAACGGCCACCCTGACCATTTCCTTTCGGAGTCCAGGCAACAGTACGACCATTCGGATATAAGAATCCGATAGAGTGACCAATGCGTTGACTTGATACACCACGCAAGTAAGCCAAAACATTGCCTTCGCCCAACGCAAAATTGGTTGTTAGGTCGATACGTTCGATTTTTGCGCCGTCAGCAATCCGATCGCCAGAGCTGGCACCCGAAGCGCCTTGGCGAATATCGAGGCGAGTACAACGAGTAAAACCAGGCAAGCCATATTCGCGAAGAAGCTGGTTGTAGACAGAAACGCACTGCTCAATGGTTGTAAAACCAAAAAGATTGTCCAGCCGCCCTACTCTGCTTGGATTGCCCTCAACTCGAATCTTTCGGCCTTGGACATGAATAGTGACGGAGGTCGAATAACTGGCTTCGTGTTTGAAACGAGGCTGCTTGGTGCTCAAGACTTCGTTGGTGTTCGAATCGACAGTCAGCGTAAAGATTCCGCATACGATCGGTAGATCATGCTGATGCTCCTGCGAAATTGTGAGCCAATCGATGAACATCCGAAATCCTTGTCAAGCCAATACACGACGCAGGCAAGACTACGTCATGTGTTAGGCTATTTGCAAGAGATACGTAGCAGCTTAACCATCGATGTGTGTTAGCTGTACAAAAACACAGGAGGTATAGTCAATGACTCATGAGCATTCAGATGAAGCGGCGATGAACATCGGAGAGAACATCAGAAACAAGCGAGCACTCAAAAAGGTGTCGCAAAAAATTGTGGCTGAGGCGGTTGGAGTAGCAGAAAACACAGTTGCCAGCTGGGAAAAGGGTAAAAACCTGCCGCCACCTGACAAAGTGATAGCGATTGCAAAGTACTTCAAATGCACCACCGATGAGATCTTGCTGAGCGATGAGGAACGAGGGTTGGAGATACAGATGTTGGGCCTACTCCGACGATTCGGAAGCCTGAACGAAACCCACAAACCTATAGCCCTCAATGTGATCGGCTCGATTCTCCAAGGCCTGGAAATGGAAGAGTACATGAAGGGTGAACGCAATGAAGGCAGCAAGAGATTAGGTGTGTTGGGGGACTAAGGATCGCGGGAAACCGCGGTAAAGTGGGGGTGTAACAGCACCCCCACTCGCTTCGCTCAAAAATCGCTGGAGGCGTCATGCTGGCAAAATGGATTTTCGTCCTCATGATCGACGGCAAGGTCACAGAAACGGCAATGCTGCCGTCTGAGAGTGAATGCCAGATTCGTTTAGTAAGGGTCGTGCCGCGACTAAGGGCTGTCGGGCAGAATGCGCTAGGGGCCTGCTACATCCGGGCAACCGAGCTGCGCTAGAAAATCGGACCTGTCGGGACCTGTCCGGCGATAGCGCTGGACGTCAGGGGACCGCGCAGGCTTCGCGGCAGACCGAGCAACAAGCCTTGGGCTGAACATGGCGCGAAGTGCCACCAGAGCGATCCTAGATGCTCTGGACGCGAAAGAAACCCTCAGTGATTTAGCGATCGCTGGGGGTTTTTTATTAGGCGTGAGAAAGGCCGGCGTTGCCGGGTATCGGCGCGGGGGTTGATTAGCCTGGCTGCCGATCGGCGAGGCGCCTAATGCCCTACGGGCGTCGAGGTATGGCGAATTCAGAGGTTCAGGATGGCAGCGCAGGCGTCCTGCAGGGCCTGTAGACGCTGGTCAAAATCGGCGGTTTCTCTGTCGATTTCGGCGAGTCGTGAGCGCATTTTTCTGGATTCAGCTATGACGCGCGGGTAATCGGCAAGCACGTAGGTGACAGCATCGAGAGGATCGCGGGACGGGGCATAAAGCGTGGCATCGCGGATAAGGTGATCGGGTATCAGGAGAGTGGTTCGCATAATGGACGTTACATTAAACGACCCACGGAGGCTGGGCCAGTTTCCGTAGGCCGCTCAACGTAACGCCCGTCATTACACGTAACAACATGTTTCGGAATTAGCCCGGTTGCACGCGGATTTTGAAGCGCTCAATCCACCAGGCCCCTCATTCTTGTGCCAGCTCTCCAATCAGCTGCGAATGCTCTGGGAACTGTTCGCTGAGCGTCTGCCGATTACCCAACTCCATATCCTCATAATCAAACCCAGGCGAAACCGCTTCGCTGATCAATCCGTATCCTGCCAATCCATCCATAAGCCGCGAAGCTTTCCAGACACCACCGGGTACGTGCAGCTGCAAACGTTGTCCGGCGATTATGTCGTTGCCCATCGCCACAGTTTTCAACGTACCGTCTGGAAAAATCAGGCTGTACTGAATCGAGTCGCCCAAATGGTAGTAATGCACGATGTCTGATTGGTTGAGATGAAAATGGCCTATTGGCGAATCCTTGGTCAGCAAATAGTAAATGGAGGTCATCAGGTAACGCGGTCCGCTATCAGTTTCAACCATGGCGTGGTGATCCGATTGGAAGGTCCTGCGGTAGAAACCACCTTCCGAATGAGGCTCCAGATCCAATGCTGCGATTAATGCTTCAGCGCCAGGAACGAGGGTCTTTAACACGGTACTGGTCATCTGGATTGAGCCCTGTCATAAAAAGTGTTTTTTATCTCATAAAGTTATAACTAAGCTAAACACTCATTTAGTTTAGTTATATGCCTGACTGCTGTAGTGTCGAAGACGCTATCAACACCCAACCAGTGAAGTTTCCAACAACGCCTCCAACCCCATCGGCTTGGCAAAATAATACCCTTGGGCCTGGCCTGCCCCGATTTCACGCAGCAAGACAAGCGTCGCTTCATCCTCGACACCTTCGGCCACCACGCTCAGGTCCAGCGATTCTGCCATCCGCACAATCGCCCGCACGATCGCACGACTACGGGCACTGGTGGTCAGTTCGAGGATGAATGACTTGTCGATCTTCAAGCCGCTGAAACGGTATTGATGCACATAGCTCAAGGATGAAAACCCTGCACCGAAGTCATCGAGCACCACCGACATGCCATTGTCGGCCAATTGCTGCATGTTCTGCCGGGCAATAGCCGGCTCGGCCACCAATGCACCTTCGGTCAACTCCAGGCAGATCCGCGACGGCGCGACCCGGTGCTGCGCCAACAGGGCAAGCACATCACTGGCAAAGTCCGGGCGCGTCATGCTGTAGCTGGAGCAATTGACGTGCACCGCAGGCCAATTGGCGTGCCGAGGTTGTGCCAGGATCACTGCAACGCTGCTGAGCATGTACAGGTCCAGTCGACCGATCAGCCGCAAACCCTCGACGTTCGGCAAAAAGTCACCCGGTGCGATCACGCGGCCGCCCGGCTGATGCCAGCGGATCAGCGCTTCAAGGGCCAGCAGTTCGCCAGTTTCAACGCTGACAATCGGCTGGAAATACGGCAGCAGCTCATCGGTACGTTTGAGCGCATTGCGCAAGGCCCCTTCTCGCTCGACCTGGTCCGAGACTTCACGGCGCACTTCCTGATTGAACACCGCGTAGCTGTCGCGACCGGCACTCTTGACCCGGTACATCGCTGCATCCGCGTCGCGCAGCAAGTCGGCCGGTTCGTGATGGAACTGATTGTCGGCGCTGACAATACCGATGCTGCAGGACGAAAAAACCTCATGGCCATTGATAAAAAACGGCAGGTCAAACGCCACCAGGATCCGTTCGGCGATTTCGATCACCACGTCCAGCGGCGCCTCGGGAGCGAGTACTGAAAATTCATCGCCCCCCAGTCGCGCAAGCATGTCGGTCTCACGCAGGCAATTGCGCAAACGGTGAGCGGTCTGCATCAACAGCAGATCGCCGAAATGGTGGCCGAGGCTGTCATTGACCATCTTGAAACGATCGAGGTCGATGAACATCACCGCCAGGTGCCCGCCTTCGCTGCCGAATCGCGACCAGGCCAGATTGAGCCGCTGTTGCAGGTAGGTTCGATTCGGCAGCCCGGTCAACGCATCGTGGGAGTTTTCGTGTTGCAGCTTGGCATTGGCGTGATCGAGTTCGCGGGTGCGGCTCTGCACCCGGGCTTCGAGCTTGAGGTTGGCGGCATGGATGGCTTCGGCGGCCGTGCGGCGCGACAACGCTGTATCGATATGCCGTGACACGAACGTCAGCAGTTCCTGGTCACGCAGGGTATAGCGCACCTGCGAGGTATAGCTTTGCACCGCCAGCACGCCACGCACCACATCGCCATCGAACAATGGAATGCCCAGCCAGGAGTAGGCTCGGACAGACTCATGGCCCAATTCGATTTCGCCCTGCGCAGCCAATCGCTCAGCCTCGCAGGGGTCCATCAGGCAAGGTCGACGCTGACGGATGACGTACTCGGTCAAGCCCCGGCGACCACGTCGTGCCTTCGGACAAGTCGTCTGGCGCTCATCAACATAATAAGGAAAGGTCACTTCACCGGTCGCGTCGTCGAACAGCGCGATGTAGAAGTTCTGCGCGAACAGCAGATCACCGACGATGCCATGCAAGGTTTGAAACAGCTCGGCCATATCGCCAGGCTGGCTCGACAGTTCAGCAATCTGGAACAGCGCGCTCTGCAGATGTTCAGCGCGCTCTCGCTCTGCCACTTCCTGCCTCAATGCTTCGTTGAGTGCCGAAAGTTCCAGGGTACGACGCATGACGATCCCTTCCAGGTTCTCGCGGTGCAGAATCCGGTCCAGCGCCATGGCCACGTGACGGGCCACCACCAGAAACAGCGCGCGGTCTTCAGCGCTGTAGGTACGGGAAACGTCGTAGACCTGCATGGCCAGCATGCCAAACACATCATCCGACGCATTTTTCAACGGTGCGCCCATCCAGAACTCGGGACGATCCCCCACGCAGTAGAAGCGGCCCTCCGCCTCAGCCGCGCGAATGCCGGCAGCGTCGATCAGCAACGGCTGGCCAGTGGTCAACACCTGGCCGGTCAACGACAGGTGCGAGACATCGAGGTATTCGTAGTGTTCGGCCTCCACGGCATCAACGTCGATGATGTCGACGTAATACGGGTAGTCAATCTTGCCGGTGTGCGGGTCATACAGTGCCAGATAGAAGTTCTCGGCATCGATCAGACTGGCCAGCAACCGGTGGACGCCCACCAGAAATACAAACCGGTCGCGGGTCGAACTGGCGAGGTAGGTAATTTCATACAGCACACGCTGAGTAATCTGCGCACGGGCCAGGGTGTTGGTCTGCACCTGAATGCCCAAGCGCTGGGCAAACTCTGCGAGCGCCGGCTCCTCGGCGTTATCGACTGGCGCGAGTAGCCAACCCAGCACACTTTCGCCTCTGCCGGTTGGCCAGCGGTGCAACTGCCGAGTCAGGCAAAAGGCTTCGAACTCTTCATTGGCAACGCTGGATGGCCACTGCGCCTGCGGGTCGCCCTGCCCGACCCAATGCATTTGTTCACCGGCGCGATAGACCACCCATGCGGTGGTGTGGCACCAGTGGCGCGCAGAGGCCAGCAATTGTTCGAACGCGTCGTCGTTATTGGCGTGGGCCATGCCGACAGTTTCCGAATTACCTTTTAGTTGAGCGGCGACAACGTCGCAATCGATCGATTGCCGCGGGGAGTCGGTCAATGGACGAACACTCATCAGCGCTCCCTGAGCCAAAACTGGCGATACTCATTTTTTATTTTCCAGCACGATGCCAGAGAGCCTCCCGTTTAAAGCTTATATACGTTTTTATCAATCGTTTTATTCGCTTAAGTGCCAACCTACGGGTGTGCCCCTACAAGTTCCGCCGGGCGTTCAGTGGCCTTTGATGGAACAGGCGCAATGTTCCGCAGCAGGAAATGCGACAGCGCCGGGATAAGGATCAACGCCCCGAGCATGTTCCAGAGGAACATGAAGGTCAGCAGGATGCCCATGTCGGCCTGGAACTTGATCGGCGACCAGGCCCAGCACACCACGCCGGCGGCCAGGGTGATGCCGACCAGCCCCACCACCCGGCCGGTGAACGACACCGCGTTACGGTAGGCCTGTGCCAGCGGCAAGCCCTGGCGCTGGTATTGCAGCTGCACGCTGAGCAAATACAGCGCGTAATCCACGCCGATCCCGACCCCCAAAGCGATCACCGGCAACGTCGCCACTTTCACGCCAATGCCCATGACCACCATCAAGGCCTCGCACAGTATCGAGGTCAGTACCAACGGCAGCAGCGCCACCAGCGTGGCGCGCCAGCTACGGAAGGTGATCAGGCAAAACAGCGTCACCGCCGCGTACACGTAAAGCAGCATCGTATGGTTGGCTTCACGTACCACAATGTTGGTCGCCGCCTCGATACCGGCGGTGCCGGCGGCCAGCAGAAATTGTCGGTCCTCGGTGCTGTTTTCCCTGGCGAATCTGTCCGCGATGGCGACTACCGCGTCCAGGGTTTCTGCCTTGTGGTCCTTGAGGAAGGCAATCACCGGCATGACCGAACAGTCGGTATTGAACAATTCCGGCGCATTGACCGAGGCCTGCTGCGCGGCATAGTTCAGCACGTTCTGGTTACGCTGGATGCTGTTCAGCTTGGGGTTGCCCTCGAACGATCCAGCGGTGATCTGGCGCACCGCGTTAACCAGCGATGAAGTCGCTTGCACACCCGGGAATTGTTGCAGCTCCCAGGCCAGGCGGTCAGCCAGGATCAACGTCTGATAGTTCAGGCAGCCTTCCGGCGGGGTCTTGATCATCACCGCGAACAGGTCGCTGGACAGCGCATAGTGGCTGGTGATGTAGGCGTTATCGCGGTTGTAGCGCGAGTCCGCGCGCAACTCCGGGGCGCCACTGTCGAGATCACCGATCTGCAGTTGCAGACTGACCACGAAGCCTGCGATACCCAACGCCACAGCACCGAGCACGATACCCATGGCCCACTTGCGGGTGGTGAAACGGTCGAGCAGATCCCACAGTCTGCCAAAGCCGCGACTCTGCGCAGCGCGGTTGTCGATCTTCAGTGCGCGCTCGGCAGCCTTGGCGCCAACACCGACATAGGACAACGCCACCGGCATCAGCAACAGCGATGTGAAAATCAGCACCGCGACGCCGATACTGGCGGTAATCGCCAGGTCCTGGATCACCGGAATGTCGATCAGCATCAACACCGCAAAGCCCACCGCGTCGGCCAGCAACGCGGTGACACCGGCGATAAACAAACGCCGGAAGGTGTACCGCGCCGCCACCAGTTTATGGGTGCCGAGGGCTATGTCCTGCAGGATGCCGTTCATCTTCTGCGCGGCGTGGGACACGCCAATGGCGAAGATCAGGAACGGCACCAGCACCGAGTACGGATCGATGGCGTAACCCAGCCAGGCCACGATACCCAACTGCCAGACCACCGCCGTCAGCGAACAGAAAATCACCAGCAACGTGCTGCGCAGGCAACGGGTGTAGAGGTAGATGATGACGAACGAAGTGACCACGGCCAAACCGAAAAACATCATCACCTGGATCAGGCCGTCGATCAGGTCGCCGATCAACTTGGCAAAGCCGATCACGCGGACCTTGTACTTGCCCTGCCCCTCCTCCCCCGCCTGGCGTGCCTTGCTGTCGCCGGCAAACTCGATCTTGTCGCGCAGTTGCTCTTCAAGCATCTGCGCGAACGCGTGGTAATCAATGCTGTGACCGGTTGCCGAGGTCTTGTCCTGCAGCGGCACGATCAACATGCTCGATTTGAAATCGCTGGCCACCAGGCTGCCGACGACGCCCGCGCGGTTGATATTCTGGCGTAGTTGTTCGATGTCTTCGGGGGAGCCCTGGTACGCATCGGGCATCACCGGGCCACCCTGGAAACCTTCCTCGGTCACTTCGTTCCAGCGCACCGAAGGGCTCCACAATGACTTCAACCAGGCGCGGTCAACGCCTGCGGTGAGGAACAAGTCGTCGTTGACTTGCTTGAGCACGGCCAGATATTCGGGGTCGAAAATATCGCCCTGGGTATTCTCCACCACCACCCGCACTGAGCTGCCCAGGCCGCGCAACGATTTGCGGTTCTCCAGGAAGTTTTTTATGTAGGGCTGGCTCTGCGGAATCATCTTTTCGAAGCTGGGACGCAGTTCCAGGCGGGTAGCCGCCATATAGCCCAGCACCAACGTGATCAACGCCATGAACAGCATGAACAGCGGGCGGTAATTGAATACCCAGCGCTCCAGCCGGTTGCCGGAGTGCCGATCGAAGTCACGCAAGTGGCGGATCACCGGCATGGTGTCTTGCTTGATGTTTGCCATGTCTGGGTACTCGCTCTTAGGGATCCGGTGATTACTTGATGTTCAGTGCGCGTGCACCACGACTGCCAACCAACACCAGGCTGCCGTCGGGCGCCTTGATGGCGCCGGCTGATGGAGACAGCTTTTGCTGAGGCACCAATGTCAGTTGCGTGCCGTCTACGTGGACCAGCATTTGCCCTGCCTGGCTAAACAGCAGGTATCGACCCTTGGCGTCCACCGTGGCAGTGGAGATGCTGACCTGCAGGCCGGTCTTGAGCAGGGTCCAGCTGGAACCGCCGTCGAGGCTGCGAAACACATGCCCGCGCAGACCGTAGACAAGCACTTCGCCGGGCCGGCCAATCGCTCCGAAAAAGCTGCCCTGATACGGCGAATCGAGTGCCGCGAAACGCTGGCCCGGGTCATCCCACTTGAGCAACAACCCCTGTTCGCCAACGATGTAGAGCGCATCCTCCGTCGAGGCGATGGCATTGAGGTGCAACCCTTGCGGGTTGTCGGTGCGGTCCTGGAACGGTGTCCAGTGATGACCGCCATCGTCGGTACGCAGAATCAGGTTGAACGCACCGACCACATAACCGGTTTTTTCGTTGGCGAACCAAACGTCGAGCAGCGGCTTATCGGCGCCCTCCTCGGTCAGCCGCTGGCCGTCGGCGGCGAGCGTTGCCCATTGTTCATTGGCCGGTTCGGCACGGGCCAGCGCACCGTAATGTTCAACCAGCAACGCACCGATCTGGCGGCCGTCCAGTTGTCTGGTCCAGGTTTCACCGGCATCGCTGCTGTGCAACACCACGCCATCGTTGCCGACCGCCCAGCCCTGGGTTGCTGAAGGAAAACTGACGGCATTGAGGTCGGCACTGACCGGTACGGCGGCCTGTTGCCAGTCTTTGCCGCCATCATCGGAATAGAGAATGTGGCCACGTTGTCCGACGGCGACCAGCCGCTCTCCTGCACGGGCGACGCCCAGCAACGGGCTGCTGACCGCCAGGGCGCTGGCCTTGGCCGGCTGGTCCAGCACATCGACGAAGCTGGTGGCGTGGGTGAAGCCCTGAAAAAGAGCAAGGGCCATGCCCAGCGCCAACTGCCGGTACTTTTTGTACGAACACATACGGCGTCCTCATGAAAAAACTGCGCCGGGCGCACGTCGCGTGCAGCCCGGCGTTGAAACAGGTCGCTTTAGCGAATACCGGCGCCCGCCAGGGACTCCGGCGACCACTGCGCCTTGGACAGCGAGTCGATGTAACGGATGCCGCCGTAAGGGCCCACCACACCGTTGATGTTGTAGGACCCGCCGATCAGGTCGTAGATCATGAAAGGCGTAGAGTCCGGTACCTGCTTGTCATAGCTCTGGCTGAGGAACGCGAAAGAACCACGGTAGAGCTGACCGCGCGCGTCGTACTGGTCAGAAGCCAGTGCGGCCCAGCTGTCTTCATCCAGGTAGAAGCGGCGCTTCTGATAGACGTGACGTGCACCCGCCTTGAGGTTGCCTTCCACCACCCACACGCGGTGTTTCTCCCAGCGTACGAAGTCGGGCGCAAGGTGATTGGGCGTGGTCAGGCTTTTCGGATCCTGGGCGTAGGTCAATTTGTAGGTGTTGTACGGCACGATCATTTCTTGCTTGCCGACCAGCTTCCAGTCGTAGCGATCCAGTGCGCCGTTGAACACAAACACATCGTCGTAAGTACCGGCGCCGGCAGTCCCCGGGTTCGGCGTGTCATACGCCAGGTTCGGTGCCAATTTCACCCGGCGCTGTCCCGGCAGGTACTGCCAGGCGCGGCGCGGCTGCTCCAGCGGGTTGGCCGCGTCCTTGAGCATGATCGACTCGCCGGCCCGACGCGCCGGCCCGGTGTAATACAACTTCATCTGGTAGTACACGTCAGTGCTGCTGATGGGCTGCGCCATATTTTCGTAGATCGGGTAAGTGATGAACGCCTGCCCCGTGGTCGCCAGGCTCGCCACCCCGGCCGAGTCGACGTTCCAGGAGTCGTACTTGGAGTTGATGTTGACGCCCTGATAACGCAGCAGGAAATTCCACATCGCCTCGCTGCCCGATTGCGGAATCGGAAACGGCACGCCAGGCAATACGTTATCGATGGCCAGCCCGCCTTCCAGGGACTTGGCGCCATTGGCGTTCTTCAGGCTGTTGTCCAACACCGCTTGCGGCAAAGCGACGGTGCGATGGGTCGGGTAGACATCGACGCGGTAGCTGGGGAAGCGCTTGGCCAGTTCAACGGTTGTGGCACTGAGCATGCCCTTGTACTGATCAACGTTCTTGCCATCGATCACCAACACCGGTTTCTCGCTGGCGAAAGGGTCCGGACGCATGCTGTCGCCGGCCTTGAAACTGGCCGGAGCCGTGGTCAACCCGCCAGCATAGGCAGGAATGGAACCGTCGGCGCTGGCGGCTTTTTCGGCGCCGATCAGGGTCAGGCTGCTGCCCAGCCGGGCGGCTTCTTGAGTCGAAACGGCGGCTTGTAGATGAACGGCAGCGGCCATGGCCAGGGACGCGGCCAGCAGAGTTGGGACGAATTTCATGGGTCATACTCCTGCTTAGTGACTAAGCATTGGGTGAATCAGAAGGTGGTTTTCAGCGTCAGGTACAGCGCGCCACGGTCTTCGGTGGTCGCACCGCCGCCCGAGAGGGCTGAATAGCCACCGGCGTAGCACGCATAGTTTTCGTTACCGCTGAAGGCGTTCGGTGTGGAGCCATCGCCACTTCCGGCGTTGGCGGCACCGGTGCTGTTGCCGCTGACATTGCACTTGTCAGCCTTGCCGAAGGCGTCCACGTACTTGAGGTCGACGAAGTACTTGTTGTAGATCGCCGCACCGACGCCAAGCGCATAGTTGCCGGTGTCTTTCGCGCCGCCGCCCGAGACCGGTGAAACCCCATCGAGGCCCACGTTGACGGACATCGGCAGGCTCATGTCCACGCCCGGGAATACCTGGTACCAGGTCGGCGTGAAGTTGACCGCGATGCCCCAGTTGTCACGGGTCGGTGCATCGAGACCGCGGTAAGTGCTCTTGCCCTTGTAGAGCGCCTCGTTCTTGCTATCGAGCTTGAGCAGGTTGCTGTAATACAGCTCGGCGAGCAGCACCGCCGAGTCGAACACCGGAGTCTTGGGCAGGGTCATCAGGCCGTTGATCGTCCAGTGCAGCGTGTCGCCGGTGGCGCTCATGCTGTCGCCATCGTGCGGGGTGTCGTAGATCACACCGGTAGCCGCGCTACGTGGAGGCAACAGACCGAGACCTCGCCCCAGCCCAAGCGGACTGCTGGTGCTGACAATCGCCGGGATACTGGCCAGCGGCATGTTATGGCGGATGTTCAGGTCACTGCCGACGCTGATACCGCCGATGTCCTTGGACAGGCTCAGGCCGACGATGTCGATCTTGTCGGAGTACGCCAGTTGGTAGGTGGTGGTGCTCAGCGAGTTCAGCGTGTTGACCACCGCCGGCACTTGACCTGCCGGGGCGGTGCCGTTGGCATTGGCCGAGCTCAAACCTCTGGCGTCGAGCCAGGCCTGAGGCAAAATGTCCGACGTCTGGCGGTAGTAAACGCCGAGGGTGCCGTCCAGCCAGGCGGGCGACCATTTGGCCATAAAGCCCCAATCGCCAGAGTTGCGCGGAGTCAGGTCATCGCCACGGCGCACGTTGGTCAATGCGTTGCAAGGTGCCAGGCCGCAACCCAACGGGCTGCCAGGGACTACTGAGTTGGTGTTGCCCAGCAGGAACGACTGCGCGCCGAAACCCACCAGATCAGAGCCGCCATAGTAGGTGCCCGCCTCAGGCAGGCGCGCGGCATCCCAATCGAGGAAATACTGGGCACCCACCGTCAGCTCGGGATTGACCGTGAAGGACATCGACACCTGATTGCGTGGGACAAACAGCTCCTTGGCCTCGGTGCCGGGCGATGCCGCCAGCTTGGCCAGGTCCAGGCCAGCCTGGCCGTAGCTGATCGAATGCACCGGGTTCAGGATGGTTTCGCCCCAGAACACGTTGTGTTGCCCGGCCTTGACGCTGAACAGCGACTCCTCGCCCACTTCGGTGCTGTAGAACACGAAGGCGTCGAGGATTTCACCGGAGGGACCGGTGTAGTAGCGCTGGGCGTAGTTGCTCAGGTGTGGACTGCCGTTGCCGACATTGTCGCGAGTCACGGGCGCCAGGCGCGGGTCATTGGCGACCAGGCCCGAAGTGCTGCCATTGCCGTTGACGAACGGATTGGAGTTGGAGCCGGTGTTTTCATAGGCTTTGTCGTACCAACTCGCGGCACTGACACGAAAACCCACGTGGTCTTTGTAGACCACATCCATCTCGGTCAGCAGGTCGACACGGTGGGTGATGTTGGTCCCGGCCTTGCGAAAGTTGTAGTCGCCGTCGTTGTTGTTCGGCGTTCCCAACATGCGCTTGTCCGCACTTTCGGTGCGTACGCCGTAGTTGTACTTCACGGTGTTATCAAAACGCACGGCCCAGTCAGGATTGCCGGTATCCAGCTCGACGGCGTGGGCCGCCGGCATGGATGCAGCGAGGATGGCCAGGGCCAACAGACTGTGACGCGAAGTGTGTGTGTGGCCGTGACTCTTATTGTTATGCATTACGGTGTCTCCGCCTTGTTGTACTTATTTTTAAGCGCAGCTTTCCTTGCACAGGCCCTGGTGAAGGGGCCGGCGTTTTTTTGCGTCAGAGCAGTTGCCGGACATGTCGCGGCCGGCCGATGCCTGACTAGCGATCCAGTTCGAGAATGAGTGCTTCGGCTTGTGGGCAATGGCCAAAGCCCGACGCAGGATTGAGGTGGCCGACCTCGCCGAGGTTGACCAGTTCGCTGCCCCAGTCGCGGGCCATCCGGGTGACGGCCTCGAGACTGGCCAGGTGATCGTTGGTGCTGCCCGCCACGATGCTGCGAAAAGGCAGCGCGCCGGCAGGCAGAGGGTCCCAGCCGTGGGTTCGAAGGGTTTCAGCGGACGGATAGCCCTGGGGCCAGGTGGCATCGAGGTCCGGCGGCGTGGCCAGCAACGCGCCCTTGATCGGGGCGCGATGCCGGGCCGCCCAGTGCGCGACCATCAGCACACCGGCGCTGTGGGCGACGAGAATCACCGGGCCGTCGATCTGCTCCAGTTCATGCTGGATCGCCCGGACCCGGGCCGCGCAGTCGAGCTTGTCGGTTTCAAGCGGCGGGACGCTGCGCACGTTGCTCAACCGGGCCTCCAGCAGCGTTTGCCAGTGCTCGGCAACGTGGTCGCGCAGACCCGGTACGATCAGAACGGTTGCGGCAGTTTGCAGTTTGTTCACTTGAACACCTTCGCCTTCACGATGACTCGACTGGCTGTGTTGCCAGAATCTTTTTGTAGGTCCGACATTAAAGAGCCCACACCCGGTTCGCTTTTCATTTGACGACAGCGATTTTACTTTTGATGACACCGGGTTTGCCGCTGATGGGTCGTCGTGGAGCAGCTGCAAATGCCTCTGCAAAAACTTTTCATTTCATGACGTGCTGGCTATAGTCGGCCACGCTCATTTCCATCGAGTCCCCACCAGGAAAGACTTCTGCATGACCAAGCTTGTTCGCGCCGCCGTCTTGACCAACTACCTGGAAGTGGCCCACTACCTGGCGCTCAACCCCCATGATTTGCTGGCGAACGTCGGACTGAGCAAGGCCCGCCTGCAAGCCCCCGAGCACCGTATTCCGATCGATTCGGCGGTGCGCCTGCTGGAGGATTCGGCGGCGGCCAGCGGTTGTCAGACCTTCGGCCTGAGCATGGCCGAATCGCGTCAACTCTCGGATTTCGGCGTCGTCAGCCTGCTGCTCAGCCATCAGCGAACGCTGCGCGATGCGTTGCACGTGTTGGTGAATTACCGCCATCTGATGAACGATTCCCTGGCGATCTTTGTTGAGGAAGCGGGCAGGATGGTGATCATTCGCGAGGAAGTGGTCACCGAGTCCCCCATGCCCTGTCGCCAAGCCAATGAACTGGCAATCGGTGTGATGTTCCGGCTCTGCGCCGCCCTGCTCGGTGCGCATTGGCACCCCTACAGCGTCAACTTCACTCATCAGGCTCCGGACAATCTGCAGCTGCATCGGCGCCTGTTCGGTTGCAACCTGGAGTTCGGCAGCGAGTTCAATGGCATCGTCTGCCCCGATGCCAGTCTCGACATGACCAACCCTCAGGCCGACCCGGCCATGGCCCGTTACGCCCAGCGCTACCTGGATTCGCTGCAGAGCCCCGAAGGACCGTCGACCCTGTTCGAAGTGCGCAAAGCCATCTACCTGCTGCTGCCCATGGGGCGCGCCACCATCGAGCAAATCGCCCAGACCCAGGGCATGAACGTGCGCACGCTGCAGCGTCGCCTTAAAGACGATGGCTGCGCGTTCAACGACCTGATCAACGAAGTGCGCCGCGACCTGGTGCTGCGTTATCTGGAGAACCCGAATTACTCGCTGGGTCGGATCGCCGACATGCTGGGCTATTCCATGGCGAGCTCTTTTACACGCTGGTTCATCACGCAATTCGGCATGCCGCCCGCCACCTGGCGCAGCATGCAAAAGCCCGATCCGACTAAACGCTGAACTCCTGTTGATCGTTCCCACGCTCCGCGTGGGAATGCCTCAAGGGACGCTCCGCGTTCCAGTGGGACGCAGAGCGGCCCGGGCTGCATTCCCACGCAGAGCGTGGGAACGATCTAACGGGTCGGCACCGCCACCTCAAAAAAAAACGGCGACTGCTGGTGCAGTCGCCGTAAAAAATCGGTGCTTGTGACACCGATCGAGTGCCGCACGACGCTGGAGTTAACGCAATGCGGCGGCTGTGGAACAGGGTGCGGCATGCCGTGGGACTTACATCCCCCAGCGCAGCAAAAGCAGCACAAGAACCACAAGGAACACGGTCTCCCCCACCATCAGCAGGATCGGCTTGAGGCCAACGGCGGCCAGTTCCTTGAGTCGGGTTTTCATGCCCAGGGCGCTGATCGAAACCACAAGGCACCAGCGCGACAATTCATTGATCGCCCCCTGCACCTGTGGCGCGACCCATCCGGTGCTGTTGATACAGGCCAGAACCAGAAAACCGACAGCGAACCACGGCAATAGCGGCGGCCGTTTGCCTGTGGGGTCGGCACCTTGCATTCGCGTAATCATGGCGGCGCAGACGATCACTGGCAGCAGCATCGCGACACGCATCAACTTGACGACCGTGGCCGTATCGCCGGTCTCCGTCGACATGCTGTAACCGGCGCCGACCACCTGGGCGACATCGTGGATAGTCGCGCCCAAAAACACCCCGGCCACCTGCGGCGACAACGACAGCCAGTTGGCAATCATCGGATAGACGATCATTGCCAGGGTTGAAAGCGCCGACACCCCAATCACGGTAAATAACGTGGCGCGTTCTTTCTGCGGATGGTTTGGCAGCGCCGCCGCCAGCGCCAATGCCGCCGAGGCACCACAGATTGCGGTCGCCCCGCCGGTGAGCATGCCGAACAAGCGCTGAAAACCCAGGGCCTTGGCCGCAATCACCGAGACGCCGATGGTCACGACCACCAGAATCACCACCAGGGCCACTGGCTTCCAACCCAGCGCCGCCATCTGTTCAAGGGTGATGCGCATGCCCAGCAACGCCACGCCGATGCGCAACACAGTGCGCGCCGTGAACTCGATACCGGCCTTGCACACGCCGTCACTCGCCAGGAAGTTGAGCGCCATACCCAGCAACAAGGCAAACAGCATCACCGGCGCACCGTAATGCTCGGACAGAAAGGACGCGGCCGCCGCAACGATCAGGCTGACGATGAAGCCGGGGGCCAACTCGCGCGTTCGGCTATGGAGTCGGGTTAGAACAAGGGCGCTCATGGCGCGGGCTCCTCGGGGACGATGACAATAAAGGCCTGGCCGTCGACGACCTCGACCGGGTAGTTGGCTACCTTGAGCTTGTTGGAGTTGAGCAAGTAGCCGCTGGCCAGATTGAAACGCAGGCCATGGGCGCAGCATTGAATCGTTCGCCCGTCGAGGCGCCCGCCACACAGCGAGGCGCCCTGGTGTGGACAGCTGTCATCGATGGCGAACAAATGCCCGTCAATGTTGAACAACGCCAGACTTTTGTCTTCGAACTCGAACAGCGCACGACCACCGGCCTGCGGGTGTTTGCCGGCAGGTACGGGAATGCGTCTGATCATGCCGGCTGCCGCTCGCGATCACTTTCCTTGAGTGCTTCATTCATGGCCCCGAGCAGCGCCTGAGCCGGTTGTGCTCCGATCACTGTCATACGGCCGTCGAACTGAAAGCCCGGCACGCCACTGGTCGCACCGGGGAATCCGTCAAAAGGCGTGGCGTCGCCCTTCAGGCAATCGAGCACCGTGTTCGTATCGACGCCGCAGGAGCGGGCAATCGCGAGCAACGTCTCACGGCAACCGAGGTTTTCGCCTTTGCGCAAATAAGCGGCGAACAGTCGTTCGAGCAACATTTCACGCTGAGTAGCATTGCCCAGCGCGCTGACACGCTCGAACAAGCGATGGGCGTCAGCGGTGTTGGGCATCGTCTCGATGCGGCCAAGGTCGATGGCTAGTCCAACTGCCCAGGCAGCCTGCTGAACCTGGGCCTGACGCACGGTCATGGCGCCGGCATTACCCAGACGCTTGCGATAGAAATCGGCGAAGGGTTCCCCTTCTACCGGCAACTGAGGCAGCAACTGCACCCCATGCCACGCCGTGGTGATCTGCACACCCGGATGGCGACTGCGAAACTGGACCTGCGCATGCTCCAATTGGCGCTTGCCGATCAGGCACCAAGGGCAAATGAAATCGAAAAACACGTCAATCCGTAAACGACCACTCACAACTTCACCTCGCACGCTGCTGTACCGGGCACGTCATCGACGCGCTCATCCCTCATCCGAGCGATGTCTTTGTGGTAATGACACAGGGCATAAAAGAACACCGCCGCCGCCAGGACACTGACGAGGGGCACCAGTTGGAAGGCGCCGTGCAGGCCGATCACATCGGACACTCGGCCGGTGATGAACGGCCCCGGTGCCAGGCCCAGCATGTTGTTGGCCAGGGTCAAGGTGGCGAAAGCCGTGCCGTGGACCGAGTAATGGGTCAGATTGGCAACCATGGCCCCGGCCGGGCCGGTGGTGCCCGCGGCAATCAGCATGCCCAGACAGATCATCCCCAGTTGCGCAGGCCCCGCCGGCAACGCGAAGGCCAGCGACAACAGCACGCAGCTGCCCAGGCAGTACGCGATGGCCAGGGACACCTTGCGCTCCGGTGAATGACGACACAGACGGTCACTGAGCATGCCGCACAGAATCATCCCCACGCCGCTGCACAGCACGATGATCGCCGCCATGCCCCCGGCTTTGTCCGTGCCCATGTCGTAGTAGCGATTCAGGTAGCTGGGCATCCACACGATGACCGTGCCGCCGACGAACAGTTGTAAGCCGCTGCCAACATAAGTCGCGATCACCGAGCGGCTGGAAAACAGCGTGCGCAACGGGTGCTTGATCTTCGCGGCGGCCTTGTTGACCAAGCGCTGCGGGGCGATGCGTGCTTCCTTGACGATGATCGGGTAAAGCATTGCCAGGACCAGGCCGAACAGCGCCATGCCGGCAAACGACCAGCGCCAGCCAAGCTTGGCCGCGATGGCGCCGCCCAGGGCCATGCCCAATACCGATCCAAACATACCGCCCGCCATGAAGGCACTGGCCAGTGTGGCTCGCATGTGTTTGGGAAACACCGAAATCACGACCGCGATGCCGACGCTGCCGTACGCCGCTTCGCCGACGCCGACCATGAACCGTGCAATGAACATCTGCTGATAGTCCTGCGCCATTGCGCAACCCAGCGTCGCCAGACTCCACAGCAAAGCCATCAGCGCCAGGCTCTTGACCCGGCCGAAGCGATCCGCCAGCAAGGACAGGGGAAATGTCAGCAGCCCCACCATCAGCGCGACAATGCCACTGAGCAGGCCGAGCTGACCGTCGCTCAGGGCCCATTCGCCCTTGAGCATCGGGAACACCGCGTTCAGCACCTGGCGCGACATGTAATCGGAAATCAACAACCCGAACGTCAGTGCGAAGACGATCCAGGCATACGGGCGCGCAACACCGACAGCACCGTCGTCATCGTCTGCGGCGATTGGGTGAAAGGCCATGCAGCCTCCTCAAAGCTTTGTTTTATTGTTGTTATCAAGCGTGTTGCAGTGCAGTGAGCGGGAGGCCACTGACCTCCCCCTTCGTCTGTCGATCAGCCGCGTTGCGGAACACCTTTCTGCCCAGCCTTGCGGTTGGGGGCCATGCCGTTGGCCAGCAGCGTTTCTTCAATGCTCTGGTACTGCACGCCGATGCGGTAGATCTCACGGGCTTCTTTGCCGGTGGCGATTTCGCGACCCAGTTCATGGGCGATGCGCACAGTCTGCTGGATCTGCGCAACTGAGCCGAAACGATCGCCCTTGTGATCAATGATAGTGTCTTCATTGCCCACACGCGGGTGCATACCCATGGCCATCGACATGGTGTTGAACGGCATGACGTTCTTGAGCAGCGACTCGGAGGTCAGGGTGCAACCGTCTGGCGCGCGGTGGATGAAGTTGAAGAAGTTGAACGGATTGGGGCCATCGAAACCGCCACCGATGCCGATCCAGGTCAGGTTCAACGGGCCCTTGTAGATGCCCTTGCGCACCAGACGCTCGAGGGTTTCCATCGCGTGCATGCCGGTCAGCTGGAAGTGCGGCTGGATGCCGTTGTCCATCAGACGCTTGAGGTGCTCGGCGACCCAGGCCGGGCCTGCCGGCACGGTCATCTCGCTGTACGCTGCCTGAAAAAGGGGGTTAGCCAGGGACGTGCCTTCCAGGTATTCCGGATAGAGCAGTTCCATGATGTTCATCTGGGTGGTGTTGATCGCCACGGTGACCTGATCGGGTTTTGGCGTCAGCTCGGCCAGCATGTGTCGCGTATCGTCAGACAGCCACTTGGCCGCTTCGCCATCGCTTTCCGGCGCGAAGGAAATCGAGCCCCCAACCTGAATGATCATGTCCGGCACGGCTTCACGCACACCGGCGATCAACTCGTTGAACTTGGACAGGCGCTTGGAGCCCTTGCCGTCCAGTTCGCGCACGTGCAGGTGCAAAACCGTTGCACCTGCCTCATAACAATCGACCGCCTTCTGCACCTGCTCGTCCATGGTCAGCGGGATGTCTTCGGGGAAGTCTTCCGGCATCCATTCCGGGCCATACGGGGCCACGGTGATGACGACCTTTTCCATGTTTTCCGGGTGCAGGGAATCGTCGAAGAATTGCATGGGTTACTCCTGTTCTTATTGGTTATCCGCCCAGCCGGGATCGTGCCCGGTGGGCGCAGTGACGAGTGCGTATGCAGAGGGGTCGATCAGTAAGTCTTGTCGCCGATGATCCCGGCGCGCTCCATCTTGCGGTGACACGGCGGGTAATCCATGACCGCGTAGTGCTGGGTGCTGCGGTTGTCCCAGATGGCGATGCTGTTCGGCTTCCAGCGCCAGCGCACTTGGTACTCGGGGATGTACGCCTGGCTGATCAGGTAACGCAGCAATTCACTGGCGCCCGGGTTCGCGTCCTGGCCGAAGCGCACGCGCTCGGGAGTGTGGTAGTTGCTGAAGTGGGTGGTGAAGGCGTTGACGAACAGCACCTTTTCCCCGGTTTCCGGGTGGGTGCGCACCACCGGGTGCTCGGCGTCCGGATACATGGCCTTCAGTGCCAGGCGCTTTTCCATCGGCATGGCCGCACCGAAGCTGGCCTCGATGCTGTGCCGGGCGCGCAGGTCGGCGATCTTGGACTTCACGTCATCAGGCAGGTTTGCGTAGGCTTCGACCATGTTCGCCCACATGGTGTCGCCGCCCACCGGTGGACATTCCACGCAGCGCAGCACACAGCCCATCGGTGGCGCCTCGCGCCAGGTTGCGTCGGTGTGCCAGGCGTTTTCGTAGCGGTCTATCGGTTGGTCCGGCTTCTTGTAGATGCGCACCAGACCAGGGTGATCCGGGTCACTGCCGGCCACCGGATGATCCTCTAGCTCGCCGAAACGACGGGCGAAGGCCACGTGCTCGGCACGACTGATGTCCTGATCGCGCAAAAACACCACGCGATGCGTGAGCAACTGGGCACGAATCTCGGCAAAAAGACCGTCGTCATGGATCGCGTCGGCGAGGTTGACGCCGATCAGTTCCGCGCCGATGTTGCAGGTCAATTGTTCGACTTTCATGGCTGGCCGCTCCCTTAAATGACGAAAATCGACGAGCCGGTGGTCTTGCGCGATTCCAGGTCGCGATGGGCCTGCACGGCATCCTGTAGAGCATAGTGCTGGTTAATCTCGATCTTGATCCGGCCGCTGCCGACGTGATCGAACAGCTCGCTCGCCAGCGCGGCTTTTTCCGCAGGATCGGCGATGTAATCGGCCAGGGCCGGGCGGGTCAGGAACAGCGAGCCTTTCATCGCCAGCATCACCGGATCAAAGGCCGGGATCGGGCCGGAAGCCGTGCCCACACACACCATCAGGCCGCGCCGTTTGAGCGAGTCCAGGGAGCCCATGAAAGTATTCTTGCCCACACTGTCGAACACCACGTTGACGCCGACGCCGTCAGTCAGTTCACGAACGCGCTGGGCGACATCTTCATGGCTGTAGTTGATGACATGGTCGCAGCCATGGGCGCGGGCGATTTCGCCTTTGACGTCCGTGGATACGGTGCCGATGACCGTCAGGCCGAGCAACTTGGCCCACTGCGAAACGATGAGCCCCACACCCCCGGCGGCGGCATGCAGCAAAATGCTGTCGCCGACCTTGAAATCGTAAATGCGCCGCATCAGGTACGACGACGTCAGGCCGCGCATGGTCATGGCCGCGGCGGTTTCGAAGCTGATGGTTTCCGGCAGTTTGATCAGCGGAGCGGCCGTGATCAGCCGCTCGGTGCTGTACGCGCCCAGCGTATTGAGAAAACCGGTGTAGGTGACGCGATCGCCGACTTCGACGTGGGTAACGCCCTCGCCCACTGCCTGGACGACGCCAGAGGCTTCAACGCCCATGCCGTTAGCCAACGGGATCGGGTAGGTGCCATTGCGAAAGTAGGTGTCGGCATAGTTCAGGCCGACGGCCACATGACGCAGACGAACCTGACCCGGGCCAGGTTCCCCGACCTCGATGTCTTCATAACGAAGGACTTCGGGACCACCGGTTTCGTGGAAGCGGATGGCTTTGGCCATGTTTTCTTATTCTCCAGTCTGCAATGCGTCGATTTACGCTGACTGGACTGTAGGTCGCCGCCTGATGAGACGCTTCTCATCAGACGACAATGACTTTTCATTTCATGACAATTGTCAGAACTTCTCAGCGACCCGTTTGAGCGGGTAATCCGGTTCACGGTAGCCCCCCGGCCGCTGCCGCTTGGGCAATTTCACTTTCTCGCGCGGCACCTCCTCATAGGGAATACGGCTGAGCAAATCGGTGAGAATGTTCAGGCGCGCCCGCCGCTTGTCATTGGAGTTGGCCACCAGCCATGGGGCATGTCCGGTATCCGTCGACTTGAACATGTCATCGCGTGCGCGGGAGTAGTCATACCAACGGCTGTAGGACTTCAAGTCCATGGCGGTGAGTTTCCAGATCTTGCGCCCATCCTTGATGCGTTGCTCAAGCCGACGGGTCTGTTCCTCCGGGCTTACTTCCAGCCAATACTTGAGCAGGATAACGCCCGAGTCGACGATGGCGCGCTCCACCAGAGGGATGGCCTTGAGGAAACCGGCGACCTGCTCTTTGGTGCAGAACCCCATCACCCGCTCGACGCCCGCACGGTTGTACCAACTGCGATCGAAGATCACCACTTCGCCCGCCGCCGGCAGATGCGGCAGGTAGCGCTGTACATACATCTGGCTTTTTTCCCGGTCGGTGGGCGCAGGCAGCGCCACGACCCGGAAGATCCGCGGGCTGACCCGTTCGGTCAAGGCCTTGATGGTCCCGCCCTTGCCTGCCCCGTCGCGGCCCTCGAAGACAATGCAGATCTTGATGCCCTTCTGCTTGACCCACTCCTGCAGCTTCACGACCTCGACATGCAGCCGGCGCAGTTCGCTCAGGTAGTCCTTGTTTGACATCTTCACGCTGTTGTCGCTTTTTTTGCTGCGTTTTTTGTCCTTTGCCATGACCCAGACCTCACGAGTGCCTCTTTCGTTTATCACCGTGAACCAACCGCGTCAGTCTAGTCCATGGCGCAACTGTCTACCTTCATCGAGCCTCTTCTTGCCGATCCACCGGGTGGGTCAGCAGATAGCTGTCGACGGCGGCCCCTATTGTTGGAAAAAACGCCTGCTCGCCCAACTGCGCGAAGAGTCCGAACCGCTTGAGCTTGTCCTTGACCGGGTCTTTCATTTCGGCAATGCATAACTCGATGCCAGCGGCGTGCAACGTTTCGGTCAGTTCAACCAGCATGTCAGCAGAAGTCACGTCCACGCTGGTGACCGGTTCCGCCGTCACGACCAGCCAACGCACTGGCGTCGGCGATGCAGCCAAGGCATTCAGCACTCGGTCCTGGAACTGTTCGGCATTGGCGAAAAACAGCGGCGCATCCCAGCGAAACAGGACCAGGCCGGGGATAAGGCGCGCCTCGGGATAGCGCTGGATATCATGGTAGCCCTTGAGACCTTCCACGCGACCGAGCACCGCGGAATACGGACGCCAGCCGTCCCACAAGAATTCGATGACGGCAATCGCGATTGCCAGGCCAATGCCCTCAATCGCTCCGAACACGGCCACACCAACCGTACAGGCGATCGACAGCCAGAACTCCCAGCGTTGCATGCGATAAATCCGCCGCAAGTCGCTGACCTCGATCAAGCCGATGGCCGATGCAATGACGACAGCTGCCAGTGCACTGGTGGGTAAATGCTGCAGCAAGTCCGGCGCCACCATCAGCAGCAAGGCGACACACAGCGCGCCGACCACGCCGGTCAGCTGGGTTCTGGCACCGGCGGCCTCGGCCACGGGAGTGCGCGAAGAACTGCTGGACACGGGAAACCCCTGAAAGAATCCGGCGGCCAGGTTGGCGATGCCCAGCCCGACCATTTCCTGGTTCGGGTCGACATACGTGCGAGTCCTCGCGGCATAGACACGGGAAAGCACGCTGGTGTCGGCGAACGAGATGAGGGCCACGGCGCAGCCACCGATCAACACGGGGACGATATCGGCGGTCGTGATCCAGGGGATGGCAAAAGAAGGCAAGCCCTGCGGGAGGGAACCGAGGATCGACACATTTGCCCGCTCGGCGAGGTCCAGGACACCCACGGTGACGGTCGCCCCGACCACGGCAATCAGAATACCCGGCACGCGCTTCTGGCCCTTGAGCAGCAAGATGACTGCCAGGGTGGATAGGCCGACGGTGAACACGGTCCAGTTGGTCTTGCCCTCCATCACTGCGGTAGCGATGGCCCACAGGTTTCTCAGCGGTCCGTCCGCTTCGATCGAAAAGCCGAAGAGTTTCGGCAGTTGGCTGATCAATACGGTCAGGGCTATCCCGTTCATGTACCCGTAGCGGATCGGTTTGGACAGCAACTCAGTGACGAAGCCAAGACGCGCGACCCCCGCCAGGATGCAGACCGCCCCCGACACGATGGCCATCATGCCCGCCAGGGCGACTGCGCGCTGCGGATCGCCTCCGGAGAGTGGCAGGACGACAGCGAGGATGACCGCAACCAATGAGGAGTCCGGGCCCAATACGAGAATCCGGCTAGGCCCGAACAACGCATAAGCGAGTAGCGGGACGATCGTCGCGTAAAGACCATAAATGCCGGGCAGGCCTGAAGCTTGCGCGTAGGCGATGCCGACCGGCACCAACATTGTGGTCAGCACCAGCCCGGCCATGATGTCGTGCCGCAACCCGGCAATCGGATATCCGCGCAGCGTCAGCAGTCCCGGCATCCAGCGACTCCAACCGGTCTGATCGCCCGCCTTCACTCGCGGTGCAATACGTCCCGACTCCGGGACTGGGGGCGAAACATTGGAGTCGCTCATAACTCGGTGGCCCCCCCGTTGGGCAGCCTGATGAATTGAAGGCAATGCATCCGCGCATTGAATGGCTGAAAAACAGCATAGCCGCTGGCGAAAGCGTATGCCTCTCCGGGGAGCAATCAGGTAGTGCGACGACGGCGATGGCAAAGAAAAAGCCCGGATGACCAGCGATGACGATCTTGAGATCGCTATCGCTGGTCATCCGGGCTTCATGAGAGCGACCCGTTACCTAAGTGTCATTATTCAACAACACTTCGGTCCAGCCTTGCTGCCGTAACGCGCTTCCTGACGTTCGCGGAAGAACACCTCATAGCTCATCACCGGTTTGTCCGGGTGTTTGCTCTGCATATGTTCGACGTAGGTGTCGTAGTCCGGCATACCCACCATCAGGCGCGCGGCCTGACCGAGGTATTTACCGAGGCGACTCAGGTCATTGAACATGGGCGCCCTCCTCCCTCACGCTTGCGGCAGCGCCTGGTACGGTGCTTCTTTATCCGTACGTTCCTTGGTGCCCCAGGCGGCAATGCCAACCTTGAGCGCAAAGAACAGAATGCTGAAGACCACCAGCAGGAACAGCGCCGTCAGCGTTGCGTTGGTGTAAGCGTTGTAGATCACATGGTGCATCTGGTCGATGCTTTTGGCCGGGGCGAGGATCTGCCCGTTGGCCAGCGCATCGCTGTACTTCTTGGCCAGGGCCAGGAAACCGATCGCCGGGTTGGCGTCGAACAGCTTGATGAAGCCTGCGGTGGTGGTGCAGATCAGCAGCCACACGGCTGGCAGCATGGTCACCCAGACGTAGCGCTGGCGTTTCATTTTGATCAGCACGACGGTCGCCAACATCAGCGCGATACCGGCCAGCATCTGGTTGGAGATACCGAACAATGGCCACAAGGTGTTGATGCCACCCAGTGGATCGATCACGCCCTGGTACAGCAGATAACCCCACATCGCCACGCAGCCGGCCGTCGCGATCAGGTTGGCGGTCCAGGATTCGGTGCGTTTCAGCGCCGGCACGAAGGAACCGAGCAAGTCCTGCAGCATGAACCGTCCGGCACGGGTGCCCGCATCGACGGCCGTCAGGATGAACAACGCTTCAAACAGGATCGCGAAGTGGTACCAGAACGCCATGGTGTTTTCACCCGGCAGAAGTTGGTGCAGGATCTGCGCGATACCAACCGCCAGGGTCGGCGCACCGCCGGCACGGGCCAGGATCGTGGTTTCACCGATGTCCTTGGCCACCGCTTGCAGCGCTTCCGGGGTGATTGCAAAACCCCAGCTGCTGACGGTCTGAGCAACCGAAACAGCATCGGAGCCAACCAGCGCCGCCGGGCTGTTCATGGCGAAGTACACGCCAGGCTCAATCACCGAAGCCGCGACCATCGCCATGATGGCGACGAAGGATTCCATCAGCATGCCGCCGTAACCGATGTAACGGGCATGGCCTTCACTGGCCAACAGTTTCGGCGTGGTGCCGGACGCAATCAGCGCATGGAAACCCGAGACCGCGCCACAGGCGATGGTGATGAACAGGAACGGGAACAACCCGCCTTTCCATACCGGCCCGGTGCCGTCGATGAACTGGGTCAGTGCCGGCATTTTCAGGTCGGGCATGGTGATCAGGATGCCGATCGCCAGCGCCACGATGGTGCCGATCTTGAGGAAGGTCGACAGGTAATCACGCGGGGCCAGAATCAGCCACACCGGTAATACTGCCGCGACAAAACCGTAGCCGATCAACATCCAGGTAATCTGCACGCCACTGAAGGTAAAGGCTTTGGCCCAGACCGGATCAGCGGCAATCTGCCCACCGAGCCAGATCGAACCCAGTAGCAACAGCACACCGACAATGGAGATTTCACCAATGCGGCCCGGGCGGATGTAGCGCATGTAAATGCCCATGAACATCGCGATCGGGATGGTTGCCATCACCGTGAACATCCCCCATGGGCTTTCGGCCAGGGCTTTCACGACGATCAACGCCAGCACCGCGAGGATGATGATCATGATCAGGAAGCAGCCGAACAGCGCAATGGTGCCAGGGATGCGGCCCATTTCCTCACGGACCATGTCGCCCAGCGAGCGGCCGTTGCGGCGGGTGGACATGAACAGGACCATGAAGTCCTGCACCGCACCGGCCAGCACCACGCCGGCAATCAGCCACAGCGTACCGGGCAGATAGCCCATCTGCGCCGCCAATACTGGACCGACCAGCGGACCCGCGCCGGCGATGGCCGCGAAGTGGTGACCGAAAAGTACGTGTTTGTTGGTCGGCACGTAGTCCAGGCCATCATTATTGATGACGGCGGGCGTGGCACGATTGGGGTCGAGTTGCATCACCTTGGTGGCGATGAACAGGCTGTAGTAGCGGTATGCGACAAGGTAGATAGCGACTGCTGCGACTACGATCCACAGGGCATTGATCGCTTCGCCGCGGCGCAAGGCCACGACACTTAGCGCAAACGCTCCCAGGACAGCCACGGCAAACCAGGCGAGGTGTTTAGCCAGACGGGGCATAGCGTGTCTCCTGCCGACAGCCAGTGGACTGCGGCGGTAATTTTTATAATTGTGTCCGCGGTGCGGAGCTGGCCCAATATCCCCGCATGCCGTCTACAAATAAATCCGCGTTACTACGTACGTGGCTTCTACGTAGTTCTACGTAGGCGCACACAATCTGTAGGAGCCGGCTTGCTGGCGATCCAGGCGGCGCGGTGTATCAGTCCCGCCGCTATCGCCAGCAAGCCGGCTCCTACCATTCAGTGTCGCCCAGAAAACTGCAGGTCATCCCGTCCAGCACCGCTACTGGACGCGCGTATCTTTGGCATATGATGCCGGGCCATCGACTTCCCTCGGTCCGGTCAGGAGCCAAGATGCAGCTCAAACACAAAATCGTCGCGCTCGGGATTCTGCCGCTGGTATTGGCGATCGCCGTGATCTGCGCGCTGGTGATTTCCCTGAATCGCCAACTCGGCGATCAACAGGCGCAACTGATCGAAGACAGCATTCTGGCGAGCAAGCGCGCCGAGCTTAAAAACTACGTGGAAATGGCGCAAAGCCTGATCGCACCGCTGTACGACGACGGCCACGGTGACGAGCACGCCCAGCAACAAGTGCTGGAAGAACTGCGCAAGCTCAGCTTTGGCATCAATGGCTACTTCTTCGTCTACGACCGCGAGGGTCGCAGCCTGATGCATGCGCGCCAGTCGGAACTGGTGGGCAAGTACCTCTGGGACATGAAAGATCCGCACGGTTTGCCGGTGATTCAGGCGCTGCTCAAAAGTGCGCAGTCCGGCGAAGGTTTTCAGCGCTACGCCTGGAACAAGCCCTCCTCCGGTCAGGTGACGGATAAGCTTGCTTACGTGGTGATGCTGGACCGTTGGGGCTGGATGCTCGGCACCGGCATCTACCTGGAAGACGTTGAGCGTGCCACCCAACAGGCCCGTGATGAAGTGGCCCAAGGCATCCGCAAGACCATGCTGGCGATTGCCGCGGTGGCCCTTGTGGCCGTGCTGTTTGTTTTCGCCAGCGGCATGACACTCAACGTCAGCGAACATCGACTGGCGGACAAAAAGCTCCAGCGCCTGACCCAGCGGATCGTCAGCTTGCAGGAAGAAGAGCGGTCACGGGTTTCCCGGGAGCTGCACGACGGCATCAGTCAACTGCTCGTCTCCATCAAGTTTCAGTTCGAACTGGCCAGTCTGCTGCTGGAGAATGACCAGGGACAAGACAAGGGTTTAAACACACTAAAAGACGCCACGGCGCGCCTCGGCGACGCGATTGGCGAAGTTCGCAGCCTCTCCCACGACCTGCGCTCGTCGCTGCTCGACACCTTGGGCCTACCTGCGGCGATCGGCCAGCTCGCCGCGGAATTCGAGCAGCGCAGCGGTCTCACCGTGACTTACGACGACAATGAATTCGACTGTGACCTGGTCGACGGCGCAGCGGTCTCGCTGTTTCGGATTGTGCAAGAAGGCCTGACCAACATCGAACGCCACGCACAGGCTAAAAACGTTTCGATTACCCTGCACGGCTCGGATGAGTCCGTGCGGCTGACCGTGGTCGACGATGGTATCGGTTTCAACGTGGCCCAGGTCGAACGTCGCCACGCGGGTATTGGCCTGCGTAATATCCGTGAGCGTGTCGAACATTTTGGCGGACGGTTCGACCTGATATCGATGCCTGGAAGAAGTGAGCTGGACGTGCTGCTGCCAATGAAAATGCCCGGCGCAAAACGCTGAACCACCCCATTACAACAAGAGTGAATACCCGCGATGAACCTGCCCTACCCGATCCGCGTCGCCCTGGTCGACGATCACTCCCTGGTCCGCGACGGGATCAAAGCGCTGCTTGCGGTCATGGCGCCCCTGGAAGTGGTGGGCGAAGCCGAGAGTGGCGCGCAGGCCATCGAGATGGTCGGGCGCTGCCAGCCAGACTTGTTGCTGGTCGACATCAGCCTGCGCGACATGAACGGGCTAGAGTTGACCCGTGTGCTGCGCAGCCAGTACCCGTCGCTGAAGGTGTTGATGCTGAGCATGTACGACAATTATGAATACGTGAGTGAATCGGTTCGCGCCGGCGCCAGCGGCTACGTGCTGAAGAACTCACCGTCGCGGGAAATCATTGCGGCCATCGAAGCCATCGTCAGTGGCGGCACGTTCTACAGCGCTGAAATCGCCCAGCGGCTGATTGCCGACAAAAGCACCGACAACGAGCTGACACCCCGCGAAAGCCAGGTGTTGTACAAAATGGCTCAGGGCTTGAATAACAAGGAAATGGCGCGCGAGCTCGATATCAGCGTGCGGACGGTGGAAACCCATCGGCTGAGCATCCGCCGCAAACTCAACATCGACAAACCCGCAGCGCTGGTCAAATACGCGATCGATCACGGGATCATTTCGCGGTAACAGGCGCGCCTCACGCCGCCTCTGGATTGACGACCTTAGCAGTGCGGATAAACAACGCCCGCACCTTCTCCCAGAAATTGCCCCCCAGCACAAAAAAGCTGCCGATCAGCATGGCGTCGCCCAGCACCTGCAACTGCCACAGGTTAGGTCTGAACCCCGGCCAAAACGTGTCGACGTAGGGTTCAAGAAAGGCCGAGATCAGCGGCAGACAAAACATCACGATACCGATCCGATGCCGAATCGGCCCCACTTCGGCATCCATAGACGGCGCTAGCCCGGAGACATAACCGAACAGCTTGCTTTTCAACTGCTGGAACCCGGATTTGCCCATGACCGCAATGACGAGGATCAGCAGGACTTTATTACTGATGAACAACACGCCGGTCAGCGCGGCGATTCTTGAGCCTGGAATGTCGAGCGCTGCGGCGATGGGCACCATCAGCCACGAGCCCAGCATGACGCAGATAATGGCGATGCCCAATTTGAAGCGCCAGCCAGCGGAATGGGGTTCAGCATAACCTTGGGGGCTACTCATGAGTGTCCTGCCTATAAGTGGTCGCAGAAGATTTGAGGGTGCTTGAGAAGCTTAGCAGCCAGTTGTTCATTTGGACGGCTATGCTCCAGTGACCTTTCCTGGTTGGATGATATGCAATGCATCGAGGCCGTTCCTTGCCGAGACTGCCAACCCACTTGCTCTTGCTCGGCGTACTTGGCCTGAGTGGCTGTGTGCGGCTTGGGCCGGATTTCCAGCCGCCGGGCGAAGCCTGGGTTGAACACTGGAACACCGCCGCCCTTGAGTACGCCAGCCAACGCGGGACGCACCCGGATATTCGCCAGTGGTGGCAAGTCTTCAACGATCCGCTGCTTAATCAACTGATCGCCGCGTCCGATGCCCATAACGCCAGCCTGAAAATCGCCGGCCTGCGCGTGATGGAAGCCCGTGCCCAATTGGGCATTGCGCAAAGCGGACTGTACCCGCAACTGCAGCAGGCCAGCGCCGACAGTTTGTATTTCAACCGCCGGCAATCCGGTGGCACCAATCCTCAGGACAGCCATTTCTGGCAATACAGCGCCGGGTTTGACATTGGCTGGGAGCTGGATTTCTGGGGGCGTTTCAGTCGAGCCATCGAATCGTCCGACGCCAGTTATTTTGCGGCCCAGGCCAACTATGAAGACGTGTTGGTATTGCTGCGTGCCCAGGTCGCGGACACTTACTTCTCGTTGCGCACCACCGAGGCGCGGTTGCGTGTTGCCCGGGAAAACGCCAAACAGCAAAAACGCAATTTCGAGATCACCGAAAAACTGTTCAACAGCGGCCAGCAAGCCGAACTCGACCTGCAACAGGCCAAAACTCAATACCTCGGCACGCTGAGCACCATCCCTACCCTCGAAGACCAGTTGCAACGAACGCGTAATGCCTTGGCCGTGCTGATCGGGCAACCGCCTGGCGCGTTACCGCATCTGGTGGAAAACGAAGGATTGATCCCGCTGGTCGATCGCGCCGTGCTTCAGGATGTACCGGCCAATCTGTTGCTGCGTCGACCCGACGTGCGCGCCGCCGAGCTGAATGTCGCCGCCCAGTCGGCATTGATTGGCGTGGCCGAAAGTGATTTTTATCCGTCGCTGACCTTGCTGGGCAGTATCGTCTGGTCAGCCGACACGCTCAACGGTACGTCCAGAAGCCTGGACCTGATCGGCGGCCCCAGCCTGCGCTGGAACCTGTTCGACCATGGTCAGATCAGCAACAACGTGCGCGTCCAGGATGCGCGGTTGCAACAACTGATCGAGACGTATCGCGACAAAGTCCGCCAGGCCGCGCGCGAGGCTGACGATTCCGCCACTGGCTTGATCAAATCGCTGGAGCGCGAACGCATCCTGAGCGAGGCCGAAGTGGCCGCCAAACGCTCGCTGGTGCTGGCCAGCGCGCAGTACCGCGAAGGTTACTCGGACTTTCAGCGCGTGCTGGATGCCCAGCGCGCACTGCTCGAACAGCAGGACAATTACCTGGTCGCCCGCAGCAACGCCGTGAGCAATCTGATTGCCCTGTACAAATCCCTGGGCGGCGGTTGGTACAGCGCCCAGCCCAAAGTCGATCAAGCCACCCGCCAGCAGATGGAAAAACGCACCGACTGGGGCGACCTGCTGAGCGAGCCCGCCGCCCCTGTGCCCTACAAGGTAAATAACCATGAGTGAAGCTGCGCAGCCCGCACCCAAGCCTCCAGAACCTGCCGCCGACCCGGCGAAAAAAGGCATCAAATGGGTGCTGCTCCTGATCCTCCTGAGCCTGGCGTGGTACCTGGCGGCCGACCGTTTCACGCCCTATACGCAACAAGCGCGAGTAGGTGCCTTTGTCATTCCGGTTGCCTCGGAGGTCGCCGGCCGGGTGATCCGCGTCAACGTGCGCAACAATCAGGACGTCAAGGCCGGCGATGTGCTGTTCGAAGTGGACCCACAGCCGTATCAGATCGCCGTCGACCGCGCCCGCGCCGACCTTGAATCGACACGTCGGCAGATCGGCGCCAGCACCGCAGGTATCGCCTCGGCGCAAGCCAACTTGCGCGCGGCCCAGGCCAACGAACTCAAGGCGCGGCAGGACAATCAACGCTTGGAAGGTTTGTACCGCGAAGACCCCGGCACCATTTCCGTACGTCTGCTCGAAGTGTCTCGCGCCAATCGTGAACAGGCGGTCAGCCAGGTTGCGGCCGCCCGCGCCGAAGTGCAACGAGCCCGCGAGCAAGAAGGCGGCAGCGAGGAAGACAACGCCCTGCTGCGTAGCGCCGCCACGGCGCTGTCGAAAGCCGAGCTGGACCTGTCCAACACGCAGATCCGCGCCCGTTCGGCGGGGCTGATCACCGACCTGCGCACCGACGCCGGGCAGTTTGCTGCGGCCGGTGGGCCGGTCATGACCCTGATTGCCATCCACGATGTATGGATCAGCGCGGACATGACCGAAAACAACCTCGGTCTGGTGAAAGTTGATACGCCAGTGGCGATCGTTCTGGATGCACTCCCGGGTGAAGTGTTCGACGGACGCGTGCGCAGTCTCGGTTATGGGGTAAGTGTCGGCCAGACACCCGCCCCTGGCACCTTGCCTGGTGTGCAAAACAGCCGCGACTGGCTGCGACCGGCCCAGCGTTTTCCGGTGATCATCGAGTTCTCCGAGGACGCCCGAAAAACCTTGCGTGAAAGCCGCGCCATCCGTGCGGGCGGGCAGGCCGAAATCATGGCTTTCCCCACTCAAGGCAATCCGCTGAACCCGCTGGGTCGGCTGTTTGTGGGTTTCATGAGCTGGTTGAGCTATGCCTACTAAACGCACGCCCCGGGAACAGCGCGCATTGCGCCTGGCTACTGGCACGGCGCTGTGCCTTGCCGCGAGCTTCGGCCTGGGATTGCCGATCCCCTTTCTTGCGCCGGTGCTGTGCCTGATCCTGCTGGCTTCGATCAATCGTCCGTTGCCGTTCAAGGCGGCCGTGGTGCTCGCACTGGCCGCGATGTTGACCACGAGCCTCGGCCTGTTGTTGATCCCGATCCTGCGTTATTACCCCGTCAGCGGCGTGCTGCTGGTCGGCTTGAGTCTGTTCCTGGTGTTTCGCTTCGGTCTGCGCGGTGGCAATGCCCTGATCGTGACCTTTCTGGTGATTGGCCTGACGATGATTTCCTCGGCCGGCGTCGCCGAATTCGATCTGGCGGCGATGGTCATCGGTGCCCTGGTCAAGGGTTTGCTGCTCGCCGTTGCGGTCGTGGCGCTCAGTCATGGGTTATTCCCGGATCCGCCGAATGCCCCTTCGCCGCCCCCCGCCCCCACCCTGCCCGCCGAAGAAGTCAGTCGGGTGGCGCTGCGTGCAACCCTGATCGTGTTGCCGACGTTCCTGCTGGGATTGATCGACCCGGCCGGTTACCTGCCGATTATCCTCAAGGCCGTCAGCCTGGGTCAGCAAAGCTCCACGACCAACGCCCACACCGCCGGCCGTGAACTCGTCGGGTCGACCTTGCTTGCCGGTCTGCTGGCGATCCTGTTCTGGAGCGCCCTCAGCCTGTTTGTGCACCTGTGGATGTTCTATTTGTGGATGCTGCTGTTCGGCCTGGTACTGGCGCGCAAGCTCTACGCCCTGAGCCCGACCCGGTTCACTCCGGGGTTCTGGCTCAACACCCTGATCACGCTGATTATCCTGTTGGGCCAGTCGGTTCAGGACAGCATCGCCGGCAAGGACGTGTACACCGCGTTTGCGGTGCGCATGGGGTTGTTCCTCGCCGTCACGTTGTATGCCTGCCTGATGGTTTATCTGCTCGAGCAACGGCCGCAAAAAGCTCAGGGATTAACCTGATAGCCCTTGCCTTGCAGGCAACTGGTGTACGCCGTAGAGGTGGTCGCAGCGCTGGTTTTTTCTTGTGCCCGACGCTCCTGACGCTGACGCGAACCGCCCACCACCGCCCCCGCCGCAGCGGTCTCTTTGGCGCGATTCTGCCGATAGTCCTGCTTCACGTCGTCATCGACGCGATCATAAGCCTCGTCACGCTGATTCCCACGCACTTGGGCCCCGGCCGCTCCGGCGGCGGCCCCTACGGCTGCACCTTTCAGCCGCCCTCCGGAGGGAGCCGTCGTCGACGCAGCCTGGCTGGCCGCGATGCTATTGCATTCATTGATATCCAGCTGTGTCTGTTGCGAACTCTGCCCTTTCATCGGAACGACCGTTGTAGCCCAACCCTGGGTACAGGCAACCGTCAATGCGATGCTCAGGCTGATGGATGACACCTTGCTCATAATGACCTCCAACGCAGCTCGTCACTCTGCAGAACACAGGCTGGGTAAAACGCTGACGGCTGATGACGGGCTTGATTCAGCAATTAGAAGTGTAGATCACCCAGCAATTGCTCTCTGTGGATGTTGCTCTTCAGGCAGGTGCAGACCCGCAAGTTGTATGCCTGATCCCGCCCTTAAGGGTTGACCTGATAATCCTTCCCTTGCAGGCAGCTTATAAATGCCGTCTTCGAGGTGTCATCGCCTCCCTCATAAAACTCGTCATGCTGACGCCCGGGCTGTTCCGCCACGGTTGTTCCCGTAGCAGGCGCCGGCGGAGTGCCCTGGCTGAGCGCTACGTCATGGCAATCGTCAATGTCGAGTTGGGTTTGTTGCGACGTCTGCCCCTGCATCGCCACGACCGTTTCGGCCCAGCACGGGGTACATGAAACTGACAACAGGACGCACAGACTAATGGATGACAGCGTGTTCATGTGACCTCCCACAGGGTCGCTCCACTTGGTTGAGCAACAAAAAGTGTAGATCACCTCCAGCGCTCCCCATCCCCAATGGGGGGGGCAAAACATCAAATCACGTGCTTCCCGTGATACCCGATTGATCATTTAGGAAAGGCTTCCCGTGATACCCGATTGATCATTTAGGAAAGAGTAGCGTGTATGCCACGCGAAAACCCCAGCCATGGGCGCCATCTTCGGGACTGTCTGCCCAATAGCGCGGCCCGATCTGCAGGCTCATGGGTTGCTTGCCGACCTTGAAGAGCTGCGTCACAAACAGGTTGATCGGCACGTTCCACTCCTTGGCCTCCCAGTCGTAGGTGGATTCGGTATTAATGCCAAAACTGGTGTAAGTCGTTGTGGTGAACACCAGGAAGGGTTGCATAAACGTTTGATTCACTTTCTCCTTGTCGTTGGCCGGGCTGTTGTCCAGCGACCAGATGTGATTGGCGAGAATGCCCGTGGTCCAACCATGTTCCTGCTTCAGCGCCACGGCTGTCGGGCCCAGTCCCCATTGTTCGCTGCTGAGCAACTCGTCGCTGCCGGTCGGCAACAGCAGTGCGGGCCCCACGCCCCAGATCCAGCCGTCCTCGGTGGGCTTTTTCGGTGAGAAAAAGAAACTCTGCGAAGTGTCCCCTACTCCGTTTTTATCAGCGATACCGCCCGGCGCCAGACCGTGCTGATCGATGATCGGCAGGATCGTGCGCGAGATCAGGTTCCAGTCCTCGTTGAGCGAGAAAGGTAAAACCGGCTGGATATTGGTCACGCTCTGGATGCCTTCGCCGGAAGGCCCCATTTTCTGGTTCCAGTTGTACTGGATCGGCAAGCTGTACAGCGCCGCGACCGGGTTCAGTGCCTGCTTGGCCAACTCGGCCTGACTGTCTGCGTAACTGTTGACGGATAAACTCAACGCCATCAGCGAAAGCAAAGGCAGTTCAATGTGCTTGTTCATGTTCGAACTCCATCCAGCGCGTCTTCTTACTGCCCGGTTGGGCGCTGTTAAAGACGAAATATGCACAGACCTACTTCAGCAGCACCTGCAGGTCGCTGGTCATGGCCTTGATCGCCGCCTTGAAGTCATTCGCCGTGATCTGCTGCAACCCGTCAGTAACAGGCTGCTCAGTGCTGTACCAACGATCCACTTGTTAGAAAAGTTCATGTGTCGGTACTCCTTGGGGTTGATCAGTAACGCCAGGTCATGTTGGCCGACAGGGCCTGAATCCAGGCGTTGTCGAACTCACCGGACACACGACTGCCGGACAGGGATTTGGTCTGATCGATAGACATGTCGCCCATCCAGACGGTGACCCAACTGAAGTTCAGGTCGGTCTCTTTGTTCAGCGAATACGTCAGGCCGGCGGCGAAGCGCCAGGCAGCGCCCATGGGCACCGTCAACGTGCGGTTGCCGTCGGACACCGCGGACGTGTCGTAAGCGACACCAAAGTCCCAGAGCAAGTCCGGATTCATCTGGTATTGCGCGCCCAGTGCCACTTGATAAGTGTCTTTGTAATGCGCGTCGATGGTGGTCGCCCGCGCGCCACCGGCATTGGTGTCGACGTCGATCTCGACTTCGCCAAATTTCGACCAGTCCTGCCAATTGACCGAGGCCAGAAACGCCCATTGCGAGTCCAGTTGCTGGTATAGGCTGAGGGTGGCGGTTTGCGGCACTTTCAGATCGATCCCGAGGTTGGTACCGTCCAGCCGACTGACCAGCGGGTCACTGTTCTTGATATCCAGGCCGTCCTCGAAGTCCAGGTCAACCTGGCTGGTGTAGGCCAGACCGATTCGGGTCCCCGGTTGTGGCGCATAGATCACGCCGACGTTGGCGCCGTAACCCCAATCGCTGTCCTTGTATTTGTATTGACCGTCCACACGATCCGTCAGCCCGAGCGGCGCCTGATTGATCGCCGCCTCGGATTTCAGCATGCCGTACATGGCTTTGACGCCGAGGCCGACCGACCATTGCTCGTTGAAGCGATACGCCACGCTGGGCACCAGTGACAAACCGGCGATGCTCGCGTTCTGCACGAAATAACGCCCGGACCAGTCATTGTCGTAGTTCTCCGCGAGGCCGAAATCGCCATAGGAGCCGAAACCGACGGACCACTGGTCATCCAGTTGATGGCTGATAAAAAAACTGGTGCCGGGTATGGGGTCGAGCACATTCCCGCTCCCGGTGCCCGGGGTGTTGGTGTCACCGTCCCGTTCAAAGGAGAGATCGCCGAAGAGAATCTGCGCACCGGCCGTGATCTGAGTGCCGCTTAGATAGCTCAAACCTGCAGGGTTGCTGGCAATGGTCGAAGGGCCTTGCGCCCTGGCTGCGGCGCCGGCATTGGCCAGACCCGCATTGTCCGTTGCGATTTCATACAACATCAGTCCGCCGCAGACACTGCGTTCGCTGGCAAAGAGACAGAACAATCCAAGAACTGAAACAGACAATGCACTTTTATTCGACTGCATGATGTCCCTCTCAAATGATGTTAATCACTTTCGAACAGGTAACAGCGCAACCGGTTTCTTATGGCGAAGTGAAGTATTGCTGAGGATTCGACATTGTCCATTTGCGCACTGTCATAACCGCAATCAGGCGGCCAATCAGGGTTTTACCGGACAGATGACAGCATTAGAGGCCGTTGAAGCGCGTCTTACACCCCCCCACTCACGGGGGGTATGGCTCAGTACATTTGAAACAAAACCATTCTTCCTGATTACATTTAGTCAAAAGCGGCCGGTCGCTGGAGCGATAGCGAATGTGCACCTATGCTTGGATTTGCCGGAAGAACGGATCGAGCACTTCATCATGCTCCATCAACTGTGCGCAATATCTGTAAAGGGTCATCCAGGCGTACTGATTTCAACGCCCCCTGGAGATTTCCCTGGAGCCAGGTATGCAGCTTGCCTAACTCTTTGAACATCCCCTTGCGCCACGCCCTTCCTCAGTTTGAGTCGTCAATGAATCAGACATCTTCCCGGGAGAACAACATGGCGCACCTGCTCAAACCCTTCGCCTTTATGACGTCCTTTTTCACGCTGATGCTGCCCACAGCGCAGGCGGCGACGCAAATCCCCCCGGGATTGAGTACGCCGGATCGCGTCGAAACACGAATCGGTGCGCTGGAATTCAAGGATGGCGCGCCGAGCGAAAAAACCGCACAGGCTGTGTATGACACGCTGGATTTCACACGCGGTGTCGACGCGTTCATGAACAGCTACTCGGGGGCGTCGGCTTATGCGATTCGCGAGGGTTTTCACAGCATCGGAGCCGAGGACAATTCGGTAGTCATCTTCTCCGACTTGATGGATTCCAATTCGCTGTTTCTTACTGCCAACGCGGATACCATTTATTCACTCGCCGTTCTGGATCTGTCGAAAGGACCGTTGGTGGTCGAGGTGCCACCGAAATCCCTCGGCACGCTCAATGACATGTGGTTCGGCTGGGTTATCGATATCGGCGCGCCCGGTCCTGATCGAGGTGAAGGCGGAAAATACCTGATCTTGCCGCCGGGCTACGACGGTCCTGTTCCCGATGGCGGTTTTTTCGTCAGCCGCTCGAAAACCAATCACGTGCTTTACGCCGTGCGTGCGTTTATGGAGAACAATGATCCCAAACCCGCTGTCGACCTGATCAAGGAAAAGCTGAAGATCTACCCCTATGTATCGGGCGGCTATGGCACCAGCATCGCCACCGCACTCGCAGGTCAGGTCAGGTTGGAGCGCACCCCGGCAGTTCCACCGACGAAGTTCGTGGAGGGCAGTAGCAAATCCTTCAACACTATCCCCCCAAACGACTTCTCGTTTTTCGAGACACTCGACAAACTTGTGCAACTGGAGCCAGCCACCTCATTCTCCGCGGAGCTGCTCGGCCAACTGGCGGCCATCGGCATCGTGAAGGGCAAGCCGTTCAAGCCGGACGAACGGATGACAAAGATCCTCACCGATGCCGCGGCCGTGGGTAATGCAGCAGGACGGGCGCTGAACTGGCGCGCCGCCGAGTATCCCGGTTGGGCCTTTTATCCCGGCTCGATGTGGGCCAACATGCTCTGGCAAGGTGGTTTCGACTTCGAAACACCGCCGCCAATGGTCACGCCGGAAGGCAAGTTCAAGGCGTTACCGCCAACCGGAGCGCGGACGCTCGATTCCCGTGCGGCCTTCTATTACGGCTACACCATGGATTCGCCCGGCATGATCATGCGCCTGCCGAATGTGGGCTCGCAGTACCTGATGGGGTTTTCCGATGCCGACAAAAACGCGTTCGATGGTGCCAAGACCTACAAGGTAACCCTGCCGCCCAAGATCCCGGTGGCCAACTTCTGGTCCTTCACTCTCTACGACAATCAGACGCGCTCCATGCTCCAGACCCCCCAGCGCTACCCGCGCGCAGGCAGCCAGACCTACCCTTCACCCGCCGCCGTCGAGAATGCCGATGGCTCGACAACCATTTACTTCGGCCCTTCCAAACCAGCCGACGCCAAGGCCGGCAACTGGGTCCAGACCACCCCCGACCGGGGTTGGTTCACGATTCTGCGCCTCTACGGTCCACTTGAACCGTTCTTCACCAAAGCGTGGCGGCCTGGTGAAATCGAGCTGGTCAAGTGAGGCAATCCCACAGGCTGAATGACTGACCAACGAGTCGAACACGCCTATGCGAAATACTCTGAAGTTAATGTTTGTGATCGCACTCACTCTGCTCGGTGCGAGCAGCGGAGTGCTATCGGCCGCCGACTTGCCGACACCGCCAACCGCGGTATCAAGCACTCCGTCCATTGCAATCTCCCAGAGTGATCTGCAGGAACTGCAAATCCGCCTTGACCGAATCAAGCAACAGATTTCGCTGGCCAATAACCTGACCCAGATGGTCGGCCTGCAAGATTCCGTTCAGTTGTTTATCAATGACGTGGACAGCCTGCAGTCCTCCCTGCTGCCCGAGCAGAAGCAACTGCAAGCGCAATTGGATGTATTGGGCCCGGTATCGCAAGAGGATGTCGCGTCCGAGGAGTCGGATATTGCGACGCAACGAGCCTATCTCTCCGAGCAAAAGACCAAAGTCGATTCCAATTTGAAAACCCTGACGGCGCTGAGAAACAATGCAGCCGGTCTCATCATTCAAATCGCCGGCATTCGCCGCAGCCTGCTGGAAACCGAAGTCACGCTGCGCAGCGGCAGTATTCTGGGGCCGGGGTTCTGGGCGCCGTTGTTCAATCCGGTGAGGGAGGACCGCCAGCGGCTGAACGATTTCATCCAGCAGGCTTCCAGCGCAATCAAGGCCGCCTGGCAACCCGGCGAGCGCCTGTTCACCGCCGCACTGATCGTGCTGGCCCTGGGGATTTGGTCCTGGGGCAGAAGAATCGCGGAGCGCGGGCTGACCTGGGTGTGTATTCATCGAATGCCGGAAGGACGTTTGCGTCGAAGCTCGCTCGCACTGGCCTCAGTCGTGGCCACGGTGCTGACCACCGCTTTTGCGATGCAACTGCTGTTTTATGCGCTCACCCGGCAATTACCGTTGACGCCCCTGATTCAGAACTTTGCCGATGAATTCGAGAAAGTCATCTATGTCTGCATCCTGATTACCGGTCTGAGCCGGGCGATGCTGTCGACCCAACATCCCTCCTGGCGGCTACCGGCGATCGCCGATCCCGTGGCACTGGCGATCCAGCCCTTTCCCAGAATACTGGCCGTCACGCTGCTGATACTGGTAGGCCTGGCGCAAATCACCAACCTCACCGGCATGAGCCCACCCGCCATTCTCTTTGGCCGTGGTTTTATCGCGCTGGTGGTCACGCTGATAATCGGTGCGTTGTTCCGGCGTGCCAGCAAAGTCCGAAGAGCCGTTGCGGCCACCGGTGAGGCGCCCGAATCGAGTACCACCCTCGCCGGCCTGATTTACTCGTTCGCCGGTATCTCCGTTGTTGTAGCAATGTTTGCGCTGCTGATTGGCTATATCTCCCTGGCGCGATTCATCACGTACCAACTGGTCTGGGGATTTATCATCCTGTCGGGCTTCTACTTGCTGATTGAATTGTTTAAAGACAGCTGTGAGTACCTGTTTTCACCCAAGAGTCCCAGCGGAAAAGCGCTCAAACAATTGCTCGGGATCAGCGATGTGCGCCTTGAGCAAGTGTCGATCATTCTGTCCGGAGTCGGTCGCGCCGGTTTATTGCTGCTCGCCGTCATCTCACTGTTTGTCGGTGGCGTCGGCACAACGCTGGGGCAATTGTTCACTCAGACGTTCGCCATCCTCGGCGGCGACGGCCTGCGCAAACTGAACATCATTCCGGGCCACTTGTTGAATGCGCTGTTGGCCCTGTTTATCGGCATTTACCTGATTCGCTCATTGCGCCGATGGCTGGATAACGAGTTTCTGCCGAAAACCGACATGGACCCCGGCATGTGTGCCTCGCTCAGCACACTGTTCGCCAACATTGGCTACGCCCTGGTGATTCTGCTGACGTTGTCATCCCTGGGCATCCAGTGGACCAACCTGGCGTGGATAGTCAGCGCCTTGTCGGTGGGGATCGGTTTCGGCTTGCAGGAAATCGTCAAGAACTTCGTCTCCGGGCTGATTCTCCTGACCGAGCGCCCGGTCAAGGTCGGCGACCTGATCAGCATCAGCGGCGTCGAAGGCGACATCCGTCGCATCAACGTCAGGGCCACCGAAATACAACTCAGTGACCGCTCGATCGTCATCGTGCCCAACTCACAACTGATTTCGCAAAACCTGCGCAACGTCACCCTCGGCGGCAGCGCACAAGGGGTGGCGACACTGGAGCTGATGTTCCCGCTGGACATCGATCCCGAGCAGGTACAAAACCTGCTGTACACCACCTACGCCGAGCACGAGACCATCCTCGATAAACCAGCGCCCTTCGTTCGGTTCAGCAAACTGAGCCCCGAAGGCATCACGTTGACGGTTACCGGTTACGTCAGCAGCCCAAGAATCGTCGGCACGACCAAAAGCGATTTGCTGTTTGAAATCCTCAAGCGATTGGGTGCGGCGGGTATTGAACTGGCCAAACCTGCGTCGACGGTCTGAACAAGAACCAGAGCAATGCAACGGCAAAGTCATAAGATCGCAGCCTCGTTTCACCCGACAGGTGGTACAAACCAAAGACGCGCTTACCGCCAGACAACTCGCCGCCCGACAATTCGATCTTGAAGTTGGACAGGCGATCTTTCAGCGCTTGGGTCGCGCTCTGCTGGCGTTTGATATCGACCTTCATCAGTTCGATGATTTCCGTCACGGCAGACGCTACATCACCGTCGTCGGACGTATAGCGGATACCTTCGAGATCATTGCTGCGTACAACAATTTCAAGTTCGCAATAACCGGCTCTTTTAATAGTGCGATCTGCACGGATTATTGCGTTTGAGCGTTTCACTCGGCAGTTCCTTGAACAACGCTCGGTAACTGCTGGAAAACCGCCCCAAATGCCAGAACGACCAATTCATCGCCACTTCGGCAACGGTGGTGTCATTCGGCGTTCGCGCGAGTAATTCGCGGCGTGCGCTGTTGAGTCGGCGCAGGCGCAGCCAATGGGTCGGCGTCATCCCGGTGAAGGCCTTGAACGCATGCTGCAACTGCCGCAAGGAAACCCCGGCGACCTGGGAAAGCTCCAGCAGGTTGAGGGTTTCTTCCGGTAAATCGGCGGCCCATTCACCGATGCGTTTCATCACCGCGCGTTCTTCGGTGCGGCGTTGCAGGCCGCCACGATCGAGGCACACGCAGGCGTTGTCGAGGATGTACAGGCAGTCTTCGAGCAGTTGCTGGGTCAGCGCTTCTTTGCTGGGTGGGTCGAGCGTTTCGGCGAGCCGGGTCAAGGTGCCGCTCAACCAGCGACTGAACAATGCGTTCTGCCCTGAGTTCAGCGGCGACATGAACAAGCCTTCCAGCCGCGCGACATTCAAACCGTGACGCTGCACGAACTCCGGACCGAACACCACGGCGATTTCCTGGTAGTTCTCCGGGGTGATCCAGATGTTGCGGCTTTCACCATTCAACACGTACAGCGCGTTATCGCTGCGGTCGAAACAGAACGCCAGCGAACCCTGGGGCGCGCTGAAATTCTGTTCGACCCGGGTGTTCATCTGCTCTTCGTAGATCTCCACGCCTTGCAGGTCCAGGTAGCGCACGCGCCCGGCGAAATGCCCCGGCGACATCTGCTGATAATGCTGGACCCAACCCGGCGTGGCGCGGATCTGCGCGGCGACATCGTCGGTGTTGAACGCTTGAACCTGGATCGGACTGGACGCTGACATGAATGACCTTACGCACTCGTTTGGTGCGTTTTGGTGCTGCTGAAAGTGGATAGATGGAACTGCAAGGCTCGCCCAAGATAGTCGTCAACGCGTCTCAGGGGAAGTGTGTGGTGGATGAAACCGCCCTCCCCGGCGTTAAAAAAACCAATAACGAGGTCTTTATGAATGCCCCTTTCGATCAGCTCCTCACGTGGCTGAAAGATCACAAGATTACCGAAGTCGAGTGTGTGGTCAGTGACTTGACCGGCATTGCACGCGGCAAAATTGCACCCACCAACAAGTTCCTGCATGAGCGAGGCATGCGCCTGCCGGAAAGTGTGCTTTTGCAAACGGTAACCGGGGACTTTGTCGACGACGACATCTACTACGACCTGCTCGACCCGGCCGACATCGACATGGTCTGCAAACCCGTCGCGGACGCGGTCTATGTGATTCCATGGGCCATCGAGCCGACCGCTATCGTGATCCACGACACCTTCGACAAGTTCGGCAACCCGATCGAACTGTCGCCGCGCAACGTGCTGAAGAAAGTCCTGCAGCTGTACACCGACAAAGGCTGGCGGCCGATTGTCGCGCCGGAAATGGAGTTCTACCTGACCCAGCGCTGCGAAGACCCGGACTTGCCGCTCAAGGCGCCGCTGGGTCGTTCGGGCCGTGCGGAAAGTGGTCGTCAGTCGTTTTCCATCGACGCCGCAAACGAATTCGATCCGCTGTTCGAAGACGTCTACGACTGGTGCGAACTGCAAGGCCTGGACCTCGACACGCTGATCCACGAAGACGGCCCGGCGCAGATGGAGATCAACTTCCGGCATGGCGACGCGCTGGACTTGGCCGACCAGATCACCGTGTTCAAGCGCACCATGCGTGAGGCAGCACTCAAGCACAACGTCGCGGCGACCTTCATGGCCAAGCCAATCGGTGACGAGCCGGGCAGCGCCATGCACATCCATCAGAGCGTGGTCGACATCGCCACCGGGCAGCCGATCTTCGCCAATGCCGACGGCACCATGAGCGAGCTGTTCCTGCACCACATCGGCGGCCTGCAAAAGTACATCCCCAAAGTGCTGCCGATGTTCGCGCCCAACGTCAACTCGTTCCGCCGCTTCCTGCCGGACACCTCAGCCCCGGTCAACGTCGAATGGGGCGAAGAAAACCGTACCGTCGGCCTGCGTGTGCCGACCTCGACGCCGGATTCGATGCGCGTGGAAAACCGCTTGCCGGGGGCTGACGCCAACCCGTACCTGGCGATCGCGGCCAGCCTGTTGTGCGGTTACCTGGGCATGGTGGAACGCATCGAGCCGAGTGCTGCGGTGCAGGGTCGAGCCTACGAGCGCCGCAACCTGCGCCTGCCGATCACCATCGAGGATGCGCTGACGCAGATGGAAGAGTGCGAAACCATCGGGCGGTATCTGGGCGACAAATTCGTGCGGGGTTACGTGGCGGTCAAGCGTGCCGAACACGAGAACTTCAAACGGGTGATCAGCTCCTGGGAGCGTGAGTTCCTGATGCTCAGCGTTTAACTCCCTTCATGATCGTTCCCACGCTCCGCGTGGGAATGCAGCCCGGGACGCTCCGCGTCCCAAAGCGGACGCAGAGCGTCCATTGAGGCATTCCCACGCAGAGCGTGGGAACGATCACAAACAAAACAATAAGAGGTGTCGATATGCGTCTATTGAAATCCGTGGTTCCGCTCGCGTTGACGTTGTTGTTCAGCGCCGTTGCCCAGGCTCAGCCCACCGTCAGCGTCTACAACTGGACCGATTACATCGGCGAAACCACCCTCGCCGACTTCCAGGCCACATCCGGGATCAAGGTGATCTACGACGTTTTCGATTCCAACGAAACCCTGGAGGGCAAATTGCTCGCCGGGCGCACCGGCTATGACGTGGTCGTGCCGTCCAACCACTTCCTCGCCCGTCAGGTGAAGGCCGGCGCGTTCCTCAAACTGGACCGCGCGCAGTTGCCCAACTTCAAGAACCTCGACCCGAAACTGTTGGCGCTGCTGGAGAGAAACGATCCGGGTAACGAGCATTCCGTGCCGTACCTGTGGGGCACCAACGGCATCGGCTACAACGTCGACAAGGTCAAGCAAGTGCTCGGCATCGACCGCATCGATTCCTGGGAGGTGCTGTTCGAACCGGAAAACATCAAGAAACTCAGCCAGTGCGGCGTGTCGATGATGGACTCGGCGGATGAAGTGTTCCCGGCGATTCTCAATTACATGGGCATGGACCCACGCAGCGAGAACCCAGAGGACTACAAAAAAGCCGAAGCCAAGCTGTTGAGCATCCGGCCTTACATCACCTATTTCCACTCGTCCAAATACGTGTCGGACCTGGCCAACGGCGATATCTGCGTAGCCTTCGGCTATTCCGGTGACGTGTTCCAGGCCGCGAATCGGGCCAAGGAAGCCAAGAACGGCGTAAACATCGCCTACGCCATTCCGAAGGAAGGCAGTAACTTGTGGTTTGACCTGTTGGCGATTCCCGCCGATGCCGGCAACCAGAAAGAAGCCCACGCCTTCATCAACTACCTGCTGGACCCGCAAGTGATTGCCAAGGTCAGCGCGTCGGTCGGCTACGCCAACCCGAACCCGGCCGCCAAGCAATACATGGACGCTGAACTGGTGAACAACCCTGAGGTGTATCCACCCCAGGCAGTCCTCGACAAACTCTACATTTCGACCACCCCGCCCCAGGCGATCATGCGACTGATGACCCGTTCCTGGAGCAAAGTGAAGTCCAACCAATGAATAACGAACACGCACATTCCTATTACGCGGCCACCGCGCATGGCCTGACGCCCTACCCCTCGCTGGCCTCGGACCTTGTGGCCGATGTCTGCGTGATCGGCGGCGGTTTCACCGGGGTCAACACGGCGATCGAACTGGCTCAGCGCGGGCTCTCGGTGATTCTGCTGGAGGGCCGGCGCATCGGCTGGGGCGCCAGCGGACGCAATGGCGGCCAACTGATCCGTGGCATCGGCCATGACGTCAGCGGTTTCACCCGTTACGTCGGTGAGGACGGCGTGCGCTATCTGGAGCGTGCGGGGATCGAATCGGTGGAACTGGTGGGCAATCGAATCCGTGAACACGGGATTGAGTGCGACCTGCGCTGGGGGTTCTGCGAGCTGGCCAACACCAAGGCGCAGTTCGCGGCGTTCAAGGTGGAGCAGGAGAGTCTGGCCGATTCAGGTTACGCCCATGAAACCCGTCTGGTCGGGCCGGAGCAAATCCGTCAGCAAATAGTGGATTCAGGCGTCTATGCCGGTGGTCTGGTCGACATGGGCTCGGGGCATTTGCACCCGCTCAATCTGGTGCTGGGCGAAGCAAAGCTGGCGCACTCCCTTGGCGTGCAAATCTTCGAACAGAGCCCGGTACTGGAGTTGATCCATGGCAGCACCGTGCAGGTTCGGTGTGCCGGTGGCACGGTGCGCGCCGGCAGCCTGGTGCTGGCCTGCAATGCACATTTGGAAGAACTCGAACCAAAACTCAGCGGCAAGGTGCTCCCGGCTGGCAGCTACATCATCGCCACCGAGCCGATGGCGGCTGAGGTTGCCGCGCAATTGATCCCGCAGAACCTGGCGTTGTGCGACCAGAAAGTCGGCCTGGACTACTACCGGCTCTCGGCGGACCGGCGCTTGCTGTTCGGCGGCGCCTGTCATTATTCCGGGCGCGATCCGGCCGACATCACGGCGTACATGCGCCCGCAGATGCTCAAGGTCTTCCCGCAACTGAGCGATGTGCGCATTGACTATCAATGGGGCGGCCGGATCGGCATCTCGGCGAATCGTTTTCCGCAGGTCGGACGCTTGAGTCAGCACCCGAACGTGTTATACGCCCAGGGTTACTCCGGGCATGGGCTGAACGTGACGCATTGGTGCGCGAAGCTGTTGGGCGAAGCGATTCATGCCGGGCACAGCCGAGGTTTCGACGTGTTCAGCGCCGTGCCGCACATGACTTTTCCGGGTGGGCCGATGCTGCGCTCGCCTTTGCTGGCGCTTGGGATGTTGTGGTATCGCCTGCGCGAAATGCTTGGCTGAGTTGATCGTTCCCACGCTCTGCGTGGGAACGCCTCTTCGGACGCTCCGCGTTCGGCTCTCGATGGGACGCAGAGCGTCCCGGGCTGCATTCCCACGCAGAGCGTGGGAACGATCAGACGCGGTCAATCAGTTGTTTAGGCCTTTCGATTTGCTCAATCGCAAGGCACTTCTATATTGAGGAGGTGCTCTGACTTTCCTGCGTCCTGGCGAGTGCGGCCTATGGCTACGAATGACCAACTGATCATCTGCGAGCACTGCGACTGCGTGTATGAAAAAATCACGCTCGTCAAACATCAAAAAACCCTGTGCACACGCTGCGGCGGTGTGCTCCAGCGCTATAACGGCCTGACGGTGGAACAACGCCTGGCGTTGACCTGGACGGCGTTGATGTTGTGGATTTTCGCCAATTTCTACCCGGTCATGAGCATCAGCCTCAAAGGCCTGAAAAACAGCGCAACCCTCTGGGACTCGGTGCTGGCCCTGAGCCTGGGGCCGATCACGTTCATTGCCATGGTGGCGGCGATCGCGATGATCATCGCGCCGATTTTCCAGCTATTGCTGCTGATTTGGGTGCTGAGCTATGCCCTCGCCTCCCGGCGCTCGCCCGGTTTCAGGTTCTGCATGCGCTGGCTGGAAACCCTGCGGCCCTGGAGCATGCTCGAAGTCTGCCTGCTGGGGGCGATGGTCGCGGTCATCAAACTCGCCGGGTTGCTGGATGTGCTGCCCGGCATCGGTCTGTTTGCACTGGCCGTGCTCAGCCTGATGATGATCCGCATCGCCGGGCGCGATGTCCGTGATCTGTGGGACACCTTATGAGTACGCCTCCGGTCGCCAGCGAACTCAACCTGTGCCTGTGCCACAGCTGCGGGCTGGCCTGTGACATGACACTGGATCCCCACGAATGTGAGCGCTGCGGCGCGCCGTTGCATCGACGCAAAAGCAACTCGCTGACCCGCACCTGGGCCTACCTGCTGACCTCCTTGGTGTTTTACGTCCCGGCCAATCTGTTGCCGGTGATGAACACCAAAATGGTCGGCAACGGCGCTGACAGCACAATCATGAGCGGCGTGCTGGATTTCTGGCAGCACGGCGCCTGGGACATTGCCCTGATCATTTTTATCGCCAGCATCGCAGTGCCGGGCATCAAGTTCGGCGCCCTGATGCTGTTGCTGATCACGGTGCAGCGCGACAGCCTGTGGGCGCGCAAGGAACGCTCGAAGCTCTACCGTTTCGTCGAAGTCATCGGTTACTGGTCCATGCTTGATGTGATCGTGGTGGCCCTGGTGGCCTCACTGGTGAAGTTTCAAGCCCTGGCCGATATCGAACCGCGCCCGGGCATTCTGTTTTTTGGTCTGGTGGTGGTGTTCACCATGCTGGCAGCGATGAGTTTCGACCCGCGTCTGATCTGGGATAACGAGCAGGATAAAAACTCACACACCGAGGAGGACATGGATGAAGTCGCAAGCCACTGACGGGCCGCAAGCCCCTGGCCAAGCCCCCATCAAGACCCGCCGTTTCAGCGTTTCGCTGGTCTGGATCGTGCCGATCATCGCGGTGCTGGTGGGCATTTCCCTGGTCGTCCACAGCATGATGCAGGAAGGCCCGACCATCACCGTCACCTTCAAGACCGGCAGCGGCCTGACCGCCAACAAGACCGAGGTCAAATACCGCAATGTGGTGATCGGGCAGGTCTCGGACGTGGAACTGAGCGACGACCAGAAGAGTGTCAACGCCACGATCAAACTGGCCAAGCAAGCGGAAAGCTTCACCCGCGAAGACTCGCAGTTCTGGGTGGTGCGCCCGCGAATCGGTGCCGGCGGCGTGTCGGGCATCGACACCCTGCTCTCCGGTGACTACATCGGCGCCGATATCGGCCAGGCGAACAACCGCTCGAAGAACTTCAAAGGCCTGGAAAACCCGCCACCGATTACCTATGGCGAGCCGGGCAAGCGCTTTACCTTGCACACCCAGGACCTCGGGTCGCTGGACATCGGCTCGCCGGTGTATTACCGAAAAATCCCGGTCGGCCAGGTGGTGGCCTATGCCCTGGACCCTGACGGCAAAGGCGTGAACATCGACCTGTTCATTCACTCGCCGAATGACGCCTATGTCACCGAAAACACCCGGTTCTGGAACGCCAGCGGCATCGATGTCAGCGTCGGCGCCAATGGTTTTGCGGTGAAGACTGAGTCGTTGTCGTCGATATTGGTCGGAGGGATCGCCTTTCGTGCGCCGGAATACAGCCCCAACGACAAACCGGCGGCAGAAGAGTATGCCTATGAACTGTTCCCCGACCAGCAAACCGCCCTCGCCCCGCCCAGTGGCAAGGGCCAATACTTGAGCCTGCGTTTCGAGCAGGCCCTGCGCGGCCTCAAGGTCGATGCACCGGTGGAATTCCTCGGCGTGGAGTTCGGCAAAGTGGTGTCGATCAATCTGGATTTCGATGCGAAAAAGCGCAGTTTCCCGGTCAACGTTGGCATCATGATCTACCCGCAGCGCCTGGGTCAGGCCCACACCAAAATGCTCAAGGCGCTCAATCATGACCCCAACGACGAAGCCGCTGGTGTGCGCCTGATCGGCTCCTTTATCGAGAACGGTCTGCGCGCCCAGGCCCGCAGCGGCAATCTGCTGACCGGCCAGCTGTACATCTCACTGGATTTCTACCCCAAGGCCGAGAAAATCGCGTTCGATCCGAGCGCCCGCCCGGTCAGTATTCCGACCATTCCCGGCAGCCTCGAACAGTTGCAGGAAAAACTCGAGGGTATGGTCAACAAGATCAACCAGCTGCCGATCGAGCGGATTGCCGGCAATCTGGACAGCAACCTCGTGGAACTGCGCAAAGGCCTCGCCCAGTTCAACGCCAAGACCCTGCCGGGCGTGCAAACCACCCTGGCCGACGTCAGCAAGACCCTGCAATCGGCCAGCTCGACGCTCGCCGAAGACTCACCGCAGCGGGAACAGTTGACCCAGACCCTGGACGAACTCGGGCGCATGTCGCGCTCCTTGCGTGAGCTTTCGGATTACCTGGGACGGCATCCGGAATCGCTGATTCGCGGCCGACCCAACAATGCCGCACCGATAGATCTGCAGGCGCCACCGCGCAACTGACCACAGGAGCAACACCATGGCTTTATCGCTGAAGATCACCTTGGTCACCGCGCTGCTAATGCTCACTGCTTGCCGCAGTGATCCGATTCAGTTTCACACCCTGATTCCGGCGCAATTGGGGAATCAATCCAGAGGCGGTGCTGCGGAGATCCAGATTGAAAGCATCAGCGTGCCGCCCCAGGTCGATCGTCCGCAAATCGTTATCCGCCAGGGCAACAGCGGCCTGGCGATACTCGAAACCGAATGGTGGGCCGCAAGCCTGGTGGATGAATTGCGCAGCGCCATGGTCGATCAACTGCTCAACAACAATCCGCAGCGCAAGCTGTCTGTGCGCCTGGATGTGCAGCGCTTCGACTCGGTTCCAGGGCAATACGCATTGATCGACGTCAAATGGCGTCTGCGCAACCTCGGCGAAAGCGATACCACGCTGGTGAACTGCCGCAGCACATTGCAGACCCCTTCAGGCCCCAGCATCGATGAATTGGTGGTGGCCCATCAGAACAACGTCAAGCGTCTGGCCGCGGCTATCAGTCAGGCAGCCGGCGGAACATCGAAAAGCTGCCCGTCAAGCCAGTGATGACATCGTTTGATTCAGATCCATCGGGCAAGATTGGCCAGCGAATTGACGTGCATGTCTCTAAAAAGAACAGGAGCTGCCGACACAATGATCACCCCTTCCTTCCTCAAAGCGGCCTTGCTGGCCACCGCACTGCTCGGCGCCGGACAGGTGTTTGCCGCGGACGACGGCATCGTGGTCTACAACGCGCAACACGAAAGCCTGACCAAAGCCTGGGTCGAGGGCTTCACCAAGGAAACCGGCATCAAGGTCACCGTGCGCAATGGCGATGATACCGAGATGGGCAATCAAATCGTCCAGGAAGGCGCCGCCTCTCCCGCTGATGTGTTCCTGACTGAAAACTCCCCGGCGATGGTGCTGGTGGACAACGCGGGGCTGTTTGCACCGGTTGCGCCCGCCACCCTGGAGCAAGTCGAAGGGGCTTATCGTCCGGCCCACGGTAAATGGGTCGGGATTGCCGCGCGCTCCACGGTGTTTGTCTACAACCCGAGCAAACTGCCCGATGCCGACTTGCCAAAATCGCTGATGGACCTCGCGGGTCCCGCCTGGAAAGGTCGCTGGGGCGCGTCGCCGGCCGGGGCCGACTTCCAGGCGATTGTCGCTGCCGTGCTGGAGCTCAAGGGAGAAGCGGCCACGCTGGAGTGGCTCAAAGGGATTAAAACCAATTTCACCGCCTATCGCGGCAACAGCTCGGTGCTCAAGGCAGTGAATGCCGGGCAGATCGACAGCGGCGTGATCTATCACTATTACAGCTTCGGCGATCAGGCCAAGACCGGCGAAAACAGCAAGAACACCGCCCTGCACTACTTCAAGCACAAGGATCCCGGTGCGTTTGTCAGCATTTCGGGCGGCGGCGTTCTGGCGTCCAGCAAGCACAAGGAACAAGCCCAGGCGTTGCTGAAATGGATCACCGGCAAGGACGGCCAGGAGATTCTCAAGACCGGCAAATCGTTTGAATACGCCGTGGGCAAAAATGCCCAATCCAACCCAAAACTGGTGCCTTTGCAGCAGCTCGACGCCCCATCAGTCGATGCCTCAAAACTCGACAGCAAAAAAGCCGTGGAACTGATGACTCAGGCGGGACTGCTTTAAGTGATGCCTGAAACCCTGCCAGCGGGTATCCCCGCGGCGATACCCCTAAACCTGCGACGCCGCGCCCGTGGCGTTTTCGCCGGTCGCGGTGGTGCGTGGGTGATCGGTTTGTCGGTGCTGGTTTCGTTGCTGGCGCTGATGCCGATTGCCTTCGTCATCGGCGTGTCGATACAAACCGGCTGGGCAACGTTGGTGCCGCTGGTATTCCGGCCACGGGTCGGCGAGTTACTGACCAATACCGTGTTGCTGGTGGTGATCACCATTCCCCTGTGCGTTGTGCTTGGTCTGGCCCTGGCCTGGTTGACGGAACGCACCAACCTGCCGGGGCGACGCGGCTGGTCGTTGCTGGCTACCGCGCCGTTGGCGGTGCCGGCGTTCGTTCACAGCTATGCGTGGGTCAGCCTGGTCCCACCGATTAATGGCCTGTTTGCCGGCGTGTTGGTCTCGGTGATCGCCTACTTCCCGTTCCTGTACCTGCCGATCGCAGCCACCCTGCGCCGTCTCGACCCGGCGATCGAAGACGTCGGCGAATCCCTGGGGCTCAAGCCCTGGGCGATCTTTTTCCGCGTGGTGTTGCCGCAACTGCGCCTGGCCATTTGCGGCGGGGCCTTGCTGGTTGGGCTGCATTTGCTGGCCGAATATGGCCTGTACGCGATGATCCGTTTCGACACCTTCACCACGGCGATCTTCGATCAGTTCAAGTCCACCTTCAACGGCCCCGCCGCCCACATGCTGGCCAGTGTGCTCGCGCTGTGTTGCCTGTTGATGCTGACCGCAGAATCGGCCGCTCGCGGTACGGCGCGTTACGCCCGGGTCGGCTCAGGTAGCGCACGAGAGCAACGGGTTGTGCGCCTGGGCGCTCAAACCACTGTGCTTGGGCTGATGCTGCAAATCTCCACCTGCGCCCTGGCACTGGGTGTGCCGCTGATCACCTTGGGCAAATGGCTGATCGCGGGCGGCACGCAAGTCTGGAATTTGGCGGAGCTTGTGCCGGCGCTGGAACAAACCCTGCTGCTGGGGATTTGCGGTGCAGTCCTCACCACTTGCGCTGCCATTCCGATTGCCTGGCTGTCGATTCGCTCACCGGGGCGGCTCCAGCGATTGCTGGAAAGCTGCAACTACATCACCAGCTCGTTGCCCGGGATCGTCGTGGCCCTGGCCTTGGTTACCATCACCATCCATTTCGCCCGGCCGATTTACCAGACCACGGTCATGGTGCTGCTGGCGTATCTGCTGATGTTTTTGCCCCGAGCCCTGGTGAGTTTGCGTGCAGGCATTGCGCAGGCACCGATAGAGCTGGAAAACATGGCGCGCAGCCTCGGCCGCTCGCCCGCGCGGGCGCTGTGGCTGATCACCCTGCGCCTGGCCGCGCCCGGTGCTGCCGCCGGCGCCGCGCTGGTGTTTCTGGCGATCACCAATGAGCTGACCGCGACGCTGCTGCTGGCCCCCAACGGCACGCGCACCCTGGCCACCGGTTTCTGGGCACTGACCAGCGAAATCGACTATGCCGCCGCCGCGCCCTACGCCCTGCTGATGATTGTGCTGTCGCTTCCGTTGACCGGACTTCTTTATCACCAATCCAAACGAACGGCTGGCCGATGAACGCTCTTGAACTCGATTCGATCTGCAAATCCTACGGCGCTCATAAAGCCCTGGAGAACATCAGCCTGTCGGTGCCTGCCGGCAGCCGAACGGTGATCGTCGGCCCTTCCGGCTCCGGCAAAACCACGTTGCTGCGGATGATCGCCGGCTTCGAATTCCCGGACACCGGCAAGCTGTCGCTCAATGGCCAGACGCTGGTGGACGACACCCATGAAGTCCCGGCGCATCAGCGCTTGATCGGCTATGTCCCCCAGGACGGCGCCCTGTTCCCGCACATGACCGTGGCCGCCAATATCGGTTTCGGGCTGTCGACCAAGGGTGACGCCAAACACCAGCGAGTCGCCGAGTTGATGGACAGCGTGGCCCTCGATTCGAGCATGGGCAAACGTTGGCCCCACGAGCTTTCCGGCGGCCAGCAACAGCGTGTGGCGTTGGCCCGGGCCCTGGCGCAGCAACCACGTTTGATGTTGCTGGACGAGCCGTTTTCGGCACTCGATACCGGTCTTCGCGGCGCCATGCGCAAAATGGTCGCGCGATTGCTGTCCGACGCCGACGTCACCACCATTCTGGTGACCCATGACCAGAGCGAAGCGCTGTCGTTCGCCGATCAGCTGGCGGTGATGCGCGACGGTCGGCTGGTGCAGTCGGGCCATCCGCTGGACCTGTATCGCTATCCCGACGACGAACAAACCGCGCTGTTTCTCGGCGACGCCGTGGTCATGCCCGCCCGGATCGAGGCCGGTTGGGCCCATTGCGATCTGGGCCGTATTCCGGTCAACAACCACCGGAACAACAAATCAGCGCAGATCATGCTGCGCCCCGAGCAACTGCTACTGGTCAGCATCCAGCCCAGTCCGACCGAAGTCTCCGGCTGCCGCGCCGTGGTAACCGAGCGGGACTTCAGCGGCAACACCTGCACCTTGACCGTGGAGTTGCAGCCTACCGTCGCCGGTGATCCGCACGGTCGATCATTGATGGTGCGCGGCTCTGGCATGTACGCGCCACCCGCTGGCAGCGCGGTTCACGTATCGACCATCGGCCATGCCCATGTGTTGAGTGAACCGTGAATCCGGTCGATCAGAGATCGAACCGGTCCACTGCCCGACGCCGCTCGTTGTCGTCGCGCACATCGTAGTTGGCCGTCGTCTGGATGTTGCTGTGATGAGCGAGTTTTTGCGCGATCGACAGGTCGTGCTCTTCGATCACCCGGGTAATGAACGAGCGCCGAAAATCATGCGGCATGATCTTCACCCCGACCTGCGCGCCGCGCTGGCGGGCGATGTAATAGATTGCATGTTTGGTGATGCGCTCGCGGGTGATGTGGCTGCCGCGACGGATGCGGTTGAACAGGAACGGGTCGTCCACCTCGCCTTCCTTGAGGTGCGAACGGCGCAGTTCCAGCCAGGCCTGCAGTTTTTCAAAGGCCCAGGCCGGGGCGTATTTGATCAACTGCTTGTTGCCCTTGGCAGTGACCCGCAAGCTGCGCTCGCTGAAATCCACCTGTGACAGGTCCAGGTTCACCGACTCGGATTTGCGCATGCCCGAACCGTACAAAATCCCGATGATTGCTGCGTCTCTCAACCCTTGAGGGCGCGGGTCGGCGGCACATACCGCCATCATCTCCTGAATCAGCGAGCGCCTGAGGTTGCGGCCCTGGGACAAACGCGTACCGGCAATCCCTTTCACCGAGCGCATTTTCAGCAAGTGTTCCTGACTGATCAGGCTCATGCGCCACGCTTCGTTCATCACACCGCGCACCGCATTGACGTACAGCGACGAGGTATTCGGTGCGTACCCGTCTTCGCGCAGGGCCGCGACCAGCGCAATGACATTGTCGGGTTGGAGCTGATGCCAGGCAATCTCCTCGACGTTCATGTCTTCGAAACCCAAACGGTCCGCCGCATCCTGCAAAACGTAACGCATGGTCAACTGACTGGAGGGCGCCAGTCGGGCCAGGTAGACGGTCATCGGGTTGGTCTTCGAAGCAACAGGATCGGTATTAGTCAAGTCAATCAAACGAAACGGCCTTGAGTGGAAACAATTCAGTAAAAACAACTAAGGATTGAAACATCGTTCATATAAAGCGGAACACTTCGGCAGGACTTTTCTTCTAACAATCGCGATGAACGGCAGAAGTCTGAACAGTGGCTGTATGACTTCCAGATAAACGATTCGAAGACCGGTTTCTCATGTTCCTTTCAAAAAATCGGGCATAACCTTCAATCAACCCGACGAGCCCTTGTGGGTCGTCACGCTGCCGGTCGCGGCTCGGAAAGTCAATTGATGGCTTCCTGCTCCGGCATTCAACCCCTTGAAAACACGCTTCTTTCGGCGATTTCGCTGAAGGAAGCCGTTCGTCCGGAGATTCTTATTAACGAGGCGTTTCTCCCCTTCTCTCGCCCCACTATCGGCGATGAAGAAATCACAGCCGTAGAGCAAGTACTGCGCATGGGCCGACAAACACGGTATCCCCATCATCTCGGCAGCCTGCTGCTGATCGGCCTGCTGCCCGCCGGGCTGCCCGATTCGGTGGTGGCCAACAAGATGCCCGACCAATTCATCCTCCAGCACGCCGATGAACTGGCGCCGACCGCAAAGCCGTTGAGCAATGATCTGGGCGCCGCTTCAGCTCTCGCCTGGCGCCTGAAACACGCTGACGTGGCGTTTGTACAACACGATAGGCGAATTGAAATATGGCCTCGCCTATCCTGACTCGGTGCAGCAGCGCGTCGCTAGCCATGGGCAGTGTGCTGCTTGGCAGCGCGGCGCAGTTGGGCATGCGCTGGAGCATGACGCGCTTGCCGTCACCCGAATGCTTACTGACTTCCAACATCGATCCGGCGGCGGTCGCAGTGGTATTGGGGGCGATTCTGGCCTATTTCCTTTCAATGCTGTGCTGGCTCGCCGCCCTGCGGGTTCTGCCGCTGGGCCGGGCCTATTCGCTGCTGAGCATCAGCTACGCGCTGGTGTATCTGCTGGCCGCCAGCCTGCCGTTGTTCAACGAAGCGTTCAGCCTTTCAAAAACCCTCGGCGTGGCCTTGGTCATGCTTGGGGTCATCACCATCAACTCACATCCAGCTCGCGCGCCCGAACTCAGGAGTGCCTCATGAAAATCAGTGTATTTGGTAGCGGTTACGTTGGCCTGGTGCAAGCCGCCGTCCTGGCTGAAGTCGGCCACGACGTGGTCTGCATGGACATTGACGAGAAGAAAGTCGAGTTGCTGCAACAAGGCCACGTGAGCATTTTCGAACCAGGGCTGGCCAGCCTGGTGCGTGAAAGCCTGGAAGCCAGACGGCTGCAATTCACCACCGATGAAAAACTCGCAGTGCAGCATGGTCAGGTGCTGTTTATTGCGGTCGGTACACCGTCCCGGGACGATGGCTCGGCGGACCTGCGCTACGTGTTGTCGGTGGGCGAAGCGGTGGCGCGGCATCGTGAGCAACCGGTGATTCTGGTGGAAAAATCCACGGTGCCGGTGGGCACGGGCGACACCTTGCGCGCGCATATCGACAAGTGCCTGATCAAGGTCGGCCGCTTGCTGCAGTTCGATATCGTCTCCAACCCCGAGTTTTTGAAGGAAGGCTCCGCCGTGGCGGACTGCCGGCGTCCGGACCGAATCGTCATCGGCTGCGACAGCGATGACGTGCGCGACGTGATGCGCGACCTCTACGCGCCGTTCAACCGCAACCACGAGCGCATCATGTTCATGGACCTGCGCAGCGCCGAGCTGACCAAGTACGCCGCCAACTGCATGCTGGCGACCAAGATAAGCTTCATCAATCAGATCGCCGAACTGGCCGAGCACCTGGGTGCGGACATCGAATCGGTGCGCCTGGGCATCGGTGCCGACTCGCGCATCGGTTACCACTTCATCTACCCCGGCTGCGGGTATGGCGGCTCGTGTTTTCCCAAGGACATGCGCGCGCTGATCCACAGCGCCGAACAGGCGCACTGTTCCAGCGACCTGCTGCAAGCGGTGGAAGCGATCAACCAGCGGCAGAAGCACAAGCTGTTCGAGCGCATCAACGCGTTCTACAAGGGTGACTTGCGCGGCAAGACCTTCGCCGTGTGGGGCCTGGCCTTCAAACCCAACACCGATGACATGCGTGATGCGCCGAGCCGGGTGCTGCTGGAATCGCTGTGGGCCGCCGGCGCCAGCGTGCGCGCATTCGATCCGGAAGCCATGCAGGAAACCCAGCATTTGTATCCCGACGAGTCGAAGTTGATGCTGATGGGCACACCGGAATCGGTATTGGCCGGTGCCGATGCGTTGATCATTTGCACCGAATGGCAGCAGTTCAAGGCCCCGGATTTCAACCTGATCCAGCAACGGTTGAAGGCGCCGGTGATCTTCGACGGGCGCAACCTGTACGACGCCGAACGCTTGGCCCGCAATGGTTTCCTGTACTTCCCGATGGGCCGTGGTGAATCACGCAAACTGCCGATTCCGCATCAGCAGTGGCCGGCGGCGCAGGTGGTTGCTTGATTGTGTTGTCACATCCCCTGTAGCAGCTGCCGAGCCTGCTTTTGTGGCGAGGGGGCTTGCCCCCGTTCGGCTGCGAAGCAGTCGTGAAACCTGCAAATGCGGTGTGAGTGACGGAATGCTGGGGGCCGCTTCGCAGCCCAACGGGGGCAGCCCCCTCGCCACAGGAGCGCTCGAACCACAAAGCAGGCTAGTCAGCTGCTACAGTGCCGCGCATGAATTTTATTGTCCGCCGTGCCCACTTTGACGACGCCACCGCCCTCCCCGCCATTGAGCGTTCGGCGGCGGAGCTGTTTCGCTGTGACCCTTCACTGGCCTGGCTCGCCGATGCTCCGGTGCCTAATGCCGAACACCATCAACAGGCAATCGAGCAGGAAGATGTCTGGGTGGCAGAATCCGCCGATGGCGCTCTTATGGGGTTTGTCAGTGCAGTCCAGGTCGACAACGAACTGCATATCCAGAAACTGTCCGTCAGCCAACTCTTTCAAGGCCGCGGAGTTGGACGAAAGTTGCTGTTAGCGACCATTGAATGCGCCCGGGATCGAGAACTACACGGTCTGACCCTGACCACGTTTCGCGATGTGCCTTGGAATGAGCCGTTTTATCAACGCATGGGCTTTGAAACATTGGGGCCGGCACAACTGAGCCCACGTTTAACAGCAGTATTGAACAACGAAGTCGCCCACGATTTACCCGGCGAACGCCGTTGTGCAATGCGTTTCAACCTTAGACCGGCGCCTTCAGATCCACACCCAACGCCCGCGCAAACGCTTTGACCAGCGGACTGCGCACGGTGTTGTGTCGCAGGATCAGATTGAACGGCGTGACGATGCTGATCAGGTCCGGGCGCACGGCGCGAAATTGCCCCTGAGCCACCATCGACGCGGCGTAATGCTGCGGCAGAAAACCCACGAAGCGACCGGTCTTGATCAGCAATGCCACGGCTTCTACCTGGGTCGCCGAGGCTGAAAAACTGTCGTAGTGGGCGAAATTCAGTTTGTCGCGATGGATCGCGTAGCGGTGGTTGATGAACTCGTAATCCTTGAGCACATGACTGCCGATTTCGGCGTCCGGCACCGAGAACAAGGGATGGCCAACCGCGCAGTAAACCTCCGAGCGTTCTTCATAGAGCGCGTAGTAATCAAACTCTTCGCGCTTCTGATAAACCGGAACAATGCCTGCCACTAAACGCCCCTCCACCACACCTCGTTCGACTTCATCGAGTTGCGACGCCTGAAGTTGAAACCTTACTTTTGGCGACTCTTCATTTATCCTTCTAAGCGCGGCAACTAACGGCGAATTATCGTCAGAGATTGTATTGTCAATCACGCCCACGCCCAGATCACCAACAAGTTCGTTCTGCGCCGAACTAAGCCGATCACGAAAGTTATCAACCGAGGCAAACAAGTCGATGGACGCCTGATACACCAGGCTGCCTTCTTCAGTCAGGTGAAAGCCTTCCCTGCCTCGGGTACACAGGCGCATGCCGATGCGGATTTCAAGGTCGGAGATTTGTTTGCTGATGGCTGCCAGGCCCACATTCAGCTCGTTCTGAGCGGCACTGAAGCCTCCGGCCTCGACCACGGCCTTGAACACTTTGAGCAGTTTGAAATCCAGTCCACTGAGGGCCAGCGGCGCCCGATGCGACGTTTTCGGCGGCGGGTTTCCGGAATTGGAAAGTGGGGTTTCCATAATGCTTATTTACCTCTGGCGCCCTATTCAACACTCTGTGTCCAACAACAAAAATAGTGCTGGTAAATAATAATGAACACAGAAAACCAGGCTTGGCAACCGCTAATAATCCCCGTACTTCAGTGCCAACTCACTGAATTCGCACTATTAAAAGCTGACACTTCGATCAGTTCTCGCCACTTCGCAACTGCCCTCTTGAAAACTGCTTTGGCCTAACCACGCCCAATTGATTTGTGGCGAGTGTTTCAGGCCCGGCGCACCGATCTGTAGGAGCGAGGCTTGCCCGCGAAGCTCTTCGGCATAACACCAAATTAATTAATAACTTCCGAGCAACGACGAGGAAAACAACAATGTCTCAAACCACCGACCGTCTCTGGGGTGCGCGCTTCAAAAGCGGCCCATCCGAAGCCCTGGCGGCCTTGTCCCGTTGCCCCGAGCGCTACTTTCGCCTCACCCCGTATGACCTCGCCGGTTCCAAGGCGCATGCCCGTGAATTGCAGCGCGCCGGGCTGTTGAGCGAGCAGGAAACCCTGACCATGCTCGACGCTCTGACGCGCATCGGTGATGACTTCCGCGCCGGCAGTATCGCGCCGACCCTGGACGACGAAGACGTCCACACCTTTATCGAACGCCTGCTGACCGAACGCCTCGGCGCACTGGGCGGCAAGCTGCGCGCCGGGCGTTCCCGTAACGACCAGACCGCCAACGACCTGCGTCTGTTCCTGCGGGATCACGTGCGCACCCTGGCCGTCGAAGTGCTGGCCTTGCAGCAAGCGCTGGTGGACCAGGCCGAGCAACACATCGAAAGCATCTGTCCGGGTTTCACTCACTTGCAGCAGGCCCAGCCGATCGTCTTCGCTCACCACTTGCTGGCCCACGCACAATCCATGTTGCGTGACGTGCAACGCCTGGTGGACTGGGACGTGCGCACTTCGTTGTCGCCACTCGGCGCGGCGGCCATGGCCGGTTCCGCTATCGCTCGCCTGCCGCAGCAGTCGGCCAAGGAAATGGGTTACAGCGGCGTGTGTGAAAACTCCATCGATGCCGTCGCTAGCCGCGATCATGTTGCCGAGTTCCTGTTCATTGCCAGCATGCTCGGGATCAACATTTCCCGTCTCGCCGAAGAATTCTGCCTGTGGTCGTCACGGCAATTTCGCTGGGTCGCGCTGGACGATGCCTACGCCACCGGCAGCTCGATCATGCCGCAGAAGAAAAACCCGGATATCGCTGAACTGGCCCGGGGCAAGGCCGGCCGACTGATCGGCAACCTCACCGGTTTGTTGTCGACATTGAAATCCCTGCCGCTGTCGTACAACCGCGACTTGAGCGAAGACAAGAACGGCGTGCTCGACAGCGTCGACACCCTGCTGCTGGTGCTGCCGGCCATGGCCGGGATGGTCGCGACCATGAAGGTCAACGTCGAGGAGCTGCGTCGTCAGGCACCGCTGGGCTTCACCCTCGCCACTGAAGTTGCTGACTGGCTGGCCATGCGCGGCGTGCCGTTCAAGGAAGCGCATGAAATCACCGGCGCGTTGGTTCAGGCCTGTGAGAAACACGACATCGAGTTGTGGGAAGCGTCCCCGGCGCTGCTGGCCGAGATCGATCCGCGCCTCAAACCGGAAGTGCGCGACAGCCTGACCCTCGAAGCCGCCATCGCTGCTCGCAGTGGTTGGGGCGGCACCGCGCCGCAACAGGTGCGCGAGCAAATCGGCCGCCTGAAAACCGCCCTCGCCGCGCAGCAAGAGTGGACCGAGAACTATCAGGGTTTCCGCCTCTAAGGCACAAAGCAAAACCCGTAGGAGCGAAGCTTGCTCGCGAAGAGGCCATGTCAGTCGACCTCAATGTTGAATGTCACACCGCTTTCGCGAGCAAGCTTCGCTCCTACAGGATTTGTGTTTGAACCGAAATAACGTGTACGGAGAACAACATGAGCCAGACTCAGGCAGAACGACTCCAGTCGGAGCGAAAACTGGCGGAAAACCAGTTCGACATCACCCAATACCACCACGTGCCCCGGCGTTATTACGGGCGGATTTTCTTCGCCACCGTCATCGTCATTGCGATTCTCGGGCTGGTACGGGCCTTCGCCGAAGGCAAGATCGAATGGTCGTACATCGGCCAGTTCCTCACCTCGCAAGCGATCATGTGGGGTTTGCTCAACACCATCGTGATGGCGGTGCTGGCGATGGCTTTGGGCATCGTCTTCGGAGTGATCACGGCGATCATGCGCATGTCGGCCAACCCGATCCTGCGTTATGTGGCCGTCACCTACACCTGGCTGTTTCGCGGTACGCCGCTGATCCTGCAACTGCTGTTGTGGTTCAACCTGGCGCTGATCTTCCCCACCATCGGCATCCCCGGTGTGTTTGAAATGGACACCGTGACCCTGATGACGCCGTTCGTGGCGGCCCTGCTCGGCTTGAGCATCAACCAGGGCGCCTACACCGCCGAAGTGGTGCGTGCCGGCTTGCTGTCGGTGGACACCGGCCAGTACGAAGCCGCCAAGTCGATCGGCATGCCGCGCTTGCAAGCGCTGCGCCGGATCATTCTGCCGCAAGCCATGCGGGTGATCATTCCGCCGGTCGGCAACGAGTTCATCGGCATGGTGAAAATGACCTCCCTGGCGAGCGTCATCCAGTACTCGGAACTGCTCTACAACGCCCAGAACATCTACTACGCCAACGCCCGCGTGATGGAGCTGCTGATCGTCGCCGGTATCTGGTACCTGGCCACCGTCACCGTGCTGTCCTTCGGTCAAAGCCGTCTGGAGCGTCGTTTCGCTCGCGGCGCCGGCAAGCGTTCTTGAGGAGCCCCACATGAGAAGCATCGTCAAGGCCGTGAGCCTGAACAAGTATTACGACCAGTTCCACGCCCTCAAGGACGTCAACATCGAAGTCGAGCAAGGCGAAGTGCTGTGCATCATCGGCCCGTCCGGCTCCGGCAAAAGTACTCTGCTGCGTTGCGTCAACCAGCTGGAAAAGATCGACAAGGGCGGCCTCTGGGTCGACGGCGAACTGGTGGGTTACCGGGTCGTTGGCAACAAATTGCACGAACTCAACGAGTCGCAGATCGCCCGTCAACGCCTGTCCACCGGCATGGTGTTCCAGCGGTTCAACCTGTTCCCGCACATGACCGTGCTGCAAAACATCATCGAAGGGCCGTGCCAGGTGCTCAAGCGTTCGCCCAAAGAGGCGCACGAAGAAGCCGTGGAATTGCTCGCTCGCGTCGGCCTGGCCGACAAGCGCAACAGCTACCCGATCGAACTCTCGGGTGGTCAGCAACAACGCGTCGCCATTGCCCGTGCCCTGGCCATGCGCCCCAAGCTGATGCTGTTCGATGAACCCACTTCGGCACTCGACCCGGAACTGGTCGGTGAGGTGCTGTCGGTGATGCGCGACCTCGCGCAAACCGGCATGACCATGATCGTCGTCACCCATGAACTGGGCTTCGCCCGTGAGGTTTCCAACCGCATGGTGTTTATGGATGGCGGGCAGATCGTGGAGGCTGGAAGCCCCGAAGAAATACTAATAAGTCCGCAAAACCCGCGCACCCAAAGCTTCATTTCTGCCGTTCGAACCTAAAGCGTCCATTTGCGCTCACAACACTCATAAGAGAACGACCATGAAGAACTTCGTTATCCCTGCAGTACTCGCAAGCGTTATGGCTTCCAGCTTCGCCTTCGCCGCTGAGCTTCCGGCCAGCATCAAGGAAAAAGGCGAGGTCGTGGTAGCGATCATGCCGAACTACCCGCCGATGGATTTCAAGGACCCGGCCACCAACACCCTCACCGGTCTCGACGTTGACCTGGGCAACGCCCTGGCCGAACGTCTGGGCGTGAAGATCAAATGGCAGGAAACCGGCTTCGAGCAAATGATCAATGCACTGACCACCGACCGCGTGGACATGGTGATGTCGGGCATGACCGACACCGCCGAGCGTCAGGCCAGCGTGACCTTCGTCGACTACTTCACCAGCGGCCCGCAGTTCTACACCTTGCAGAAGAACAAGGACTTCAACGAGATCACTGACCTGTGTGGCAAGAAAGTCGGCACCAGCCGCCGTACCACCTTCCCGGCGGAAATCGCTGAATACAGCAAAGCCCACTGCGAAGCTGCCGGCAAACCGGCCATCGTGGTAGTCGGCACCGAAGGCTCGGCCGACGCCCGCGCGCAACTGCGTCAGAGCCGGATCGATGCGGCGATGCAGGGCAGCGAGACCCTGCCGTATCTCAAGACCCAGGAAAAGGACATGTACAAGACCGTGGGCCTGCCGATCTCCCAGCAGTTCACCGGCCTTGGCGTGAGCAAGAAAAAGCCTGAGTTGAGTGAAGCGGTGAAGGTGGCAATGCAGAGCATGGTCGATGACGGCAGCTATCAGGCGATCCTGAAGAAATGGGACCTGGAACTGGGCGCGATCAAGACCGTAACCATCAACGCCGGCAAGTAATGCTTGCCCTGTAGGAGCGAGGCTTGCCCGCGAAGAGGCCATGTCAGTCGACATCTCTGTTTAATGACACACCGCTATCGCGAGCAGGCTCACTCCCACACTCGATCCAGGCCGATCACAACTCCGTGGCCGACCGATAAACCTGTAGGAGCGAGGCTTGCCCGCGAAGGCGGTGTTTCAGTCAGCGAGATGTTGAATGTACTGGCCTCTTCGCGAGCAAGCTTCGCTCCTACAGGGACTGTGTTTTATCTATAGATAAATGGAGCACTGCTGATGTCCTCCTCACCCCAACCCACCTGGCCCGGCCAGCACAAAGCCTGCCTCGCCCTGGCCTTCGACCTTGACGGCCCGACGGGCGATGCGATGCTCAACGGTTCGATCTGGCGCAAGCCCGAGTACTTCGGTTTCGGCGGTTACGGTCCTTACCGGGCCTTGCCGCGGATTCTGGATCTGCTCGACGAATACCGGATCCCGACGACCTTCTTCGTCCCGGCCTGGGTCGTGGAAAACTGGCCGAAACAATGCCAGGCGATTGTCGAGCGCGGGCATGAGGTGGCGTACCACGGCTACAAACACGAATCCTTTTACGCCCTGACGCTGGAACAGCAAAAGGACGTAATGAACAGATCCCGCGAGGTGTTCTGGAAACACCTGAATATCCGCGCCGAAGGGTTCCGCACCCCGTCCGGCGACTGGCGAGCCGAGACCCCGGCAATGCTGGTGGAAGCCGGAGTGACTTATTCCAGCAGCATGCGCGGCGATGACCGGCCGTACCTGGTGAAAGTCCCGAGCCATGAAACCCCGTTGGTGGAAATCCCCGGCCGCTGGGAAATGGACGACTACGCCTCCCTCGCCTACACCCGTGCGCCGGACTTCCCCTCGGGGCTGGACCGCACTGCCAGCTACGAACTGACCCTCGACAACTGGTGTCGCGAATACGACGGCGCGATGAACGAAGGCCTGTGCCTGACCACCTTGTTCCACCCCAAGATCACCGGCAAACCCGGGCGCATCCTGTTGCTGGAAAAACTCTTCGAACACATGCGTCAGCGCGACGACGTGTGGTTTGCCACCTGCCGCGAAGTCGCCCAGTGGTGGCTCAAGGAGCATCACCATGGCTGATTCCACCGTCTGGCCCAAAGGCCACCGCTGCGCCGTGGTCCTGACCGTCGATTACAACGACATCCACGGCATTCTGACCCAGGCACCTGAAGTCGCCGGGCGCGACAAGACGCTGTCGGTCTGGCGTTATGGCAGCCAACGCGGCGTCGAGCGTTTGCTCGATCTGCTCGCCGAACTCGGCATAAAAAGCAGTTGGTGCATCCCCGGCATCGTCGCCGAGGAAAACCCGCAACACATTCGGGCGATCCAGGCCGGCGGGCATGAGATCGCCTGCGCCGGCTATCGCCATCAGAACTACGACCTGCTCGATCTGGCTGAACAAAGCGCCGAGATCGCCAAAGGATGTGAGGCACTGAAGGCGTTGACCGGTCAGCGGCCGAGCGGATTTCGAATCCCGGCCGGTAACGGTGCGCCGGGCTTCATCGAGGCGTTGAGGGATCAAGGCATTCGCTGGTCGTCGTCGTGGCGCGGCGATGACTTGCCGTTCGCTCATCCCACGGCCCCCGAAGTGATCGAGCTGCCGTTGCACTACGAACTGGAAGACGAGCCCTACTTCGCCTTCAACCTCAGCCCGGCGGTGCCGCCGGCACAATCGCGAATCGCCTCTTACAGCCACACCTTGGGCAACCTGCAAATGGACTTCGCCGGGTTTCACCGGTTTGGCTTGTGTTACGTGCTTCGCCTGCACCCGGAAATCATTGCCACGCCGGGGCGGATTGGCGTGTTGCGCGAATTGCTTCAGGGCATCCAGCAGCACGATGACGTGTGGATCGCCACGGCCGGAGAGGTCGCGCAATGGTGGGCAGATTCGGCAGTACCCGTGACCGAGGATCATCCGGCATCGGTGTATGAGCGGCATTATCGGGATTACCTCGTATGACTGAACGCATGCAGCGACTGGCGCAATTTTGCGTCGACACACGCTTTGAAGACTTGCCACCGGCCCTGGTGGCGCAAGCCAAACGGCACATCCTCGACACCTTCGGCGCGACATTGGCCGGGGCTGACAGCGAGGTGGCGAAACAGGCGCGTCAGGTATTCGCAGGTGAAGCCGGCGATACCTTGGTCTGGGGCACTGACCTGCGAATGGGTGCCGCTCAGGCGGCGATCCTCAACGGCATCGCCGCCCATGCCCTGGAACTGGACGACACCGGAGGCTGCGATCATTCCGGGGCGGTGGTGCTGCCGGCGGTCATGGCCGCAGTGTCGATGCAGACGGAACCGGTCAACGGTCGCGAGTTGATTACCTCCGTGGTGATTGGCTATGAAGTCGGCCGTCGCGTGCTCGAAGCCTGCGGCGGTTACTCGGCGCACAACGGCGCTGGCTGGCATTCGACCGCGACCTGCGGGGTGTTCGGCGCCGCAGCGGCGAGTGCGCGGATTCTCGGACTGGACGCCGCGCAAACCGTGTCGGCGCTGGGCATCGCTGGAAGTTTCAGCGGTGGTTTGTGGGCCTTCATCCACGACGGCTCGCAAAGTAAAAAGCTGCACAGCGGTCGAGCGGCCGAAGGTGGATTGCTGGCGGCGCGGTTTGCTCAACAAGGCATCAGCGGGCCGAAGAAGTTGTTTGAGGATGTCTGGGGCGGTTTTCTCAGGACCCTGGCCGGCGTGGCCTCAGACCCGAACGCGCTCGATGCGGATCTGGGCGTCGTGTGGAAACTCGCCCGCTGCTCGATCAAGCCATACGCCGCGTGCCGGGGGACTCATTCGGCAATCGATGCGTTGGGGTTGTTAATGGATCAACTGCAGGTCGGCGCCGATCACATTGAAGACATCGAAGTCTCGTTGTGCGGGTTTCTTCAGGACATGTGTGGTGGGCAGGATGTCAGCACGCTCGCGGCGGCTCAGATGAGTTTGCCCTATGCCCTCGCCGCCCGGCTGGTGCATGGTCATTGCCGACTGGAGGCTTATGACGAGGCACAACGGGGCGACCCGCGGATTGCTCACTGGATGTCGCGCATTCGTCTTGAAGTGGATCCGCAACTGTCAGAGGATGGCGAGCCCGTCGTCCACGTGCGGACCGTGGACGGTCGGCAGGCGAGTCTTTGTGTCGACCCACCCTTGGGCGCGCCTGGGAATCCGTTGAGTGATGCGGCGTTGGAGGAGAAGTTTTTCAGCCTGGCTGGGCGGGTGATGCCGCGGGAGCAAGCGCAAGAACTGCTTGAGCAGCTGTGGCGGCTGGATGAGCTGGAATCGGTGTCTTGCCTGTGCGGGCCTCTTCGCGGGCAAGCCTCGCTCCTACAGGTCATGCGTTGATCATGCGGACACCAATACCCTGTAGGAGCGAGGCTTGCCCGCGAATGAAGGCGACTCGGTATCCCTTCGAACACTACCAAACCTAAATAAGGACATTTGCCCCACCGTGGCCACTTACTCGCTCGTAATCCGCCGGTTGATGATCGTCTCGCTGACCATCGTCGTCAGCCGCGCCATCACCAGCCCGCTGCTCACGCTGTTCCTGAGCAACAAGCTCGGCCTCAACCAACAGGACGTCGGTTTGCTGCTGGGCATCGCGGTGTTCATCGCCACCCTGCTCGCGCTCTACGGCGGCTACATCATCGACCGCCTCGAGAAGCGTCGGCTGCTGATCCTCGCGATGCTCTCCAGCGCCATCGGCTTCGTGCTGCTGACCTTCGCCGAAAACCTCTACCTGACCACCGCCACCCTGGTGATCACCGAAACCGCCTCGGCGCTGTTCCTGATCGGCTCGAAGGCGATCCTCAGCGAAAACCTGCCGATTGGCCAACGCGCCAAGGCGTTTTCCCTGCGCTACACCCTGACCAACATCGGCTACGCCACCGGCCCGATGCTCGGCGTGGTGATTGCCGGCGTGTACCCGATTGCGCCGTTCCTGATTGCCGGCGGCATCGCGTTCTTCAGCATTTTCCTGATGATCGGCATCCCCAAGGACTCAGCCCGGACACCCGCGATCGGCCAGCCCCAGAGTTTTCTAAAGACGCTGATCACCCTGAAGAACGACCGCACGCTGATCATGTTCACCTGCGGCTGCCTGCTCAGCACCGTGGTCCACGGCCGTTTCACCCTGTACCTGTCGCAATACCTGCTGGTGACCCATGACGCCAAGCGAGCGCTGGAAACCATGGCCGCCCTGCTCGCCTGCAACGCCATCAGCGTGATCCTGCTGCAATACCAGATCGGCCGTTTCCTCAAGCGCGAACAACTGCGCTACTGGATCGCGGGCGGCACCAGCCTGTTTATCGTCGGGCTGATCGGCTTCAGCCTGGCCGACAGCCTGGTGAGCTGGTGCGTGGCGATGTTCATCTTCACCCTTGGTGAGATGATCATTTACCCCGCCGAATTCCTCTTCGTCGACACCCTGGCCCCGGAAGAACTGCGCGGCAGTTACTACGGCGCGCAAAACCTCGCGGCCCTCGGCGGTGCGCTCAGCCCGGTGATTTGCGGTTTCCTGCTGATGCACACCCCGGCGCCGACGATGTTTTACGCGCTAAGCGCACTGACGGCCATGGGCGGCTTCCTGTGTTTCATGAGTGGCCGCCGAGTCGCCTTACAGCAAAAATAATGCACTCAAACTGCATTAATATGAATTTGTCAGCATCGGCAATGAACGGCACACTGTGCCCCGTTCCTCCCCCAATAGTTGGAACAACTTCAAGGGCTTTCTGGGTTTCCCAGTTAAGCCTTTTTTTTTCCTGGATTTTTGCCAACGGATCGTTTGTCTCATGCTCGTTCGCTGGTTACCTGCCGCCGTCAACACCCGTCCTTCCGAATGGAGCCGCGCCGCCATCGGCATGTCCTTGGGCACACTGTTCAGCGTCTGGCTCTGTGCTCAGGTATTCGGCATGGAAGTGGCCCAGCATTTGATCGGGCCGCTGGGCGCATCCGCCGTGTTGCTGTTCGCCGTTTCCTCCGGCGCCCTCGCCCAGCCGTGGTCGATTCTTGGCGGATATTTGAGTGCCGGCGTCGTTTCGCTGCTGGTCGCTCACGTACTCGGACGAACCCTCGGCAGCGCATGCCTGGCGGCCGGCATCGCGCTGATTCTGATGTGCTGGCTGCGTTGCCTGCACCCACCGGCCGGAGCCTTGGCGCTGTTGTTGGTTTTGGCAGATCCGGCGACCATCGCGCTGGACTGGAAAGCCCTCGGCCCGGTGATGCTCGGCGCATCGACCCTGCTGCTCAGCGCCCTGGCCTATAACAACCTGACGCGCATTCGCTACCCCAAACGTGCCAGCGAACCGGTGGCCGTGGTGCCGGCCGATCATCCGCCGATCGGCAGCCAGGCCATCACGGCCCAGGACCTGAAACTCGCCTTGGCGGAAATGGAAGCGTTCTTCGATGTCACCCCGGAAGACCTTGAACAACTGATCCATATCAGTGAGTTGCACGCCAAACGTCGCAGTATTGGTGAGGTGTTGTCCCGTCGCGCATAGCGCCGCAGGGATCGACCAACGGTCAGTAATGCACCTTGCCTGAGGGCAATCTGCGACAAAATTACCCGGCGGATTCTGATGATGCCAAGCGAGCGCTGCTGCTCTGCGCTCAGGCTCTGCAAAAGCACCTTCGCCATTCAACGTAGAAAGGGCCAGAGTGGATGCCCTGGCCCGAATCAAGCTAGAAACCGTACTTCCAAACGCTGAAAACCCTGTGGCGAGGGGGCTTGCCCCCGTTGGGTTGCGAAGCGACCCCAAAACCTGTGATCGCGGTCTTTCAGACAAACCAAGCACACAGGATTTACGACTGCTGCGCAGCCGAACGGGGGCAAGCCCCCTCGCCACAGGTATGTGCTCTCTACGGGATCTGCTTTAGCCCTGCGGGCCAACGTTATCCAGCACCCGATTCGCCGTGATCTCCGCCATCATGATGCTGTTCGAAATACCCAGAAGCGCATAACGCGACTCCCCCTCCAGATGATCCACCAACTGATGGACCATCACATCAACCGAAGCCAGCGTCTCGACCAGATAAACAGCCAGGGTTTCGGTCGTAGCCTCAGGGTCTACGGAAAACAGGGTGCTGCGTGTTCGCGGGGTGGCTTTGATGTCGGCGTTTGATGGGAAATGGAAATCGAGGGCGCGCTCGGCGGCTTCGTTGAGTTTTTTGGAATCGATGGATTCGTAGGGGGAAACGTCGTCCGTTTCGGGTGGGTTTGGCGTTGGTTTGAACATTGGTGAAACTCCTCTCATCGTATATAGGAGCCTTCACCCTTTCGCTACCAAACGAATGGGTGGCGGCCATGCACAGGTTGGTAGACCGGGATGTGAGGAGACCGGCGCGCCCGAAGACGCCCTGTGCATGACCACCATAAAACCGAGACGAAAAACGCCCCAAATGGTGATGCTTAGCACCTCACATGAAACCCGGGGCTACCAAACCCCCATCGCTGTTCTTCAGCGACGGGGAAACGATAAAACCCAGGCCCAAGGCGCACAAGCCGGCGGATTCTGGCGCAGTCGTAGGCAACGACGCAAGGATGTGTAGCCTGAGAGAGTATCTGGAGATTTCGATTAAACACCGCTGTTTAATAATCGCCCGGGCTGGACGGAAGCGTTCTTCGATTTCCTCCCGGAAGACCTTGAACAACTGATCAATATCAGTGACTTGCATGCGAAACGTCACAGTATGGGTGAAGTCATGAGCCAAAGTTTCTGACGTCACAAATCCCTGTGGGAGCGGGCTTGCCCGCGATGGTGGCAGCACAGACGCAGCAGCAGTGACTGCCAGACCGCCATCACGGGCAAGCCCGCTCCCACAGGGATTGGTGGTGTGCCAGCAATTCCCTTGTTCCTGCGCCCCTGCAAATCCTCATCAAGCATGCAAATATGCAGGTTGAACCTGCACATATCCCGGTTGTACATCACAAATTTGCACTGGTACGATCCGGGATCGCTCGCGCGCGAGCTTCTCTATAAAGAACAATAAAAGCAGGGAGTTAGTGATGACTGCTCAGGTTTCATCGAAGTGGACTTCGTCCATGGATGCCACGCAAAACGAAGTGCTGGCCGAGGTTCGCAACCACATCGGTCACCTGACCCTCAATCGCCCCGCCGGTCTTAACGCCATTACCCTGGATATGGTCCGCCACCTGCAGCGCCAGCTCGACGCTTGGGCGCAGGATCCGCAGGTTTACGCAGTGGTCTTGCGTGGTGCAGGCGAGAAAGCATTCTGTGCCGGCGGCGATATTCGCTCGCTGTACGACAGTTTCAAAAGCGGCGACACGCTGCATGAAGATTTCTTCGTCGAGGAATACGCCCTCGACCTCGCCATTCATCACTACCGCAAACCGGTGCTGGCGCTGATGGACGGCTTTGTCCTGGGCGGCGGCATGGGCCTGGTGCAAGGCGCTGACTTGCGGTTGGTCACCGAGAAGAGCCGCCTGGCGATGCCGGAAGTGGCCATCGGTTATTTCCCGGACGTGGGTGGCAGTCATTTCCTGCCACGGGTTCCCGGTGAACTGGGGATTTATCTGGGCGTCAGCGGCGTGCAGATCCGCGCGGCCGATGCGCTTTATTGCGGTCTCGCCGACTGGTATCTGGAAAGCGAAAAACTCAGCACCCTCGACGAGCACCTCGATCAGCTCGAATGGCACGAAACGCCGCTGAAGGACCTTCAAGGCCTGCTGGCGAAACTCGCGGTGCAACAACTCCCCGACGCGCCGCTGAGCGCGTTGCGCCCGGCCATCGATCACTTCTTCGCCCTGCCCGATGTGCCGAGTATTGTTGAGCAACTGCGTGCAGTCACGGTCGCCGACAGCCATGAATGGGCCAAGACCACCGCCGACCTGCTGGAGAGCCGCTCGCCGCTGGCGATGGGCGTCACCCTGGAAATGCTCCGCCGTGGTCGGCACTCGAGTCTTGAAGACTGTTTCGCCCTTGAGCTGCACCTGGACCGTCAGTGGTTCGCGCGCGGCGACCTGATCGAGGGCGTGCGCGCCTTGCTGATCGATAAAGACAAGCAACCGCGCTGGAACCCGCCGACCTTGCAGGCGCTGGACGCCGAGCACATCGCGAGTTTCTTCAGCGGTTTCAAACAGAGCGGGAACTGAGCCATGCACGATATCGAATTGAGCGAAGAGCAAGTCATGATCCGCGACATGGCCCGGGACTTTGCCCGCGGCGAAATCGCGCCCCATGCGCAAGCCTGGGAAAAGGCTGGCTGGATCGATGACGGTCTAGTGGCGAAGATGGGTGAACTGGGTCTGCTGGGCATGGTGGTGCCGGAAGAATGGGGCGGCACCTATGTCGATTACGTCGCCTACGCCCTGGCGGTGGAAGAAATTTCGGCCGGCGACGGCGCCACGGGCGCACTGATGAGCATCCACAATTCCGTGGGCTGCGGGCCGGTGCTCAACTACGGCACCGAAGAACAGAAACAGACTTGGCTGCCAGATCTGGCCAGCGGCCAGGCGATCGGCTGCTTCTGCCTGACCGAGCCGCAAGCCGGCTCCGAAGCGCACAACCTGCGCACCCGCGCCGAACTGCGCGACGGACAATGGGTGATCAACGGCGCCAAGCAATTCGTCAGCAATGGCAAACGGGCAAAACTGGCGATTGTGTTTGCCGTGACCGATCCGGATTTGGGCAAGCGCGGCATCTCGGCGTTCCTCGTGCCGACGGACACCGCGGGTTTTATCGTCGACCGCACCGAACACAAAATGGGCATTCGCGCCTCCGATACCTGCGCGGTGACGTTAAGCAACTGCACGATTCCCGAAGCCAACCTGCTGGGTGATCGCGGCAAAGGGCTGGCCATCGCCCTGTCCAACCTCGAAGGCGGCCGCATCGGCATCGCTGCGCAAGCGTTGGGCATTGCCCGGGCGGCGTTCGAAGCGGCGCTGGCGTATTCGCGGGATCGGGTGCAGTTCGACAAGCCGATCATTGAGCATCAGAGCATCGCCAATATGCTGGCCGACATGCACACCCGCCTGAATGCCGCGCGTTTGTTGATCCTGCATGCTGCAAGGCTGCGCAGTGCCGGCAAGCCGTGCCTGTCCGAGGCTTCGCAGGCCAAGCTGTTTGCGTCGGAGATGGCCGAGAAGGTCTGCTCGTCGGCGATGCAGATTCATGGCGGGTATGGGTATCTGGAGGATTACCCGGTGGAGCGCTATTACCGGGACGCGCGGATCACGCAGATTTATGAAGGGTCGAGCGAGATTCAGCGGATGGTGATTGCCCGTGAACTGAAAAATTACCTGGTCTAAATTATCGCCGCAGAGCTGATCGTTCCCACGCTCTGCGTGGGAACGATCAGTGTGTGGGTTACTTACCGGTGAACTCGGCTTCACGCTTGGCAATAAACGCCGCCATCCCTTCCTTCTGATCCTGCGTCGCAAACGCCGCATGGAACACCCGGCGCTCAAAGCGCACGCCTTCCGACAGGCTCACCTCAAACGCGCGGTTGACGCTTTCCTTGACCATCATCGCAATCGGCAGCGACTTCTTGGCGATCAACGCCGCGACTTTCAGCGCTTCTTCCAGCAGTTCATCCGCCGGCACGATCCGCGCAACAATCCCGCAACGTTCCGCTTCTACCGCATCAATCAAACGCCCGCTCAGGCACATTTCCATGGCCTTGGCCTTGCCGACGGCGCGGGTCAGGCGCTGGGTGCCGCCCATGCCCGGGAGCACGCCAAGGTTGATTTCCGGCTGGCCGAATTTCGCATTGTCGCCGGCCAGGATGAAATCGCACATCAGCGCCAGTTCACAGCCACCACCGAGGGCGAAACCGTTGACCGCGGCGATGATCGGCTTGCGGCGGTTGGCCACGCGATCGCTGTCGCTGAACAGGTCATCGAGGTAGATCTGCGGGTAGGTCAGCTCGGCCATTTCCTTGATGTCGGCGCCGGCGGCGAAGGCTTTTTTCGAGCCGGTCAGCACGATGCAGCCGATGTTCGAATCGGCTTCCAGGCCATCGAGGGCGTGGTTCAGTTCGCTGACGATCTGCGCGTTCAAGGCGTTCAGCGCTTGCGGACGGTTGAGGGTAATCAGGCCCACACGGCCGTGGGTTTCCAGCAAAATCGTTTCGTAGCTCACAAATGGACTCCTTTTAAAGATTGCGCGAAATAACCATGCGCTGAATATCGCTGGTGCCTTCGTAGATCTGGCAAACCCGCACGTCGCGGTAGATCCGCTCCAGCGGGAAATCGTTCAGATAACCGTAACCGCCGAGGGTTTGCAACGCTGAGGAGCAGACCTTCTCGGCCATTTCCGAGGCGAACAGTTTGGCCATGGACGCTTCGACCAAGGCCGGTTTGCCGCTGTCCCTTAATGCCGCTGCGTAATGCACCATTTGCCGGGCGACGGCAATCTGGGTGGCCATGTCTGCCAGACGGAACGCGACCGCCTGGTGTTCGATGATCGGCTTGCCGAAGCTCTCACGCTCACGGGCGTAGTCGCGGGCCGCTTCGAACGCGGCACGGGCCATGCCCACCGATTGCGAAGCGATGCCGACACGGCCGCCTTCGAGGTTGGCCAAGGCGATCCGGTAACCTTCGCCCTCCTCACCCAGTCGATTGGCCACCGGGACTTTCACGTCTTCGAACAGGATCTGACAAGTGTCGGAGGCGTGCTGACCGAGTTTGTCTTCAACCCGTGCGACTTTGTAGCCCGGTGAATCGGTCGGCACGATCAGCGCCGTGATGCCACGCTTGCCGGCGCTCGGGTCAGTCACGGCAAACACAATCACGACCCCGGCGTTCTGCCCGGAAGTGATGAACTGCTTGCAGCCGTTGAGCACGTAGTGATCGCCTTCCAGGCGTGCGCGGGTTTTCAGGCCGCTCGCGTCGGAACCGGCCTGCGGTTCGGTCAGGGCAAAGGCGCCGAGCATCGCACCGCTGGCCAGTGGCTTGAGGAAGCGTTCTTTCTGATCGTCGTTGCCGTACTTGAGGATCGGCACGCAACCCACTGAGTTGTGCACGCTCATGATCGTCGAGCAGGCGCCATCACCGGCGGCGATTTCTTCCAGGGCCATGGCGTAGGCCAGGTAACCGGTGTCGCAACCGCCCCACTCTTCCGGCACCAGCATGCCGAAGAAGCCCAGTTCGGCCATCTCGCCGATGGCTTCCTTGGGGAAGCGATGCTCGCGGTCCCACTCGGCGGCGAACGGTTTCAGCCGTTCCTCGGCGAATTGCCGGGCCATGTCGCGGATCTGTTGTTGGTCGTCATTGGGAATCATGGTGAATCCTTAAAAATAAACTTCGGTGCACCTTTCCCTGTAGGAGCGAGGCTTGCCCGCGAAGGCGGTGTGTCATTCAACATAGATGTCGATTGATCGGGCCTCTTCGCGGGCAAGCCTCGCTCCTACAGGGGCAGCGTCAATAGAGGCATTCCACGGCCATGGCCGTGGCTTCACCGCCGCCGATGCAGATCGCTGCAACGCCGCGTTTCAGGCCTTTCTGGCGCAGGGCCGAGAGCAAGGTCACGAGAATCCGCGCACCAGACGCACCAATCGGGTGGCCCAAGGCGCAAGCGCCACCGTGCACGTTGATCTTCTCGTGGGGGATCTCCAGTTTGGTCATGGTCACCAGACTCACCACCGCGAACGCTTCGTTGACTTCGAACAACTCGACGTCGTCCACCGACCAGCCGGTTTTCTTCATCAGCTTCTTGATCGCACCCACCGGCGCTACCGGGAACAGGCCCGGGGTATCGGCAAATGCCGCGTGGCCGTGAATCACCGCCAGCGGTTTCAGACCTTGTTTCTGCGCTTCGGAACGGCGCATCAGCACCAGTGCCGCCGCACCGTCGGAAATCGAACTGGAGTTGGCCGCGGTCACCGTGCCGCCTTCGCGGAACGCCGGTTTCAGCGAGGTAATCTTGTCCAGTTTGGCTTTTGGCGGCTGTTCGTCGTTGCTGATTACAACCTGCTCTTTGCCGACGGTCACGGTAATCGGCACGATCTCGTCCTTGAAGCTGCCGTCCTTGATCGCCTGCTGTGCGCGGGTGGTCGAGGCAATGGCAAACGCGTCCTGAGCTTCTCGGGTGAAACCGTTGGTTTCGGCGCAATCCTCGGCGAAGGTGCCCATCAGGCGGCCTTTGTCATAGGCGTCTTCCAGGCCGTCGAGGAACATGGAATCGAGCACGCGGCCATGGCCCATGCGGTAACCGCTGCGGGCGCGGTCTAGCAGGTACGGCGCGTTGGACATGCTTTCCATGCCGCCCGCGACGACCACATCGGCGCTGCCGGCGACGAGCATGTCGTGGGCCAGAATCGCCGCTTCCATGCCCGAGCCGCACATCTTGTTCAGGGTGGTGCAGCGGGTCGATTTATCCAACCCTGCGCCCAATGCGGCCTGGCGCGCCGGTGCCTGACCGAGCCCTGCGGGCAATACGCAGCCAAACAGCACTTCTTCGACCGATTCAGGGGCGATACCGGCGCGTTCGACCGCCGCGCGGATCGCCGCAGCACCCAGTTGCGGTGCGGTCAGGCTTTTCAATTCGCCCTGGAAACCGCCCATCGGTGTGCGGACGGCGCTGACAATAACGATGGGATCGTTGGCAATAGTCATGACAAATCTCCTTACTTGGCGGCCATGCGCAAGGCACCGTCGAGACGGATCACCTCGCCATTGAGCATGCTGTTTTCAATGATATGCCTGACCAGCGCGGCATACTCGTCCGGTTTGCCCAGGCGCGGCGGAAATGGCACGCCGGCCGCCAGCGAGGCGCGGACTTCCGGGGTCATGCCGGCCATCATCGGGGTTTCGAAAATGCCGGGGGCGATGGTCATTACACGGATGCCGAAACGCGCCAGTTCGCGGGCGGCGGGCAAGGTCAGGCTGACGATTGCGCCTTTGGACGCGGCATACGCGGCCTGGCCGATCTGGCCGTCATAGGCCGCAGCCGAGGCGGTGTTGATGATCACGCCGCGCTCACCGTCAGCATCCGCTTCGGTTTCGGCGATGGCCGCCGAAGCCAGGCGCAGCATGTTGAAGCTGCCGATCAGGTTGACGTTGATCACCTGGCTGAAACTGGCCAGCGCGTGGGGGCCGGTCTTGCCGAGGATCTTCTCGCCACGCACGATGCCGGCACAATTGACCAGACCGTTGAGGCCACCGAAGGCTTTCACCGTCGCTTGCACGGCGGCTTCGGCGGCAGCTTCGTCGCTGATGTCGGCGACCACGCTTTGCGCGCCAAGACGTTGAGCCTGGGTCGCCACGGCTTCGGCGTTCATGTCCACCAGCATCACTTTGGCGCCGGCCGCGACCAGCATTTCAGCGGTGGCCGCACCGAGGCCCGACGCACCGCCGGTGACGAGAAAAACCTTGTTTTCGATCTGCATCATTGTTTCCTTGGATTCAAGCTGAAACGTTCTTCGCGGCGGCCTCTTGAGCCTTGGCGATTTCCTGGTTGCGCAAGATAAAGCGCTGCAATTTGCCGCTAGGGGTTTTCGGCAATTCGCTGACAAATTCGATTTCACGCGGGTAAGAATGCGCCGCCAGACGCTTGCGCACGTGTTGACGCAGTTCTTCGGCCAGTTCCGGCGTGGCGCGATATTGCGAACAGATCACGACGAAGGCTTTGACCAGTTCGGTGCGTTCCGGGTCAGGCTTGCCGACGACGGCGGCTTCGATCACTGACGGGTGTTCGATCAACGCACTTTCCACATCGAACGGGCCGACGCGGTAGCCGGAGGTGGTGATCACATCGTCGCTACGACCGACGAAGCTGATGCTGCCGTCCGGGTTCCACTCGACGGTGTCGCCGCTCAAGTAATAATTGCCGACGAAAGCTTTGGTTGGCGCGCCTTCATAACCGGCGAACCAGCACATCGGCGACTGGGTGCGGTCGATAGCGAGGATGCCGGGCTGGCCGACGCCGAGTTCCTTGTATTCGTCGTCGAGCACCACGATGCGATGGCCCGGCGAGGCAAAACCGGCAGCGCCCATATGGATCGGATGCTCCAGGCCATGGTGATTGCACAAGACCATGCCCAGTTCGGTCTGGCCGTAATGGTCATGAATAACCACGCCGAGGTTGTCGGCGAACCAGCGGATCACTTCCGGGTTCAGTGGCTCACCGGCGCTGCTGACGATGCGCAATTTGCCCTTGATCGACTTGGCGAACTCATCTCCACCGGCAATCAGCAAGCGGTAGGCCGTTGGTGATCCGGTGAGGTTGGTGATCCCGTATTTATTGATGACCCGGCAGGTGCTTTCGAGGGTGAACGGGCCATCGTAAAAGGTGATCGGATGTCCCATCGCCATGGGCCCGGTGACGCCGAAATAGATGCCGTAGGCCCAACCCGGATCAGCCACGTTCCAGAACGCGTCTTCGGGGCGCAGGTCCACGGCGTCACGGGTGTAGCTCTGGAAGGCAACGATGGCCTTGAGCGGCACCGACAGGGCTTTCGACGGGCCGGTGGTGCCCGAGGTGAACATCAGCAGGAACGGGTCTTCGCCGGTCAGCAACACCGGTTCGCACTCGGGGGAATAATTGGCCAGTTCGGCCCAGAAACTGTAATCGCCACGGACGATGCCTTGGCCTTTCGCACCGGCGACGGTGACGATGGTCGGGCAGTCGGCGACTTCAACGAGTTTTGGGCGATTGACCGCGTCGGTGACCACCACTTTCGCACCCGAGCAACTGAGGCGGTGCTCGATGGCTTTCGGGCCGAAGGCGGTGAACAGCGGCTGATAGACCGCGCCAATGCGCCAGGTGGCGAAAACGGTGATCAGCAATTCGATGTTGCGTGGCAAGAGGCCTGCGACCTTGTCGCCTTTTTTCACGCCTTGGGCCAGGAGGAAGTTGGCAAACCGCGAGGCCTTGTCCTGCAGGTCGCTGAAGGTGTACGTCGCGCTGGCGCCGTCGCGGCCTTCCCAGAACAGCGCAATGCGCCCCGGCAAGGCATGCCGGTCGCAACACTCGACGCAGGCGTTGAGGGCAGTCAAATCACCGGCCAGGGCGGCGTCGACGGTGTGCTGATAATTGAACTGTGACGTGGCAGACAAGTAATCGCGCATTGCCAGAATCCCTCTGTATTTTTATTAGGTTGGGGGAACCGTAAAAATCACAGAAATACTCGCCCCGCGCGGGGATCGGGGCAATGGTCAAAGCTATCAAGTTGTCTGACTGGTTTGGCCAAGGTAGCCCATGATCGTTCCCACGCTCTGCGTGGGAATGCAGCCAGGGACGCTCTGCGTCCCAAAAAAGCCGAACGCGGAGCGTCCGTTGAGGCATTCCCACGCAGAGCGTGGGAACGATCGGTGTCTAGCTCGCTTCGTTCAAGATCAAACTCCGATAATGCCCAGGATTCGACCCCGACCACTTGCGAAACGCCTTGTAGAACGAACTCGCATCGGCAAACCCCAACCGCGTAGCGATTTCGGCGAAGCTGATGTGCGGCTCGGCCAGCCAGACAATGGCCAATTCCTTGCGCACGCTGTCCTTGAGCCCTTGGTAGGTCTGCCCTTCTTCCGCCAGGCGCCGGCGCAAGGTCGAGGCCGACATGCACAGTTGTTGCGCCAGAGGTTCTGTCTCCGGCCACTGCTCAGCGGGCAACTGTCGTAAATCATGCTTGATCCGGCTCGCCAGGCTTTCCGGGTCGCGGTACTTGACCAGAATATTGGCCGGCGCATGGGCCAGGAAACGCTTGAGTTCTTCCGGGCTGCGCTTGATCGGCAGGTCCAGGCAATCCGCCGAGAAAATCATCCGCGTGCGTGGCCGGTCGAATCGCAGGTTCTCGGAGAACATCACCTGGTAGTCGTCGCAGAAATCCGGCGCCGGACATCGCAATTCGATGGCCAGTATCGGTATACGCCGCCCGGCCAGCCAACAGGCAACGCCGTGCACGATCATCCAGTAGGTGAAATAGGTGAAGGCGCGACGCGGGTCCTGGTCGTCTTCCAGCAACACGATCTCCGCCAGGCTTTGCTGACGAACCAGCTGCGCGGGCATGCGTTCGAGCATCAACGACAGAAAACTCAGGCCTGAAGTCAGGCCGGCCGCCAGGCTCGGCTGGATCATCGAGCTGCGACAGAGAAACTCAAGGCTGCCGGATTTGAGCTTGCGCGGGTCCATGCCAAAAAATTCATCGTCCCCACGCCGGGCCAGCAAGCGCCAAAGCCGTGCATACGCGGTCGCTGGGACCCGGGCATCGCTGGTTTGCAGCAGCGCCGGATCGATGCCGACCTTGTTCAACACCTCGTCGGTGGCGAATCCGGGGGCGCAGCTTTGCAACAGGGCTTCGCGCACCAGTTGAATGGAGATGGTGTCTTTTTCCGACATTGAGCGAGGTGGGCCTTGTTCTTGTTTGAGTGCCGGCATATTAGCGCACAGCGACCCAATCCTGTAGGAGCGAGCGGTGCGGCGATCCGACTTGCCCGCGAAGCAGGCGACTCGGTCTTGCCCTGACACCGCGTAATCGTTCTTCGCGGGCAAGCCTCGCTCCTACAAAGGTACGGGGTGATCTTTGATTTGTTCAGGTTAGGTTCAGGTAAATGTCAATGAATGCCATTTGGGAATGAGTGTCATTATGTTACAAGTTAGCACCCTATCTAATCCTGAGTCGGTGCTGAATGCTTGTTCCTTTTCTGATCATGCTGCGCGAAGGCATTGAAGCGGCGTTGATCGTTGGCATCATCGCCAGTTACCTCAAGCAGACCGGCCGTGGCCAGTGGATGCCTGCGGTGTGGATCGGCGTGTTCCTCGCCGTTGCGCTGGCCCTGCTGGTGGGCGGTGGCCTGGAGCTGGTCAGCGCCGAGTTCCCGCAGAAGCAACAGGAACTGTTTGAAGGCGTGGTCGGCCTGGTGGCCGTCGGCATACTCAGCTCCATGGTGTTCTGGATGCGCAAAGTGGCGCGTTCGATCAAGCACTCACTGCACGTCTCCCTCGACCACGCACTGACCGGCTCCAAACATCAGGTGACCGCGCTGATCGCCATGGTGTTTTTCGCCGTGGCCCGGGAAGGTCTGGAAACGGTGTTCTTCCTGCTCGCGGTATTCCAGCAGAGCGAAGGCCCGGCAGCACCGATTGGCGCCCTCCTCGGTCTGATCCTGGCAATCATCGTCGGCTTCCTTATCTACAGCGGCAGCATGCGCCTGAACCTCGGCGCGTTCTTCCGTTGGACCGGTTTGTTCATCCTGGTGGTGGCGGCCGGCATTCTCGCCAACTCGGTGCAGGCGCTGCATGAAGCCGGGGTGTGGAATCACCTGCAAACCGTGCTCTTCGACCTTAGTGCGACGCTGCCGATGGATGGCCCGGTGGGTTCGGTGCTGGCCGGCATGTTCGGTTACCAGGATGCGCCGACGGTCAGCACGCTTGGGGCCTATCTGATTTACCTGGTGGTGGCGTTGGTGATGTTTTTTCTCCCGGCTCCGCCCCCGGCACCCGCTGAACAACCCTCTTCCGTTTCCAGCCAGTAAGGGCACCCATGCCAAATCAAGCCCCTCCCCAGGCCTCGCCTCCCCGCGCCTTGCGCTGGGCGGTGGCCGGTTCGGTGATCGTGATGATCGCCGCCGGTGGCCTGTTCTACTACGCCTCGAAAATGGCCGCAGCCAAGCGCCAGACCAACCATGATGAAGTGCTGGTGACCATTCACCCGCACAGCTGCGAGCCGAATGCGCTGACCGTGCCGGCGGGCCGCGCCAGTTTCCGCATCGTCAATCGCTCGGACCGCGCTGTGGAATGGGAAATCCTCGACGGCGTGCTGGTGGTCGAAGAACGGGAAAACATCGCGCCGGGCCTGAGCCAGGTCATCAATGCCAACCTGCTGCCCGGCGACTACGCGATCACCTGCGGACTGCTGAGCAATCCGCGCGGCACCTTGCACGTGACCCCGACCGCTGCTTCCGACGCGGCCGCCAAGGCCAAACCGTCGATGGTCGCGTTCGTGGGGCCGTTGTCCGAGTTTCGCGTCTACCTGAGCAGCCAGGGCAGCGCGCTGATCAAAGCGGTCGCCGCGCTTGAGCAAGCCATCGCGGCCGGCGACCTGAGCCAGGCACAAGCGCTGTATGTGCCCGCCCGCGCCGCCTATCAACGGATCGCCCCGGCCGCCCAGCGTCTGGCTGAACTGGACAACGCCATCAATGCCCGCGCCGATTACTTCGAGAAACGCGAGCAGGATCCAGCCTTCAGTGGTTTCCACCGCATCGAATACGCGCTGTTCCAGCAACGCAACCTCGACGGTCTGGCGCCAGTTGCCCAGCGCCTGAGCAGCGACGTCGCCACGCTCAAGCAGCAACTGCTCGCGCAATCGCTGCCTCCGGAGCAACTGGTGAGCATTGTCGTGCGCAATCTGCACAGCCTCGCCGATGTGCGTGCCAGCAGCGGTGAAGAAGAACGCTACAGCCACACCGACCTGAACGGTTTTGCCGCCAACCTCTTTGCTGCGCGCAAAGTCGTCGACCTGTTGCGCCCGTTGCTGACCAAGTCCGCCGCCGAGTTGCTGCCGAAGATCGACAGCGCGATCACCGCCCTCGACGCCGAACTCAATGGTTTGAAGGTCCAGGACGGCTACGCGAGTTACGACACGGTGAATGCCGAGCAGCGTAAACAGATCGCCGACAAGGCCAAGGCACTGGCCGACGCACTCGATGCCATCGATCCCGCCCTTGGCCTTTCCGGCCTTTCAGCAGAAGACTCAAACCGATGAACGATTCAGAACACTTCAACCTCCAGCGTCGCCGCGTATTGATGGGCATGGGCGCCGCCGGTGTCGCACTGGCAGGCTCCGCACTGAGCTGTCCGGCGATGGCCTCAAGCCCCGCGCAAGTCACCGAAGCGCCGAGCAGCGACAAGACCGAAGACCGCCACGCGTTCCACGGCAAGCACCAGACCGGTATCGTCACCCCGCGCCCGGCGTCCGGCATGCTGGTGTCGTTTGATGTGCTGGCCAGTGATCGCGAAGACCTGGAGCGCCTGTTCCGCACCCTCAACGAGCGCATCGCGTTCCTGATGCAGGGCGGCCCGGTGGCTCAAGTCGATCCGAAACTGCCGCCGGTTGACTCGGGCATCCTCGGCCCGGTGGTCACGCCGGACAACCTGACCATCACCGTCTCGGTCGGCGAATCGCTGTTCGATGAGCGCTTCGGCCTGGCCGCTGCCAAACCGAAACGGCTGATGCGCATGGTCGGTTTCCCCAACGACGCCCTGGACGCCGATTGCTGCCACGGCGACCTGAGTCTGCAGTTTTGCGCCAACACCACCGACACCAACATCCACGCCCTGCGCGACATCGTGAAAAACCTGCCGGACCTGCTGCTGGTGCGCTGGAAACAGGAAGGCAGCGTGCCGCCCCAGGCCCCGGTGAAACCCGGTGTGCCGGCGCAGAGCGCACGCAATTTCCTCGGTTTTCGCGACGGCTCGGCGAACCCGGACTCCAACGACGCCAAGGCCATGGACAGCATCGTCTGGGTGCAACCGGGCAGCGACGAACCGGCGTGGGCGGCCAATGGCAGCTACCAGGCGGTGCGGATCATCCGCAACTTCGTCGAGCGCTGGGACCGCACGCCCTTGCAGGAACAGGAAAGCATTCTCGGCCGCATCAAAGCCACCGGCGCGCCCATGGGCGGTGCCCATGAAACCCAGGTTCCGGACTACGCCAAAGACCCGGAAGGCAAGGTGACCAAACTCGACGCGCATATCCGCCTGGCCAACCCGCGCACCGCCGCGACCCAGGCCAACCTGATCCTGCGCCGGCCGTTCAACTACTCCAACGGTGTGAACAAGAACGGTCAGTTGGACATGGGGTTGTTGTTCATCTGTTACCAGGCCGATCTGGACAAAGGTTTTATCACCGTGCAGACCCGACTCAACGGCGAGCCGTTGGAGGAATACCTCAAGCCGGTCGGCGGTGGTTACTTCTTCACTCTGCCGGGTGTTACGGGCGACAAGGACTTCATCGGTCGCTCACTGCTTGACGCTACCTCACCAAAAACAAACACCTGATCAACCTCCACACGGAACCGTCCCATGAAAAAGTCGCCACTCGTGTTATTGCTGACCTTGGGCTTGCTCACTACCCCGCTTTCGGCTTTCGCAGCGACGGCGCCGCTGGAGCTGGTGCAGCCGATTTCGGACTACAAAATCTACGTCACCGAGCAACTGGATGAGCTGGCCAGCCACACTCAACAGTTCACCGATGCGGTCAAAAAAGGTGACCTGGCCACCGCCAAGAAACTCTATGCGCCGACCCGGGTTTACTACGAGTCGATCGAGCCGATTGCCGAGCTTTTCAGTGATCTGGACGCCTCCATCGACTCACGCGTCGATGACCACGAAAAAGGCGTGAAAGCCGAAGATTTCACCGGTTTCCACCGCATCGAGTATTCGTTGTTCTCGGAAAACAGCACCCAGGGTCTCGATGAACTGGCCGACGGCTTGGACAAAGACGTCATAGACCTGCAAGCCCGCGTGGCCGGCCTGACCTTCCCGCCGGAGAAAGTGGTGGGCGGCGCCGCTGCACTGCTTGAAGAAGTGGCGGCCACCAAGATCTCCGGTGAAGAAGACCGCTACAGCCACACCGACCTGTATGACTTCCAGGGCAACATCGACGGCGCGAAGAAAATCGTCGACCTGTTCCGTCCGCAAATTGAAAAGCAGGACGCGGCGTTTATCGCCAAGGTCGACAAAAACTTCGCCAGCGTGAACAAGATTCTGGCCAAGTACAAAACAAGGGATGGCGGGTTTGAGACGTATGACAAGGTGAAAGAGAACGACCGCAAGGCGCTGGTTGGGCCGGTGAATACGTTGGCAGAGGATTTGTCGACGTTGCGTGGGAAATTGGGTTTGAACTGATTTTTTCTAGCGTCTAGGCGGTCCCCATCGCGGGCAAGCCGAATCGTCGCACCGCCGCTCCCACAAGGATTTTGTGATCAACACAAATCCCTGTGGGAGCGGGCTTGATCTGGCCTAATGAATTTGGACACATCAATAGGGCGCTATGATGGCGCCCAAATCTGAGGTGTGCATGATGATGCGAAAATCCTATTCCAGTG
>NZ_JBIWAF010000014.1:0-146650 GCF_044759925.1 Pseudomonas sp. NPDC099000
AATCATACGAAATCAGCCGTGACCGCGTTGAAGACGCGCGCAACGTTCTGAAAGAAGGCCAGGAAGTAGAAGCCAAGATCATCAGCGTTGACCGCAAGAGCCGCGTAATCCAGCTCTCCATCAAGTCGAAAGACGATGCTGAAGAGAAAGAAGCAATCCAGAGCCTGCGCGACAAGCCAGCGACTTCGGAACCTGCTGCTGGTCCTACCACTCTGGGCGACCTGTTGCGTGCACAAATGGAAAAACAGAACTAAGTTCTGTAAGACCATAGAAAAAGGGCGACTTCGGTCGCCCTTTTTTGTGCCTGGGATTTGGTGAGCCTGTTGATGGGATCGTGCTGATCCGGCAGCCCTTGCAACCAATGGTCCTGCTACGTTGTCTCTTTCTTTAATCGGATCAATCGCTTATTTGCAGCTAGTCTTAACTCAAGCGAACGAAGGCCGGGCAGGGCTCCTGCCATAAGGAAGTGAATGAACAAGCTCATTGTCGCAGTGGCGGTATTGACGCTGGCGGGTTGTGGCACGAATGCCAGGCCCCATGCCGTGCGTGGTGTCAGTGGCGTAGAGATAGATTGTTCGGGATTGGGTTCTGGATGGGAGAAGTGTCGTAAGCGCGCGGACAAAGAGTGTAAAGCGACCGGCTACAAGGTTATAGCAAGGTCTGATGATGCCAAGGATGAGGATGAGTTTCCCTTTGGTTTTAATCCAGCGGGTTATCTGACACGCACCATGCTGATTATCTGTCGATGAGGCTGATTGGTGTTGAGGTTCGTTGAAATCAGGAAGGGCATTATTGGTAAAGATATGTGAAACCCTGGGCTGTTCAAATTCCTCCGGGCATGCTAAAACCTTTGAAGCGCTTTTCCTAGCTGCTTGAAAAAGAAGGGAAAAATATGACGAAGTCGGAGTTGATCGAACGAATTGTCACCCATCAAGGGCTGCTCTCATCCAAGGATGTTGAGCTGGCTATCAAGACTATGCTTGAACAGATGTCCCAATGCCTAGCAACTGGGGATCGTATCGAGATCCGTGGTTTTGGTAGCTTTTCACTGCACTATCGTGCGCCGCGCGTTGGCCGCAATCCTAAGACGGGTCAGTCGGTTAGCCTTGATGGCAAGTTTGTGCCACATTTCAAGCCGGGCAAGGAATTGCGTGATCGGGTCAATGAAGAGGAGGAGGAAGGTTTTGACCTTCATAACTAAAGGAGCGACGCATGCGTAACCTCAAGCGTGTACTCCTCGGCATGGTTGTCCTGTTGTTGATTCTGGCAGTACTGGCTTTTGTGCTGGAAAATCAACAATCGGTTTCACTGCTATTCCTGGGCTGGTCAGGTCCACAATTACCAGTGTCGCTGGTGATGGTTCTTGCGCTGCTGTTCGGCATGCTGATTGGGCCGATTATAGGGTGGGTTTTAGGGCGGGCATCCAGATCTTCCCGCAAGCGTCTTGTCTGATCACGAAAAGAGTAAACATCACGAATTTTGCTTCACAGCTTGTCTATATCCATTAGTAAAAGCGTCATTAAGCTGTAAAATGCTGCGCTTATCCGATAATGGCACGTTCCTGCGTCGGTTCAGACTGGTTTTGTCAGAAGCCTCAGCTTAGATGTGGCTTTTTGCATTCATGGATTAGACAGCGCTCGGTTTGGCGGCCCTGTCAGTAACTCAAAGGGTGTGGTTTCGCGTGAAAATTCTAGTAACCGGCGGCGCCGGGTTCATCGGCTCGGCAGTCATCCGTCATATCATCTCCAACACTGCCGACTCCGTCGTTAACGTCGATAAGCTGACTTACGCCGGTAACCTTGAGTCATTGGCCGAAGTTAGCCAGAGCTCACGCTATGTGTTTGAGCGCGTTGATGTTTGCGACCGTGATCAGATCGACCGCGTCCTGCGTGAACACCAACCGGATGCCATCATGCACCTGGCCGCAGAGTCCCACGTAGACCGCTCGATTTCCGGCCCATCTGAATTTATCCAGACGAATATCATTGGCACTTACACCCTGTTGGAAGCAGCACGTCACTACTGGGCTGCACTGGAAGATGGGCGCAAAGCCAACTTCCGCTTCCACCATATTTCGACTGATGAAGTCTATGGGGATCTTGAAGGCCCGGAAGATCTCTTCACCGAAACCACCCCCTATCAGCCAAGCTCACCGTACTCGGCGAGCAAGGCCAGCTCCGATCACCTTGTTCGCTCCTGGAGCCGTACCTACGGCTTGCCAACCTTGGTGACCAACTGCTCAAACAACTACGGCCCGTGCCATTTCCCTGAAAAGCTGATCCCGCTGATCATCCTCAATGCGCTGGAAGGCAAGCCGCTGCCGGTTTATGGTAAAGGCAACCAGGTTCGCGATTGGCTCTATGTTGAAGACCACGCCCGTGCTTTGTACAAAGTTGTGACCGAGGGTGTTATCGGCGAGACGTACAACATCGGTGGCCATAACGAAAAGCAAAACATTGAAGTCGTGCACACACTTTGCGCACTGCTCGACGAGTTGCGCCCGGACTCTGCCCATCGTCCGCACGCCAGCCTGATCACCTATGTCCAGGATCGCCCGGGCCACGACCAGCGTTACGCAATCGATGCCAGCAAAATTCAACGCGAGCTGGGCTGGACGCCGGAAGAAACATTTGAAACCGGTATTCGCAAGACCGTCGAGTGGTACCTCCAAAACACCGAATGGGTAGCTCATGTGAAAAGCGGCAGCTATCAGCAGTGGATTGACCAGAATTACGCGGATCGTTCTTCGAGCAAGGCATGAAGATCCTACTGCTGGGAAAAAATGGCCAGGTAGGCTGGGAGTTGCAACGCTCCTTGGCATCGCTCGGTGACTTGATTGCACTGGATCGTCATGTGGTTGACGGTTTGTGCGGTGATTTGTCTGACCCCGATGCACTGCGCGCAACGATTCGCCGGGTCAAGCCTGACATTATCGTCAATGCTGCGGCTTATACGGCTGTCGATAAGGCAGAGTCCGAGACCGAGCTGGCGGACCGTGTGAACAGTCTGGCCAGTCAAGTCTTGGCCGAAGAAGCCGCTGTCCTGGACGCGTGGTTGATCCATTATTCGACCGACTACGTATTCAACGGTCAGGGTTCACTGCCTTGGCAAGAGTCGGACTCGGTCGCGCCAGTGAATCGCTACGGTGCCAGCAAGCTCTCAGGTGAGCAGGCGATCACTGCGTCTGGATGCAAGCACCTGATTTTTCGCACGAGTTGGGTGTACGGCAGTCGTGGTAACAATTTTGCCAAGACCATGCTGCGTCTGGCCAAGGATCGCGACACCTTGAGCGTCATCTCCGACCAGGTTGGAGCGCCGACTGGGGCAGACCTGATTGCCGACGTGACGGCGTTGGCCATTCGGCAAGTACTGAAGAGCCCGGAACTGGCAGGGGTGTATCACCTGGCTGCCGGAGGCGAAGTATCATGGTATGACTATGCCCGCCATGTGATCGAATTTGCGCAGGCCAATGGCGAACAACTTGCTGTGAACGTAATCAATCCGATCGAAACAACCGCTTATCCAACACCTGCACGCCGACCTCTGAATTCGCGTTTGAATACTCAGAAGCTGCGCAACAATTTTTCTCTACACTTACCGGATTGGCGAAGTGGTGTAACCCGAATGCTTAGGGAAGTTCTGAATAAATGACCAAGACAAATCGTAAAGGCATCATCCTCGCTGGTGGCTCGGGCACGCGGTTGCATCCATTGACCCTCGGTGTCTCCAAACAGATGCTACCGATCTACGACAAGCCGATGATCTTTTATCCGCTTTCAGTGCTGATGCTCGCAGGTATGCGAGAGATTTTGATCATTTCCACTCCCGAAGACTTGCCTTGTTTTCGCAAATTGCTGGGTGATGGCAGCCTGTACGGCATTAAGTTGACCTATGCAGAACAGCCTAGTCCGGATGGCTTGGCACAGGCGTTCATCATTGGTGAAGAGTTCATCGGCAAAGACCCTTGCTGTCTGATCCTGGGCGACAACATTTTCTACGGTCAGCACTTCTCTGACAACTTGCGTTCCGCGACGACCCAAAAGGAAGGCGCAACGGTATTTGGTTATCACGTTTCTGATCCTGAGCGATTTGGTGTCGTTGAATTCGATGCTTCGGGACGTGCTCTGAGTATTGAAGAAAAGCCGGCAAAGCCTAAATCCAATTACGCGGTTACCGGACTGTATTTCTACGATAACGATGTGGTTGAAATCGCCAAGAGCATTAAGCCTTCAGAGCGGGGCGAGCTGGAAATCACCGATGTCAATAGGGCTTATCTGGAACGCAAGACGCTCAGCGTGGAAATGCTGGGGCGCGGTTTTGCCTGGCTCGACACCGGCACGCATAATTCCCTATTGGAAGCGAGCCACTTCGTTCACACCATCGAGCAGCGCCAAGGCTTGAAAGTGGCTTGCCTGGAAGAAATTGCATTCAATAATGGTTGGATAGACTCAGCCCAACTGAAGGTTCAAGCTGATAAATTAGCAAAAACCGGATATGGGCAGTATTTGCAAAAAATGCTGGATGAGGGCCGTCACTCGTGAGGCTCCTTCAAACTTCTTTGCCTGACATAGCTATTCTAGAGCCCGCGATTTATGAAGATTCGCAGGGCGGGTCGGTGCAGAGTTTTGATGAGCCTGCATTTCACAAGGCACTTAAAGAGGCCGGTTTTCCGGTACCGCGACCTTTAATCCAGGATAACCATTTTTGTTCAAGGAAGGGCGTGCTTCGAGGCCTGCGTTATCAGCTTCCTCCCCGTGCGCAAGGCAATTTGATCAGAGTAGTCAATGGTTCGGCTTATGTTGTGGCCGTCGATGTGCGTCGCGATTCATTGACATTCGGAAAATGGGTTGGCGTTGAGCTGGACGCTGTTAGTCAGCGTATGTTGTGGATTCCCGAGGGCTTCGCACATGGCTTTGCTGCATTAGAGGATAATACTCATTTTTTCTGTAAGACAACTAATGGTTACCATAAGGAGTCTGAGCGAAACGTCAGGTGGAATGACCCTGATATCGGCATAGACTGGCCTGGGTTTACAGAAAAAACCACGGGTGCTGAAGATGCAGTTGCGCCTCTCTTGAAGAACAGTGAACCGCACTCGGAGTTTCTCCAGGGTACTACCGAATTAAAGGACTTGAAAGTAATCGGTGATAACCGCGGAAGTTTGATCGCACTTGAACAAGGCTTGAACATTCCTTTTGCGATAAAGCGTGTTTATTATATATACGATACTCTCTCTGATGTTGGTCGTGGTTTTCACGCACATCGACGTCTAGAACAGATGGCAATTTGTGTATCCGGAAGTTGTAACATAGTCATTGATGATGGCGCCAGCAGGCAACAAGTAAGATTGGATTCGGCGAGTAAGGCCTTGATCATCCGTAATATGATATGGCGTGAAATGCATGAGTTCAGTGATGATTGCGTTCTACTTGTTTTGGCCAGTGAGTACTATGATGAGTCCGACTATATTCGGGATTATGACCAATTCATTAAGGAGGTGAGTTGTGGAAAAAAATAAAAAATTGGTAATTGCCGGTGCGGGCGAATTGGCAATGATCGCCTATGAATATTTCACATACGATTCTGCTTACGAAGTTTGCGGATTCGCCGTCGAGCGAGACTATATCGAAAGCGCTACGCTTTATGACTTGCCTATCGTCCCCTTGGAGGATGTGAAGCAGCAATTCCCTCCTGACGAGTTTGAAGTGTTTGTGGCGATTCCCGCGTCACAACTTAACCGCTTGAGAACGCGGTTGTATCAGAGCGTTAAAGAGAAAGGCTATACCTGTGCCACTTATATCAGCTCTCGTGCATTTGTATGGCGCAATGCGGAAATTGGGGAAAATTGTTTTATATTTGAAAATAATACTGTGCAGCCTTTCGTTAAGATTGGGAATAACGTAATTCTCTGGAGTGGTAACCATATTGGTCATCGCTCGGTGATTGAGGACAACTGCTTTATTTCCTCGCATGTGGTTGTATCAGGCTACTGTACAATCGGGGAATCTTGCTTTTTAGGGGTGAACTCTACGCTTAATGATCATGTGACGGTTGCTCGAGACTGTATTGTGGCTTCCGGCTCATTAGTATCGAAAGACCTGAAAGAACCTGAGCGTATTTATTATGGTTCTCCAGCAAAAGAACTACCCAAGAAAAGTTCACTCAGCGTTAAATTGTAGAGGAAGGCGTCATGAAGTGGAACAAGCTAGGGCATGTCTTTTCTCCAGTCGGAACTAACGATTGGAAGAAAAACTCTGCGCTGACGCCTACACCGATTCTACTGAACGATAATGTAATCCGTGTGTATGCAGGGTTCAGGGATGAAGAGGGTATTAGTAGGATTGGTTACGTAGACGTCGATGCGCAAGACCCGACTAAAGTCCTCAAGGTTTCTGAGACTCCAGTTTTGGACCGGGGGCGAGACGGGTGCTTTGATGACAATGGCGTTATTCTAGGTGACATCGTTAAATATGGTAACGTCCTGCGGATGTACTATGTTGGTTTTCAAATAGTTAAGCGCGCAAAATTTTTAGCATTCACAGGATTGGCAGAAAGCACTGATGGCGGAGAGACATTTTCGCGTGTTTCTGAAGTACCTGTCATGGACAGGGCTGAAGCCGGAACAACAATTCGAGCGATCCATTCTGTTCTGTTCGAAGACGGTGTATGGAAAGTATGGTATGCGGTGGGTGACTCTTGGACACTGATTAATGGCAACCACTACCCTGACTACAATATTTGGTACACAGAGTCTGTCGACGGCCGGATATTTAACCAGGAGGAGTTGCTGTGTATAGATGTGGAAGGGGATGAGTATCGGATAGGGCGGCCCTCAGTATACAAAGTAAAAGATCAGTATTACATGTTTTATACTAAGGGCGGCACGTCCGGCAGCGACTATTTTCCGGGTGTGGCCGTGTCCAGCGATGGAAAGCAATGGGAGCGTCGTGATTCGAGTTTTGGTTTGACACTTTCTGAAAGTGGCTTCGATTCTGTACACCTTTGCTATCCAAGATTAGTCGCTGCAGGAGAAAAGACGTTCTGTTTTTATAATGGAAATAATATGGGAGCAGAGGGTTTTGGTGTGGCGGAGTTGTTAGGATGGTAGTTTGCGAGTTTTATTCGGCCGCCAAAAAAAATGAGTGGGATAGTTTTGTTGTAGACTCCAAGACTCCAATGTTTCTGTTTAAAAGAGACTTCATGGAGTACCACTCGGATCGATTTATTGATGCCTCATTGATGATTTATGAGGAAGAAGTACTGGTCGCTCTGTTACCTGCGTCTCGTAACGAGAATGTTTTGGTCAGCCACGGTGGTTTGACATACGGCGGCTTGATTCTGTCTCAAAAAGTAAAGGCTGAAACTGTTCTAGAAAGTGTTGAAGCTATAATGCTTTTTGCTAGAACTCAAGGGTTTAACAAGATTTTATACAAGGCTACCCCGTACATATTTTCAATTCATGGCGCACAAGAAGACCTGTATTCTTTATTTAGGGTCGGAGCTGAAATTGTTCGTAGGGATTTGTCGAGCATTATTTTCCTGGATCGGCGATTGAAGCTTTCCAAAGGCAGAAAGTGGCTTATTGCTCGAGCAAAGAAAAATAATTTAGTTGTGACTGACTCCAATGACTGGGCCGAATTTATTGGTTTGCTCAATGGTGTATTGGAGAAGCATGGGGCTGTAGCAGTTCATACGCCACAGGAACTTGAGTTATTGTCCTCTCGTTTTCCTGAAAACATATCTCTCAGAATCGTCAAGTCTGAAGGTAAGTTGCTGGCTGCGACCTTGCTTTTTAAATTCGGCACTGTCGTCCATACTCAGTATTTAGCGACAAGCTCCGAAGGTAAAGAGGTGGGGGCGTTAGATTATCTTATTGAGAATTGTATCCAAGAGAGTCAAGACAGCGGGTGTAAGTATTTTAGTTTCGGGGTGTCTACTGAGGACGGTGGAAAATACATCAACTCCGGTCTGCTTGCTCAAAAAGAAAGTTTTGGTGCCCGTGGTATGGCAATTGATTTTTACGAGATTAAACTAAATGATTAATTTTCTTGACTTGAAAAAAGTAAATCACGCCTACGCTGTTGAATTGAAAGAAGCCTGCGTAAGAGTTATTGATTCTGGTTGGTATATTGGCGGTCAAGAACTATCAAAGTTTGAGCAGGAATTTGCAGCCTACTGCGGTTCGAAGCATTGTGTTGGTGTTGCCAATGGTCTGGATGCTTTGAGTCTGACCCTCAGAGCCTGGAAGGAAATGGGTAAGCTGGCAGACGGCGACGAGGTTATTGTTCCCGCCAATACGTATATTGCTAGTATTCTGGCGATCACAGAAAATGGCTTGGTGCCAGTTCTCGTCGAGCCCGATGAGCATAGCTTCAATTTGTCACCTCAATTGGCGGAGCGCGCGATAACCAATCGGACTAAAGTCATATTGGCGGTGCACTTGTATGGCCAACTGGCAGAGATGCCGCTGCTGTGCGCGCTGGCAAAGAAATACAACCTATTGGTACTGGAAGATTCCGCTCAGGCGCACGGTGCCAGCATTGACGGCCGTAAGGCAGGTACTTGGGGGGATGCTTCAGGGTTCAGTTTTTATCCCGGTAAAAACCTGGGGGCTCTCGGTGACGCAGGGGCTGTCACAACCGACGACAATGAACTTGCGTCTGTCGTCCGTGCACTAGGTAACTACGGAAGCTATAAGAAGTACGAAAACCAATACCGCGGCGTTAATAGTCGTTTGGACGAAATTCAAGCGGCGATGTTGAGAGTTAAATTGCGTCATCTGGATCGTGAAGTAAGCGTGAGGAAAGAATTAGCTAATCAATACATAGCCAACATTGATAACGCTCTCATTCGGGTTCCATCACTGTCTCTCCAGGAACAACATGTGTGGCATTTGTTTGTTGTGCGTAGCGAAAGGCGTGATGAGTTGAAAAGCTATCTGCACGACCATGGTATTGAAACGTTGATTCACTATCCTATTCCGCCACACAGGCAAAACGCTTATCGAGCGTTGGCTTCGGAGCATCATCCTGTAACGGAAGCTATACACCGGACGGTATTAAGCTTGCCATTAAGTCCAGTCACTTCTGCTGATGAAGTCAGTAGGGTCGTTGAACGTTTGAACGCCTTTTCTTAAAATCGTTCTGTTTTAGCTTGGCCAGAAATAAGTTAGCTTTAGAAGGGGCTAAAGCTAACATTTTTACAATGCTGCGTTAAATGGTTTTGATTTTGAATATACTAAGAACTGGTTTGCTAACCTCTATCGCTACAGTTGCCCGATTATTGTCGGGTTTTTTGGTGATGAAATTTGTAGCTGTTTTAGCTGGGCCAGAAGGGGTCGCACAACTCGGCCAGTTTATGAGCCTCACAGCGTTACTGGTGGTGTTTTCGGGAGGGGGAGTGGGTGCCGGTGTCGTCAAGTATTTGGCGGAATACCGTGAGCAAAATATCTCTCTACAAATACTTTTAAACTCGGCATTTTGTTTTTCCCTCGCGTCGTCGTTTGTGATGTGTGTAATGGTGCTCGCTTTTAGTGAGCACTTATCGGTTTGGTTGCTTGGTGATCTGCGTTATCAAAGTCTGATTATAGTACTGGCGTTCGCACAGATTTTTGTAGCCCTGCATAATTTAATCATCGCGATCGTCAATGGCATGATGGATGTCAAGCGCCTCGCTGCAATACACGTAGGAGGGGCTGCTATTGGGGTGCTCGCCCCATTGGTATTGGGCTATTATTTTCAGTTGTATGGTGTACTCCTGGCTTTTTTGTTGGCTCAGGCGAGTCTGTTGTTTGTTAGTTTTATTTTTTATAAGAAAAGTGACTATTTCAACTGGAGCTATTTTTCGCTTGTCTGGAATGTCGAGATGGTTAAAAAGTTGTCGCATTTTTCGGTGATGACATTAACTTCAGCTCTGCTCGCTCCAGCAGTTCAAATTGCAACTCGAAATATTTTAGCTGGCAAGTTTTCCTGGGAGCAAGTTGGGTATTGGCAAGCGGTGAGCAAGGTCTCGGAAGCCTATTTGCTTTTCATAACTATGGCGATCAGTGTTTATTATCTGCCTAAGCTATCTGCAATTATGGATAAAAAGTTATTTGTCGCTGAAATTAGAACTGCATACCAGTATTTGGTGCCGGCGGTTGTTGTGTCTGCGTTGGGTATATATATATTCCGTGATTTTATTACGCAAGTGCTATTCTCTGACGAGTTTTCGGAAGCGCTTTATCTTTACGCTCCGCAACTGCTCGGCGATGTTATTAAGGTAATGTCCTTCATACTGTCTTTTATAATGCTCGCCAAAGCCATGACGAAATTATTCATCTTTTCTGAGGTGTTTTTCAGCCTGACCTATGTGGCCTGGGTGTATTTTTTGACGGAGCACTTTGGACTGGTTGGAGCGATGTACGCGTTTGTTGTGAATTATGCGATTTACTTTATATTCAGCTTCGTAGTCGCTCGCCGCTTCATCGTGAGCATGAAATGAGGGCGGGCATTTATGCTGAAGTCATATCTCTACGCGCAGCGTATCGAGTCATTCTAAACTCACTGCTGACGAGAATAAATCTCTTAACCGCTTGAATAGCTGTTGGCAAGGGATGTTAGTGAGCAATCAGCGATCAAGAAGGAGGTTTTGGTGGATAGGGTTAAAATCGCTGTACTGTTGGCTGCCTATAATGGCGTTAAGTGGTTGCCTGCACAGGTTGAATCAATTCTTCAGCAAAAAAATGTTGATGTGACTATTTTTATTAGTGTTGATTCTTCTAGCGATGCAACAGAGTCATGGGCGAGCGAGCTGGCGTTAAATAATCCTCGGGTCAACGTTCTTCCTCACGGCGAACGCTTTGGGGGAGCGGGTAGAAATTTTTATCGGCTGATCCGTGATGTGGATTTTACTGAGTTTGATTATATAGCTCTAGCTGATCAGGATGATATTTGGTTAGACGATAAACTGATCGCTGCTCATGAGAAGATTTCGGAAACGAACGCCTCCGGGTATTCGAGTAATGTCACGGCGTTCTGGCCTGATGGGCGAAAAGTCTTACTTGATAAAGCGCAACCGCAACGTAAGTATGACTTTCTTTTCGAGGCAGCAGGGCCGGGTTGCAGCTATGTTCTTAAAGTGCCTGATGCGCTTGAGTTTAAACAATTTTTAATTGAAAATTGGTCGCTTGTATGTGAAGTGTCGTTGCACGACTGGATGGTGTACGCCTGGTTTAGATCTAGCGGTCTAAGTTGGTACATCGATCCAGTCTCTCATATGCTCTATCGTCAACATTCAAACAATCAATTCGGGGCTAATACTGGTATTAAGGCTCTCATCTCCCGTTTGTCTTTATTGCGAAGCGGATGGTATCGAGGAGAAGTAAGTAAAATTTCAGGTTTGTTGGCAGGCAAGGCTCAAGGATTGCCAGTGTCATTGGTCAAACAAGGCAAGCTTCCTTCCTCTTTTTTGATTCGTAACTGGGCTGGCTTGCGTCGTCGATTTCGCGATCGAATTTTTTTGTTGGTGATGGTTGTTCTGGGAATTTATTAAATATGGGTTTTGGAGTTGCCTGATTTTTCTGTAACTTTCATTTCCTGTTTAAGAGCGAAAAAAAAACGGGCAGGCAGGTCATTTTGAGTGTTCAGTCGGGTGAAGCCTTGAGTGGAATTTTTAGGAATGTATAATCCTATCGAAATCTGTGCGATTCAGAGATTTCGCACGTTATTAAATGACGCTCTTATGCAATCGATTACACATGCGCCAGCTGAGGAAACGCTGAAAGCTGCTGAGGAGCAATATATGGAGCATAAAAAATAATGATTCAGTGGTTGTTCTTTCCTGTCGTTATTCTCCTGTCTTTGGCGCTGACTGAGGTGCTGCGACGTTATGCCCTTGCGCGCAGTATCATCGATGTTCCAAATGCTCGAAGTTCTCACTCGGTTCCAACGCCTCGTGGTGGGGGAGTGGCGATTGTTTTGGTCTTTCTCTTAAGCCTGCCGTTTTTGGGGTGGATGCAGTTAGTGCCGGTCGCTACGCTGGTAGCGGTAGGCGGAGCTGGAGCATTGATCGCAGTGATCGGATTTATTGACGATCATGGCCATGTCGCTGCTAGATGGCGCTTATTAGGACATTTCGCTGCCGCTGCCTGGGCATTGCTCTGGCTAGGTGGTTTGCCTGCGGTCGTCATCTTCGGGGTAAGTATCGACCTGGGATGGTTTGGGTACGTTCTCTCTGCGCTGTACTTGGTGTGGATGCTGAATTTGTATAATTTTATGGATGGAATCGATGGCATCGCCAGTATCGAGGCTATCTGCGTATGTATGGGGGCCTGTCTGCTTTATTGGGTAAGCGGTTTTGAGAATATGGTTTGGCTTCCTCTCTCACTCGCTAGCGCTACTGCAGGTTTTTTGTTTTGGAATTTCCCACCCGCGCGAATTTTTATGGGCGACGCAGGAAGCGGGTTTTTAGGGGTTGTACTGGGAGTAATTTCCATCAATTCTGCCTGGGCTTCTTCGCAATTGTTTTGGGCGGTTTTGATTTTGCTTGGCGTGTTCGTCGTAGATGCCACGTTTACTTTAATGCGTCGTTGTTTGCGTGGTGACAAGGTATATGAGGCACATCGCAGTCATGCCTATCAATTCGCATCGCGGCGCTTTGGTAAGCATTTACCAGTAGTGCTGACGGTGGCAGCTATAAACACGTTCTGGCTACTTCCAATAGCCCTGAGTGTAGTTTTACTAGGGCTGGATGGTGTGCTCGGTCTGATTTTGGCCTACGTCCCTTTAATTATTCTAGCGGTGAAATTTCACGCTGGAGAATTGGAAAAGGACGACGACCTCGGTGGTGGTCGGATCTAACGATTTGATTAGGTAAGTTGTGCTCGGAAAACTGTAAATATGGCTTGGGCTGTCGTGCCGTAAAAGGCGACAGCTTCAAGTTGTCTGTAGCCCATTGCGGTCTCCACCTATTTGGAGGCTGGCCATCCGAAGCTTGGCACTTTTACGAGCATCACTGAGCAACGGTCGCTCAGCTTGTCTCAAGCTTGGCATGATCGAAATTTTTCGTGTCGGATGCTCGTCACAGGAGATCAGCGCACCTGGTTGCCTGCACAAGGACGATGCGCAAGGCGCCGCGGAACGACTAAAAGATCAGCTTTCCGCAGACCGCGTGGCGGCAAAAAGCACGCGCATAAGAAGCATGGATGGACTGAACCTGGAGCAAGCAATTGTTTCAAAGGGGGGCCCTTCGGTTGACTCTCTGCATGCCATAGTATATAAATTGCGATTATTCAATTAGGCCCTATTTCGGTCGCAACAATGTCCGGAGGACGTATTGGTACCTTTAGTATCCTACATCGTACCTGCTTACAATCATGACCAATACGTACAATGTTGCCTTGATAGTATTTTAGCCGATGTTTATGGCAATAAAGAAATTGTGATCATTGATGACGGTTCTACCGATAACACCGCGAAGGTGATCGAGCAATGGTTGTCACTCCATGCAGAGAGCATAAACGTTATCTATAAGAGTCGCCCTAACAAAGGTGTAACAGCGACGATAAATGAGCTCACAAGCTTGGCAAATGGTGAGTTTCTCAGGTTGGGCGCCAGTGATGATTATTTCTTGTCGGGAGGCAGTCAAAAGCTGGTCGACTATTTATTAAGCTTCCCGAATAAGTTGGCTGTTATTGGTGACTCCATTGTTGTCGACGAGCACGGCAAAGTGATTCACGACAGTGGCATGACCGGCTTGCACCGAGCGAACAAACAAAAATACCTTTCTGAGAAAGGTATTATTGCGTCGGTTATCAACAACTGGGCGGTCGCGGGCCCTGTCCCGATGGTGCGTAAAGCATTCGTTACTGGCGGTGAAGGCTGGGACGAGACACTACGGATTGATGATTGGGACTTTTTTCTCCGGATTGCGGCGCAAGGTGGACTTGGCTTCATCGATGAGCGGGTATGTGCATACCGGGTACACAGCACCAATACCTGCCGAACTCCCGACGTTGAGTCCAGAATCAGAAATCTCCAGGAGTCCGGGAAAGTAGCTAAACGGCACATTGAAAAATTCCAAGGCCCTTATAAAAAAATGCTTCAAGCACAGTGCCATTTGGTGGATGCAAAGGTCGCATTTTTAAACCGCCAGTGGTTCAAGACTTCATTTTATATGGCGCGATATTTTGTATTTAGAATTGCGGGAGAGTTGGAAAGCATGAGCAACTCTAAAAAGGGCGGCGCGTGAAAAACTTCCATCGGTCTCCCTCGGTATTTTTCTCACTGCCCTTGCTGGGCAGTTGCCTTATTGCGCTACTTACATTTGAATTGCCTAAGGGTTACGGCGTCGGTATTTCAATATTGATGGTTGTCGCTGCGTTAGCCATAGTATTTGATGCGTTGCTAGGTGTTCGTTTGCCTGCGCGCCGCGAACTACAGCTCGTGCCCTTTGACCGTTCGCCCGAATGCTATTGGGTGAAGGTGTTAGCCTGGTTGGTACTGTTCGCCTGCGTTCTCGACTTGACGTTATTTCCGCTGCCATTACTCCATCCGGAGATCTACGCCAACTTCGACGGCGGTCGATCGCATGTTCGACATATCTCGAATATGTGCTGGGTGCTCCCCATTGTGGGATGGCTCTGCTATACAGATAAACGCATCAGAATTTTTTTCATTGCTGTAGGACTGGCATTTCCAGTTCTAGTGCTGGACCGGAACCGGCTTTTTACCTCGGTGTATGGATTAGCCATAACCATGGTCTTTTTCTCCAAACGGCAGATTCCCTGGAAAACCCTTATTGTCAGCTTGCTAGGAGCCCTGCTTCTTTTCGCTAAATTGGGGCAGTTTCGGTCAGGGCGCCTTGATTGGGTGGCGTTGCCTTTTACGGAGTTCTACGCCGCGGCATCTCCCGGATTTAAGTGGATTTTACTCTACATTGGCGCGGGAATTTACAACTTTAGTTCTATTATGGCTAAAGGCTACATCGATTCGGATTTTTTGATTAATCAATTGGTTCCCGGAGCGGGAGGGGTAGAAACATTAGGTTCTACTATCCCATTTGATGAGCCTGTCATTAACGTTGGAACTGAATACTTCCCCTTTCTGATGGCGTGGGGGTCGGTGGGTGCGGTGGGGGCGGCATTGTTCTTGTACCTGTCACTTGTCGCCTCGGCTCATTTCTTCAGAGTGCGCCCGAATATAATCTCATTCTTGATATTTTTGCGCATCAGTTACTCTTGTGTGATGGCGGGCTTCGCCCCCCAAGCCTACACTTGGACCAATCTGGGCTTCATTGCATTGTGTCTACTGATGCAAATATTCACATACCGGGTGCCCTTGATCGCAATGTCAAATTACGACAGAAAGAGCTAAAAACTTAGTCTGTTTGGGGCTACAAGTCATGCCAGGGCCTGCTGTGCAAATCGCCAGTGTTATTAAGGCGGCATACATTCCCAGGCTGGCGTTGCCCGCGAGTGCAGACAATATTTTCATGGGCGGTTTTAGATGACGCGCCTAGGTTCGACAGCTAGGCCAGCTTGCTCCTGCAGATGTGCGAATTATCCGCGAGCTTATGCTGGTTTAGCATTTTTCCTGTATCTTCTCAACGGCCTTGAGAAGGGGGCGGGTATCGAGTTCGGACCAGCTAGCCTAACTTCAATTTACGCGAGTGATGCTTTATGTACGACCCTGAAGTAAAAAATGATGTGGAAGCTTTTACAATTGTTTCATTACTGAAATTTTTGACACAAGGCTGGAAATTTATCACTGCTGGCGCTGTTTTGGGCTTGCTGGGGGCTGTCGCCTATTTGTCGTTTACCCCATCAGAGTACGAAGCCTCTGCGATAATAAAAATGGGTGAAAACCGTGGGTTGGACGATGATGGCCTGCCGAGACCTAATCAGATTGAGTCTGCCGTTTTGGTCATTGCGCGGTTGAACAACCCTGCTGCTTATTCGGATGAAGTCCTGCGTGGGTGTGGCTTCGAAGATGAACCAGGGGCCAAACAGAAGATGACCAAACTGGCTCGGTACACCGCCGAAGGTCAGCCCGCTTTCCTTACGGTCAGCGTCCGAGGTCAAGGCGCGGAGCTTGCTTCAAAATGCGCCGAAAGTATCTTCGAGATGGTTCGCCAGCAGCAGGATGTCCTGAGCCAGCCCGGCCGGGATCGTCTTTCGCAGATGGTTGCCGATCTTCGTAAGTCGCGACAAGCTCATTTAGACGCACTAGGGAGCGGGGGGGGCTTGACAGAGGGAATGGCCAACTACCTCGCGCACCGAGATGCCATCAACGAAATCGAAGCGGACTTGCGCAAATACGAATACGCATTGGGTTACGTGCCGACGCAGCTGGTTTCTCTTTATCCTTCTCCTGAAGCCGTATTTCCTCGTCAGACACCTGTGATTCTTTTGGGGCTTATTGCCGGGTTGCTGGTGGGGCTTTTGGCGGCTTGTCTGAGGCGTATTGGCAAAAACTGAACGCATGCTCCAGTTGCAGAGCTGGCGCATGACAGTTTAGCTACGGAGGGTGTATGAAGCTATTGGTGACGGGAGCCTCCGGGTTTATTGGTCGTAACTTATGTGAGCAACTGTTGGCCGAGAGGCATGAAGTTGTAGCGCTGCATCGCAGACCTCCACAAGTCGCTTGCGGGGAAGTAGTGCTTGGTGAACTCGACGACATTGGAGCTTGGTCAGACCGCCTGAAAACAGTCGACTGTGTCATTCATCTGGCGGGGCGGGCACATGTGCAAACGGCCCATGAGCAAAACCCGCTGGAGGCGTTTCGTAAAGTCAATCGTGATGCATGCGTTCGACTCGCCGAAGCCTGCTTGCAGAGTGGTGTAAAACGGTTTGTTTTCATCAGCTCCATCGGTGTTAACGGAAATGAAACGCACGGGAAGGCGTTCAATGAGCTGTCACCAGTAGCGCCTCACGCTCCTTATGCGATTGCCAAGCACGAAGCTGAAGTGGGTTTGGCTGCGCTTTTTAAAGATACGCCTACCGAGTTGGTGATTATCCGGCCACCGCTTGTGTACGGGGCTCACGCGCCGGGGAATTTTCGGCGTCTGTTGAAACTGGTCGCCAGCGGCATGCCGATGCCGTTCGCTGGAGTAACCAACAGTCGCAGTATTATCGGCGTTGACAGTCTTTGCAGTTTCATCTCACTCGCGGCACAACATCCGAAAGCGGCGGGGGAATTGTTCCTGGTTGCTGATGAGCCGGCAATATCGACTGCAACCATGGTGCGAGCACTGGCGCGGGGGATGGGCAAGCGGAGCATACAGTTGCCTGTTCCGCCCGTATTGCTGAAGACATTGTTATCACTGGTAGGCAAGCAGGCACTTTATCAGCAACTTTGCTGCTCGCTGGAAGTGGACAGCTCCAATGCCCAGCAGACGCTGGGCTGGATTCCCGAACGTAACATCGAGGCAAGCCTTCAAAAAGCGAGCGCCAGTTACCGAAGTTTGTAGTACAGATATCGGTCGTTGGTGAACGGGACGAGACCGACACCGTCAAACAGGTTGACGATTGCAGCTATCCGCAAGGTGAAAGCAGTCATTGAGGTCAAGTGCACGCCCGCCCTGCTGGCGCTCGGAACGCGGCGAATGGCTACGTGCCGCTTGACGCTGCTCAGAAACAGCATCCGTTTTGGGTGCTTGCTGATGAGCGTTGGTCACAACGATTTAGCGATCACATTCTTCATCCTTGGCGGTGATGGCCGTGCATTCCCTTCCCCGTTAGATAATCCACGTTGGTCTGGGGGGGGCACAAACCTGTCAGTAGATCCACATACGTCGTTTTTTCCTGTTACGACGATGCCTACGTACGTACAATGCACTTCAACGAGTTCAAGCGATGGAGTAGGGCACTTTGGGGCAAGGCTATATGGATAGGCTGAGGATGTTTTTGCTGGGGCTTCCGCGTCGGCAGAAGCGGTTAATCCAAGTGTTCACGGACGTGATTCTCGTTTGGGTGGCACTGTGGATGGCGTTCATCGTGCGTTTGGGGATTGACGAGATGATCAATCCTTTCAAAATTCATATATGGCTATTCGCCTGTGCGCCAATTATCGCGATTCCCTTGTTCATACGGTTCGGCATGTACCGAGCCGTCATGCGATATTTCGGCAACGATGCACTTGTTGCCATCATCAAAGCGGTCAGCCTCTCCTCGCTGATCCTGGCTTTGATTGTCTACTGGTACAGCAATCACGAAGCAGTTGTTCCCCGGTCCGTCATTTTCAACTACTGGTGGTTGAGCCTCGTCATCATCGGTGGCCTGCGTCTATGCATGCGCCAGTATTTCATGGGCGACTGGTTCACCGCCGCCCAGCACGTTCCTTTCACAAACCGTGATGACGGTTTGACCAAGGTCGCTATCTACGGCGCGGGCGTAGCGGGCAACCAACTGGTAGCAGCATTGCGTATGGGTCGTGTCATGCGACCGGTTGCATTCATCGATGACGACTCCAGCATTGCCGATCGCTCCATTTCCGGTCTGCATGTCTATAAACCCAAACACATCCAGCAGATGATCGATGTCACCGGTGCGCAAGAGATCCTTCTTGCGCTGCCGTCTTCGACACGTGCTCGGCGCCGTGAAATTCTCAATGTGCTGGAAGGGTTTCCGCTACACGTGCGCAGCGTTCCCAACTTTACTGATTTGGCCAGCGGCCGCGTGAAGGTTGAGGATATTCGGGAAGTCGATATCGCCGACTTGCTAGGTCGCGACTCAGTGCCTGCCCAGCCTGAATTGCTGGAGCGCTGTATCCGCGGCAAAACCGTAATGGTTACGGGGGCTGGCGGCTCGATCGGTTCCGAGTTGTGCCGACAGATTTTCGCTCTGAGACCAACCACGCTGCTGCTGTTCGAACACAGTGAATTTAATCTCTACAGCATCCTTTCCGAACTTGAGCAGCGCAGTTCTCGAGAGTCGTCTGCGGTTCAACTGTTACCGATTCTTGGGTCCATCCGTCATAAAGACAAGCTTCTGGATGTGATGAAAACCTGGCGTGTCGACACGGTCTACCACGCTGCAGCCTATAAGCATGTGCCAATGGTCGAGCACAATATTGCTGAGGGCGTGCTGAATAACGTAATTGGAACGCTCAACACGGCTCAAGCAGCGCTACAGACGGGTGTGTCGAATTTCGTGCTGATATCGACAGATAAAGCGGTCCGTCCAACAAACGTAATGGGCAGCACCAAGCGTCTCGCCGAGTTGACATTGCAAGCGCTCAGCCGCGAGATTGCGCCCGTATTGTTCGGCGATAAGGTGAACGTTTCGCGCGTCAACAAGACACGTTTCACAATGGTTCGTTTCGGTAACGTCCTTGGCTCGTCGGGTTCCGTCATCCCGCTTTTCCACAGCCAGATCAAATCGGGCGGACCGCTGACGGTCACCCATCCGAAGATTACCCGCTATTTCATGACCATTCCTGAAGCAGCGCAACTGGTAATCCAGGCGGGCTCCATGGGGCAGGGCGGCGATGTGTTCGTGCTGGACATGGGCGAGCCGGTGAAGATCGTTGAGCTTGCGGAGAAAATGATCCATTTGTCAGGATTGAGCATTCGTTCGGATAAGAACCCGCACGGCGACATTTGCATTGAGTTCACTGGGTTGCGTCCAGGCGAAAAGTTGTATGAAGAGCTGCTGATTGGCGAGAATGTTTCGGCTACCCAGCACCCGATGATCATGAGCGCGAATGAAGATCACCTCGCTTGGGACGTCCTGAAAGGTCGCTTGACTGAGTTGCTGGCGGCGGTGGAAAAAGACGACTACTCACGTGTTCGCCAACTTCTACGCGAAACCGTCAGCGGCTACACCCCCGACGGTGAGATCGTCGACTGGATTTACCAGCAGCGTCGCCTCGAACCTTGATTGTTTACATCTCGGTGCGGCAGTTTGGGATGTGATGGGGGCGGATCTGGATAAGCATCGCGAAAAAATCGTGGTGAACCAAGCTTGTTGCTCAACACAAAAGGCCGGTCATTGACCGGCCTTTTTGCATTCTGGCAGCGGTGACGCTACAGCCTCAAACAGCGGCGTACTTAAAGTTGCGACGATGATGCCTCGAATAGATGATTGACCATTGGCACTTGGGTTCAGCACATCGAGTTCGTTCAGTCCGAAGCTCGATATGCCGACCCTGTCACTGGTGTTTTCGCCGCGCCGTGCTATTTCACGATAAACCGGGCAAGTAAGAACGTGATCGGCAGGGTGATAACTACAACCAGGAGCGGCGCCAGGATGACGGGGATAGAGAGTTGTTCTACAGCGATGTATATCAGGCATAAGCCGCTTAGGTATTGCACGATGTAAACCAGCGGGAACGAGAGAAGCTTTTTAAGGGAGAGGGGCTCGTTGAAGACGTAACGCGCATTGAGAACGTACGAAATCACGATACTTAAGGCATACGACAGAGAGTATGCATAGGTGTATACCATCACCTGAATAAACGCCAGATAGAAAATATATCCAGCGCCTGTATTGATGCAGCCAACGATAAGAAATTTGATGAATTCCAGATTAAAGAATTTCTTCTTCAATAACTGCATGAGGGTGTCTGTTGACCTCATCAAATATCCTCCAAATATATTCGCTCATCACACCTAGCATTACTATGATCAGGCCCAGTAGGAAAGAGACGAGGGTGGCCAGCGTCGCAAACCCGGGCACTTCAACCTTGCCGAACAATGCACTCAGCACCACAACGGTGCCATAAGCAAAGCTTCCCAGCGACACTATCAGGCCTATTGCTGAAATCAGTCTGACCGGAGCGAAGGAAAACGAAAAAATGGAGTCGATCAGCAGTTTCCATTTTTTTCCGAACGTCCATCTGGATTTCCCATGCTCACGAGCCACGCGAACGTAAGGTATTTTTTCGGGGGTGAACCCTAGCCAATACGGGAATAGAGGGAAGTTGATGTGTTTGCCACTGTCTTTAAGATAGGGCAGAAGCTGTCCGTCCATGAGAGCGAGGTCAAAACCATTTTTCGGATAGCTCGCCATGACGAACTTGCGCAGTAGCCGGTAATACACTGCTGAGAATATTTTTGAACCCAGTGGGTCTTGTCTGTCTGTGCGTTCACAGATGATGTACTTGGTACCGTTTTTCCAGCGGCTAACCATTTCCGGGATGAGTTCTGGCGGGTCCTGAAGGTCGGCGGCCAAGAATAGAAAGCAATCCCCGGTGATGTAATTCAGTCCGGTTTTTACCGCACTGATGGCTCCGAAATTACGACTCAGCTTGATCACTTTGGTGCCCGGGCGCGTAATCACGAACTGTCTGAGCAAATTCAGTGAGTTGTCCTGGGAGCCATCGTCGACGAAAATCAGTTCCAGCTGCATGTCTTGTTGTTGGAGTAACTGCTCTATGTACAGAAGCTTGCTGAATAGATCCGGCAAGGAGCCTTCGTTAAAATAGACAGGTACCACAATGGATAGCGTTTTCATCGGATCATACTTCCTGTGTCGATGCGCGCGCGGGTGAACTGGACGTCTGACGCAGCAATGTAAGCAGGCTAATGAAGCAGAGCAGCGTCACAGCGAGAAAAACACCATACATCTGGTGAGAGATCCACGGGCCGGAATACATGTAGAGCATCTGGTCCGGAAATGCCTGGAAATTACCCGTCCAGGGGCCGACATTTATGCTCAGCCAAAACCTGGAAAGGATCAGAGCCATGCCGGCGACGGCATAAGTAAACCACCAGTCGACCTTGCGCTCATCGCCCAACTGGTTCAGTGCCTGGCACGTCAGCATTGCAAGAGCCGGCCAGGCATTGAGGAACTGACGTGACTCGGACCCGATCGACAAGAAGGCAAACAAGGCAATGTAGACACTGAGGCCTAGGCCTTCGGCTTTTGCCAGGGCAGCGATACGCGGCCAGAGCAAGATGGCGATCATGTAAAACGGACCGTAGTGCATGGCGTGCGCAACGACGTTAATCAGCGGGTTCGACAGGGATGCCTGCGTAAACAGGCCCAGATAGCTGGTGATAGTGAGTGGGCCGGGCGTCCGGTCGGAAAATTGAAAGACTATTGCTTTGACCGATACATACAGGAGGATACCCACTACCACTGGAAGCACCTTGATGTGCCTGGAGGCCCGCAGGTAGGCAGGCACGTCGATCATCGGCTTGAGGGCCAGGTAAATATAGGTAATGAACAGAATTATGCTGAGTGGGAGTATCTCGCTCTTGAAAACGGTTGTGCCTTGAGATTGCCGTAGGCCATTGGCGTACAGGTAGGCGGCAAGCGCAATCAGGGAGATGGCGACCAGCAAGGCTAACAGGTGGCTATGCAGAGAGGGCGGGCGGTTGGCAACGCTGGCCCGGCCTAGCATGATCATCGGCAGAGCGCCGTAAAGCATCGTCGGCCATACAAAGCAGCAGAGGAAGCTGAGCACTACCAATAGGGCGAAGCGGTTTTTGATGTAGGCATAGAAAATGCCGAGGCCTAAGACGTAGCCAGAAATATCTGTAAGAGTGGGGTTGTATGATAGGTTGGTGAGCACAGGATAATTAAAGAACAGTGCACTGAAACCCAGAAAGTAAATAGGCGTTCGCCATTTATAATGTCGGCCGATCAGGATAAGTAATCCGGCTGCAATAACAAGTAGACCGACATTGAATAAGTAGAAGGCGTGTATCACTCGAGGTGTTGAAGTTATATCGTAGCCGAGTAACTTGCTGACGTTATGAATGATGATGGGGGGAAGCATGCGTCCAATATAATACTCGGACACTGTGTTACTGGTAAGTATCTCTACTGAGTCACGTTGCGCCCAGTCAGCGTAGGCAGCGCCGTCCCAGCCGAGGCCATTGTTGTGCTGAATTCTTTCGCCGTGATTGAAATTAAAAGAGAGCCAGAACACCATGAACAGGACCCCTACACAGCCCATTAGTGCATGGCGGTCAATTCCAGATAGCTTATTCATTTCGATGTGTTTTTCTTGTGGTGCACAGCCCGTAGGCCGCGATACGAAGTTTACCCACCAATAGAGGAGGCGTGTATTGTACTCATTGGGTATTTTGTGCTGTTTTGGACATCATGTTGGTTGCCCCAAAACACTACCTGCTTTTGACGGCTCAATGCATTTTTCAAGAACTGATAACAATATCAGATAGGGTATAGCCTAATCAAGGCAGGCAGTGGCCAGCACTGTATCTAAAATGAATCTTCGAGAAATTGGCTATGCTATTTCGGTGATGCCATTTCCGGCCGCAAACAGATGAGCTCACAAAAGTTGGCCAGGGCCATCAACAAAAGCGTCTCGAACCTTGATTGTTTCACATCCTGCAACAGACACACTTTTGACACCTCCACCATATCGCCTAAGTTTGGAGGGCAGCTTCGGAAAAGCTGCTTTCTCAATCGATGTCATGGAGCTTCATTTATGCGTACTGGCTATTTCTACTCTCTGGTTTTTGCCCTGCTCACCAGCGCCTCTATTGCTGCCATCGCCGCGCCTGCGGTAAAAACTGAGGCTGGCAACGCGCCTATGGTGCTGGAAGTTGCGCCTAAGGCGCTGTCTGGCAAAGTCGACCTCAATGGCGCTGATGCACCGACGCTGCAGCGTGAGCTATCCGGTATTGGGGAGGCCAAAGCCAAAGCGATTGTTGCTTATCGTGACAGTAATGGGCCGTTTTCGTCCGTAGACGAGCTGCTGGAAGTGAAGGGGATAGGCAAGGCGATCCTGGATAAGAACCGCGAGAAGCTGGAAGTGAACTAAGCTTTTAGATCAACGCCCAAGAGGCCGGTCATTGACCGGCCTTTTTGCATTTTGGCGTAAAGGAGTGGTGTCGTACCTTCCATCGGTCTATAAAAAATTACGGCTATCATATTGCCTTTGGATTATGCCTATAATAATTCCTCAATCCGCCGAAGCGCTCAGGCATTTATCTTCCAGGCGCATCCTCACAGGAGCACGCTCATGAATTCTGTCCAGAACCAAGGAACCGCCCTCGTCACCGGAGCCTCCTCCGGTATCGGCGCCATCTACGCTGAGCGGTTGGCTGCCCGAGGTTATGATCTGCTGCTGGTCGCTCGCGACGAGGAACGCTTGCAGGCAGCGGCGAGCAAGCTGCGCACCGAACATGGCGTCCAGGTCGAAGTACTCAAGGCAGACCTCACACAAAAAGATGATGTTCTGAAGATTGAACAACGTCTGCGCAGCGACTCGAGTATCAGTCTGCTGCTGAACAACGCCGGTGTTGCCGCTGATGGTCTGTTGGCGAATTCCGACATGGACCAGATGGAAAAACTGATTCAACTCAACGTCACCACCGTCACACGCCTGGCATCAGCAGCTGCCGCCGCTTTTGCCAAGGCAGGCCGTGGCTCGATCATCAATATCGCCTCGGTGGTGGCCTTGTTTCCTGAGCGGTTCAATGCGACTTACAGCGCCAGCAAGGCTTATGTGTTAAGTCTGACCCAGTCGTTGAACGCGGAACTGGACGGTACCGGGGTCAAGGTTCAGGCCGTGTTGCCAGGCGTAACACGCACCGAAATCTGGGAGCGCTCCGGTATCGACGCTACTCAGATTCCCGCGGACATGGTGATGGAAGCCGGGGAGATGGTGGACGCTGCATTGTCCGGTCTGGACCAGGGTGAGCTGGTCACCATTCCCTCGTTACCGAACGCCTCCGAATGGGACGACTTTGTAAAAGCCCGTCTGGTGATGGCGCCGAATCTTTCCAAAAGTACGGCCGCCACGCGTTACAAGTGAGGCGCCTTCAATCGGCTTGAGGTAATTGCGGTATGAGTGATCGTCGAGTGGTTGTAACGGGAATGGGCCTGGTGTCTCCGCTGGGTAGCGGTATCGAGGCGGTCTGGGAGCGTCTGCTGGCCGGGCGCTCCGGGCTGCGTAACCTGCCTGACAACGTGGTCGCCGATCTGCCGGCCAAGGTCGGTGGCGCAGTGCTCAGCGTGGCGGAAGATCCCGAGGCGGGTTTTGACCCGGATCGGGCGACGCCGCCCAAAGAGCAGAAAAAAATGGACCGCTTCATCATGTTTGCCATGGAGGCCGCGCGCCAGGCGTTGGATCAGGCCGGCTGGCAAGCGCAAGACGCTAAGGCTCAGGAGCGCACCGCGACAATTATCGGCTCGGGCGTGGGAGGTTTCGGCGCGATTGCCGATGCGGTCCGGACCACGGATAGCCGTGGCCCGCGACGTTTGTCGCCATTCACCATTCCATCATTTCTGGTCAACCTCGCGGCCGGTCATGTGTCGATCCAGCATGGTTTCAAAGGCCCGCTGGGTGCTCCAGTGACAGCATGCGCGGCCGGTGTCCAGGCGATCGGCGACGCGGCGCGGCTGATTCGTTGTGGTGAGGCCGATATTGCCGTGTGCGGTGGCGCGGAGGCTGCGATCGATCGGGTCAGCCTTGCCGGATTCGCGGCGGCGCGTGCCTTGTCCAGCGGTTACAACGACACCCCGGAGCGCGCCTCACGGCCGTTCGACAGTGGTCGTGATGGTTTCGTGATGGGTGAGGGCGCGGGTCTGCTGGTGATCGAATCACTGGAACATGCCCTTGCCCGTGGCGCTCAGCCCTTGGCCGAACTGGTCGGGTACGGCACCAGCGCCGACGCCTATCACCTGACTGCCGGTCCTGAAGATGGCAGCGGTGCGCGCCGGGCGATGTCGCTGGCATTGGCCCAGGCGGGCATTTCTGCCGCAGAGGTGCAGCACCTCAACGCTCACGCCACCTCGACCCCGGTTGGGGACCTTGGTGAGTTGGCCGCCATCAAGTCATTGTTCGGTTCGGACAACAAGATCGCGGTGACGTCGACCAAGTCCGCCACCGGGCATTTGCTGGGGGCGGCGGGCGGGATTGAGGCGATCTTCACGCTGTTGTCGATCCGCGATCAAGTCGTGCCGCCCACCCTGAATTTCGAGAACCCGGATCCGGCGGCGCAAGGTGTGGACATCGTCCACGGTCAGGCGCGGCCGATGGCCATTGAGTACGCATTGTCCAATGGCTTCGGGTTTGGCGGGGTCAATGCCAGCGTGTTGTTCAAGCGCTGGCAGGATTAGGCCAGGGGTTGTTTGAGAAACTCACGTGTGACGTCGAGAATCCGCTGCGCCAACTCTGGGTTCTCGACGCTGCGCGATAGCAGCAACGCCCCGACCAAAGCAGACATGATGAAGATGCTGCGGTCGACGGCATCTTCACCTTCCAGTGTGCCTTGCACTTGTTCAAGCCTTGAATTGAGCACCACGTCTGAGGTCGGACTCGGTTGTCCGCGCAAACCCAGCTCCGATGACATGGTCGGCAGCGGGCAACCCTCATCGGGTGAAGTCTGGTGCCATTCGGACAGATAGGTATCGATGAACGTTTCCAGCGGGCGATCCTGAGCGAACAGCTCGGCACAGATGGCGTCGCACTGCTCGCCGGCAGCCTGCAAAGCCTTTTCTACCAGTTCATCCTTGGACTTGAAGTGCGAGTAGAAGCCGCCGTGGGTCAGACCCAACGCTTTCATCAGGGGTTGCAGGCCGGTCGCGCCAATACCGTCACGACGAAATCGCGCTGATGCTTCCTTGATGATGCGTTGATGGGTCTGGGCTTTATGGTCCTGCGAGTAACGCATCTGGAATCTCCGCAACAATGCGCCATCTTAACTAATGAAAATGGGATGGTGACTGTACTTCTACTTCTAAAAAGCATGCAGATGCGTCCAACTTTGTCCTGCCGCATCGATTCAGCTGGCACGAATAGTGATTACGTATCAGCTGACGATTGTTGAACAATCATGAGGCAATGAGCATGAACAGTGGACTGTCCCTGGCCGATCACATCACATTGGAGTTGCGCGCCGACATCATTGGCGGCCGTTTGCTGCCCGGCATGGCGCTGGTGGAGAACGATCTGGTGTCTGCCTACAACGCTTCCCGCAACACCATTCGTGAAGCGTTGCACCGCCTGGGCCAGGATGGTCTGACCCGTTACGTGCGCAACAAGGGCGTGATGGTGCGCAAGCTGGGCGTTGATGATGTTCGGGATCTGTTCAAGGTCCGCCGCACCCTGGAGCTGCAAGCCATCAGCGTGAGCCAGGCATTGCGCGACGACCAATCCGGCCGGATGCTCGAGGCGCTGGAGGCCACCGAGCTGGCCCGGGAGCGCGAGGACTGGCGCGCCGTCGGCACCCACAGCCTCGCGTTTCATCAACACATCGTCGGGCTTCTGCGCAGCCCATTGTTCGATGAGTTTTTCACCAACATTGTTGCGCAACTGCGCCTGGCGTTCTGCACCGCGCCCGATGAATCACGTTTTCAGGCGCCCTGGCTGGCACGCGACCGGCAGATCCATGACTTCCTTGTCGAGGGCGACAAGCGCGCGGCCGCGGACGCCATGAGCGCTTATCTTGATGACTCTGAACACCTTCTGCTGCTAATGCTTGCTCCAACCTCCCATCACTGATCGAGGATTTGTGCCATGTACAAAGACTATCCGGCGGCCTATCAAGTCAGCAAAGGCTCGGCCTTGCAGGTGGACAAAGCCTTCTACGAACGGATCCGCGATAAAAAGCAGGGCCGTACGCTGATCGAGCAGTTCGAAGTGCCGATCCGCACCGGGCGGGCCTGGAACGTACCGGCCGGGCACGTGTTTCGCGTGACCACGCCGGTCGGCCCGCAAGTGGGCGACTTCAATGTCTGGAATGCCAACGACCCGCGTGAACGTCTGTGGGCGGCGCGGACCCGGCAGCTGCAGGGCGCCCATGTCAGCACCCATGACCGGCTCTGGTCGAACCTGCCTTTCTTGCGGCCGCTGGTGACCATCACCGATGACAGCCTGGCCGGTTACGGCATCGACGAACATGGCGGGCGCTTGCACGATTTGCTGGGCACTCGCTGCGATCCCTATGTGAACAAAATGCTTACCGGCGAGGATTTCCATCATCACTGCCACTCCAACCTGACGCGCGCCGTGTTGCCCCATGGCCTGACCGAGTTCGATGTGCATGACGTGCTGAACATTTTCCAGTGCACGGGCCTGAACCACGACGACATGTACTTCATGAAGGCCTGTCCGGCGCAGAAGGGCGATTACCTGGAGTTCTTTGCCGAGATCGATCTGCTGTGTGCGCTGTCGACCTGTCCGGGAGGGGACCTGTCGCTGGCCATGTGGGGGCCGGATGCGCAGGATCCGCTGAGCGTCTGTCGCCCGCTGGGGGTGGAGATTTACCGGTTGGAGGATTCGTTGCTTGAGGGCTGGAGCCAGCCTGAACGGGCTGCGTACAAAGGGCTGCACGGCCTGCACATTGCCAAGGCCGAATGGGAAAAGTAGAACGCAAAAATCCTGTCATTCGGGAAGAATGACAGGGTTTTTTTTTTAGCGGTCCTGCGCATCCTTGGCGTCCGCTTCCGCGTTGCGTTCCGCGACGCGTTTACGTTGCTCATCGGTCAATTCGACCTTGTTGGCGGTGTCACGCAGCATCATCAAACCACCAACGATCGAGCCGATCGCAACGACCAGAATCAACCAGGCATACCAGGGCATAGGGCTCTCCTTGAGGGCAGGCCGATGGGCGGGTTTCGCCAATCGATCGTGCATACCACTTTGAGCGATTTCATTTCGCAGTGGTTCAATTCTATGCCTGATATGACTGCCGCACTTGGCTGATTAGAGGCCCGTCAGCATCGCGTCCGCCGGCGCATCCGCGCGCAGCTGCGCGGTGAGCATGAAGTACACGAATCCCACCGCCATGAAGCCGAGGAAGATCAACCCGATCAACGTGTTGAACCAGGCCATCGCCACCAGGCACACCACCGCCAATATCAGCGCAATGAGCGGCACCAACGGGTAGCACGGCGCGCGGAAGGTGCGCTCCAGGTTCGGTTCGGTTTTACGCAACTTGAACAGGCTGAGCATGCTCATGATGTACATCACGATTGCGCCGAACACCGCCATGGTAATCATCGCCGCGGTCAGCGTCATGCCACCGAGGTTGATCAGACCATCGCTGTAGATCGCCGCGATACCGATTACGCCGCCGGCAATGATCGCCCGGTGGGGTGTCTGGAAGCGCGACAGTTTGGCCAGTGATGCCGGCAAGTAACCGGCGCGGGCGAGGGCGAAGAACTGCCGCGAGTAGCCAAGGATGATCCCGTGAAAACTCGCCACCAGGCCGAACAGGCCGATCCATACCAGCATGTGCAACCAGCCCGAGCTTTCGCCGACCACGGCCTTCATGGCTTGTGGCAGCGGGTCGTTGATGTTCGACAGGGTGCGCCAGTCGCCGACGCCGCCGGCAAAGAACATCACGCCCATGGCCAGCAAGACCAGGGTCAGAATGCCGCTGATGTAGGCCTTGGGAATCGTGCGTTTCGGGTCCTTGGCTTCTTCGGCGGCCATCGCCGCACCTTCGATGGCGAGGAAGAACCAGATGGCGAAAGGAATCGCCGCGAACATCCCGGCAATCGCCGGCGCCCCGAACACATCGGAACCGGCCCAGCCATTGAGCGCGAAGTTACTGAAACTGAACGCCGGAGCGACCACGCCCATGAACACCAGCAGTTCCGCCACGGCCAATACGCAGACAATCAACTCGAAGGTTGCGGCCAGTTTCACGCCGAGAATGTTCAGGCCCATGAACACGATGTAAGCGCCGACTGCTGCGTGTTTCGGGTCAAGGGCCGGGAATTGCACATTCAGGTACGCACCGATAGCCAAGGCAATTGCCGGCGGCGCGAAAACGAATTCGATCAGTGTCGCCAGCCCGGCGATCAATCCGCCTTTCTCGCCGAAGGCGCGGCGGCTGTAGGCAAAGGGGCCGCCGGCATGGGGAATCGCCGTCGTCAGCTCGGTGAAACTGAAGATAAAGCAGGTGTACATCGTGGCGACCATGAACGAGGTCACCAGGAACCCGAGTGTTCCGGCCACGCCCCAGCCGTAACTCCAGCCGAAATACTCACCGGAAATCACCAGCCCGACCGCGATGCCCCACAGGTGCAACGTGCCCAGCGTGGGTTTGAGTTGTGTGTTCATGCGTTTGCTCCCTGAACGGTTTGGACAGCTTCAGGGAGGGCGTTTGCAGTGGGCGTGCCAGCGTTGTGACGGCAGTCGTTATGGATCTAAAGCCGTCGCATTCGGGATGGTGGTTGCTGGATGTGTCTTGGTTGTGCGCCAGTTAGGGGCGTTATTGCCTATCTTGCCGCCTTCGCGAGCAGGCTCGCTCCACAGGGGAAGGGTGTCATCCGGGCTGGCGCGCTCCAACTGTGGGAGCGAGGTACCGAGGTTAGGAAAAAACCTCGGCATCCTTGAAGAATTCCGCAGCCTGATCCTTCCCGGATAGCCGCGGAGCTTCGTCCAGTTGCCAATCGATGGCCAGGTCCGGGTCATCCCAGCGGATGCTGCGTTCGGCAGACGGGGTGTAGTAGTCAGTGGTTTTGTAGAGAAACTCGGCGAACTCGCTCAGCACCATAAAACCATGCGCGAAACCTTCCGGCACCCAGAGCTGGCGGTGATTCTCGGCGGACAAGCGCACCGCAACCCATTTGCCGAAGTGCGGCGAGCTGCGACGGATGTCTACGGCGACGTCAAGTACTTCGCCAGCGGTCACGCGAACCAGTTTGCCTTGTGTGTTTTCCAACTGGTAATGCAGCCCGCGCAATACGCCTTTTAGAGAGCGCGAATGATTGTCCTGAACGAATCGGGTATCCAGACCAGTCGCCAGTTGAAAGGCCTTGGCATTGAAGCTCTCGTAAAAAAAGCCTCGATCGTCACCAAAAACCTTCGGTTCGATAATCAGAACACCGGGTAAATCGGTGGTGACAATATTCATGGTTTTTCCTGCAAAGGATTTCGGGGGCCGACATTCTTGCTCAAACTGCAACCGGATGCGAGCGGCAGACGTGGTTAGTTGGTCGGGCAGTTGATGCCGCCATTGGGTGGTCCCCATCGTGGGCAAGCCAAGCTCCTTTAGTCAGACCGGGCGTCCAGGCAGCCCGCAAAATCCGTTAGAGGAACGTCTGGTCCGCGAAACCGCTCGTGCGAACACCGCTGTAACGAAGCCAAACCCACTCTTTACGCTTTCTTTATGCACAGCCAACACCCTCGGTCTCGTTCCTTTACAGCCTCCCTGCCGACAATGGCTCCACACGCGGCAATACGCCGTAACACGGAGAACTTCCATGAGCGTTCTGGACGGGGTGTCACTGCTTTTGGCAGTGGGGCTGTTCATTTATCTGTTGGTTGCGCTGTTGCGCGCGGACCGGAACTAGGAGCGGCTATGCACAGTTATGACTATTGGCTGATCCTCGCCTTCTTTGCCCTGGTGCTGATTCCGGCACCGTTCCTTGGGCGGTTCTACTACAAGGTCATGGAAGGGCAGCGCACTTTGCTTTCGCCGATCCTCGGACCGGTCGAACGTGGCTGTTATCGGGTGGCCGGCGTTGATCCGCAGGCCGAACAGAGCTGGCAGAAATACACCCTGGCCTTGCTCGCCTTCAACCTCGCGGGCTTTTTGCTGTTGTTCGCGATTCTGTTGTTTCAGGATTACTTGCCACTGAACCCGCAAAACCTGCCGGGTCAGGAGTGGACACAAGCGTTCAATACTGCCGTCAGCTTCATGACCAATACCAACTGGCAGTCCTACAGCGGCGAAGCGACCCTGAGCTACCTGAGTCAGATGGTCGGTCTCACCGTGCAGAACTTCGTCAGCGCCGCCACCGGCCTGGCGGTATTGGTTGCGCTGTGCCGCGGTATCGGTCGCAAGTCGAGTAAAACCCTCGGCAACTTCTGGGTCGACATGACCCGCGCCACCCTCTACGGCCTGTTGCCGCTGTGCCTGCTGCTGGCGCTGTACCTGGTCTGGCAGGGTGTGCCGCAAACCTTCGCGCAGTACGTGAATGCCGTGACGATGCAAGGCGTCGATCAGGTGATTCCACTGGGCCCGGCCGCCAGCCAGATTGCGATCAAGCAACTGGGCACCAACGGCGGTGGCTTCTTCGGCGTCAACTCGGCGCACCCGTTCGAGAACCCGACGGCGTGGAGCAACCTGTTTGAAGTCGGCTCGATCATTCTGATCCCGGTGGCGCTGGTATTTACCTTCGGCCACTACGTGAAAGACCTGCGTCAGAGCCGCGCAATCATCGCCTGCATGCTGGCACTGTTCCTGATCGGCGGCGCGACCTCGTTGTGGGCTGAATACCAACCGAACCCGACCCTGAACAACGTCGCCGTCGAACAGACCGCGCCGCTGGAAGGCAAGGAAGCGCGCTTCGGCACCACTGCCACCGTGCTGTGGTCGGTGACCACCACGGCGGCGTCCAACGGGTCGGTCAACGGCATGCACGACAGCCTCAACCCGCTGAGCGGCATGGTCGCGATGGTCAACATGATGGTCGGCGAAGTGATCTTCGGCGGCGTCGGCGCCGGGCTCTACGGCATGTTGCTCAACGTGTTGATCGCGGTGTTCCTCGCCGGCCTGATGATCGGCCGTACGCCGGAATACCTCGGCAAGAAATTGCAGGCCAAAGAAGTGCAATTGCTGGTGGTGACGTTGCTGGTGATGCCGGTCGGTGTGCTGGTGCTCGGCGCGATTGCCGCGAGCTTGCCTGGCCCTGTAGCGGCGGTGAGCAACCCCGGCGCCCACGGTTTCAGCCAGTTGCTGTACGCCTACACCTCGGCCAGTGCCAACAACGGTTCGGCGTTCGGCGGTTTCGGTGCCAACACGGCGTTCCACAACCTGATGCTCGGTCTGGGCATGTTGATCGGTCGCTTCGGTTACATCCTCCCGGTACTGGCGTTGGCCGGCAGTCTGGCGATGAAGAAAACCGCGCCGATCGGCCAGAACAGCTTCCCGACCCATGGCCCGCTGTTCGTGACCTTGCTGACCGTGACCATTTTGCTGGTGGGTGGTTTGACCTTCTTGCCGACGCTGGCGCTGGGCCCGATTGCTGAACACTTGAGCATGGGCTTCTGAGGATCTGATGATGAATATGCCCGTAACCAAAACCGTCGTCGCCAAGGCGCCGGAACAACCGAAAACCGCGATCTCGGCCCTGTGGCGTCCGGCGCTGGTGCAAGCCTTCGTCAAGCTCGACCCACGGCAATTGCAGCGTGCGCCGGTGATGCTGGTGGTCGAGCTGACCGCGATCCTGACCACCGTGCTGTGCTTCATTCCCGACAGCAGCGTGCCGACCTTTGTCGCTGCGCAAATCGCGTTGTGGCTGTGGTTCACCGTGCTGTTTGCCAACTTCGCCGAAGCCCTGGCCGAAGGTCGCGGCAAGGCCCGCGCCGACAGCCTCAAGGCCGGCAGCGAAGGCTTGAGCGCCCGCCGCAAAACCAGCAACGGCAGCTTTCAAGTGGTGCCGGCCACCAGCCTGCGCAAAGGCGATGTGGTGCGTGTCGAAGCGGGGGAAATGATCCCCGGCGACGGCGAGGTGATCGAGGGTATCGCGGCGGTCAACGAAGCGGCGATTACCGGTGAATCCGCGCCGGTGATCCGCGAATCCGGTGGCGACCGTTCGGCCGTCACCGGCAACACCCGACTGGTCTCCGACTGGCTGCTGGTGCGCATCACCGCCAACCCGGGCGAGTCGACCCTGGACCGCATGATCGCCCTGGTCGAAGGCGCGAAACGGCAGAAAACCCCGAACGAAGTGGCGCTCGACATCCTGCTGATCGGCCTGACCCTGATCTTCCTGCTGGTGGTCGTGACACTGCAACCATTCGCCCACTTCGCCAACGGCAGCCTGCCGCTGGTGTTCCTGGTGGCGTTATTGGTCACGCTGATTCCGACCACCATTGGCGGTCTGTTATCGGCCATCGGTATCGCCGGGATGGACCGTCTGGTGCGCTTGAATGTGATCGCCAAATCCGGTCGCGCCGTGGAAGCGGCGGGGGACGTACACGTCCTGCTGCTGGACAAGACCGGCACCATCACCTTCGGTAATCGTCGTTGCACCGCTGTTTATGCAGCGCCCGGCGTGACCGCTAAGGAGCTGGCCGAGGGTGCGTTGTTCGCTTCGCTGGCCGACGACACCGCTGAGGGCAAGTCCATCGTCGAATACCTGCGCGGGACTCAGCCGCAACCTGAGCCCTCGGCTGAGGTGTTGACCGCTGTGCCGTTCAGCGCTGAAACCCGCTTGTCCGGCGTCGACTATCAAGGGCGCGTGTACCGCAAAGGTGCGGTCGATTCGTTGCTGGCCTTCGTTGGCCTGAAACGTGCTGATTTGGCCGCGCCGCTGTCCCGGGAAATCGACAAGATTGCGCAGAGCGGCGGCACCCCGTTGCTGGTCTGCGCCGACGGTAAATTGCTCGGTGCGATCCACCTCAAGGACGTGGTCAAGCCCGGCATCCGTGAGCGTTTTGCCGAGTTGCGCAAGCTGGGGATTCGCACGGTCATGGTGACCGGCGACAACCCGCTGACCGCTGCGGCGATTGCGGCCGAGGCGGGCGTCGATGACGTGCTGGCCGAAGCCACACCGGAGAAAAAACTGGCGCGCATTCGCCACGAGCAGAACGACGGTCGTCTGGTCGCCATGTGCGGTGACGGCGCCAACGACGCCCCGGCCCTGGCCCAGGCGGATGTGGGCATGGCGATGAACGACGGCACGCAAGCAGCGCGCGAGGCGGCGAACATGGTCGACCTCGACAGCGATCCGACCAAGCTGCTGGACGTGGTGCAGATCGGTAAAGAACTGCTGGTGACCCGCGGTGCACTGACGACCTTTTCCATCGCCAACGACGTGGCCAAGTACTTTGCGATTTTGCCGGCGCTGTTCGCTTCGATCTACCCGCAATTGGGCGTGCTGAACGTCATGCATCTGGCCAGCCCGCAGAGCGCGATTCTGTCGGCGATCGTGTTCAACGCCTTGATCATTGTGGTGCTGATTCCGCTGGCGCTGCGCGGGGTGCGGGTGCAGGCGGCGAGTGCGGCGGCGTTGCTGCGACGCAATCTTCTGATCTACGGATTGGGCGGGATTCTGGTGCCGTTCGTGGGCATCAAGGCGATCGACATGTTGTTGACGGCGTTGCATCTGGTCTAACGCTCTATCGGGTGGCGCGGTCTCTGTGGCGAGGGGGCTTGCCCCCGTTCGGCTGCGAAGCAGTCGCCAACCTGATGCCTGCGGTATGCCTGAAGAAATGAAGTTGCAGGTTCTGGGGCTGCTGCGCAGCCCAACGGGGGCAAGCCCCCTCGCCACAGGATGGTGGCGATTTCCAGGCCTGAGTTATTTACCGAATTCGAGGATTTTGAAATGTCCACAATGATACGTCCCGCACTGAGCCTGCTCGTGCTGATGACCCTGATCACCGGCGTCGCTTACCCCTTGGTTGTCACCGGTGTCGCCCAGGTCGCGTTCCCGGATCAAGCCAATGGTAGCCTGGTGCGCGATGCCGACGGCAAGATCCGCGGCTCCTCACTGATCGCCCAGGATTTCGTCGGCGACGCCTGGTTCCATCCACGGCCATCGGCGGGTGCGTTTGCCACCGTGGCGAGCGGTGCCAGCAACCTTTCGCCGAGCAACCCGGCGCTCGCGACTCGCGTGATTGACGATGCCAGCAAACTGGTGGTGCCCGGTCAGGGGCCAGTGCCCTTGGCGATGGTGACCACCTCCGGCAGCGGCCTCGATCCACACTTGCCACCGGCGGCAATTGCCTATCAACTGGCGCGTGTTGCGGCGGCGCGTAATTTGCCGGTGTCTACGCTTCAGCAATTGATGAATGCGCACATTGAGCAGCCGCTCGTTGGTCCGCCAGTGGTTAATGTGCTGGCATTGAACATTGCGCTGGAAAACCTGTAGAAGATGATCGTTCCAACGCTCTGCGTGGGAATGCATCAACGGACGCTCCGCGTTCGGCTCTGAAGGGGACGCGGAGCGTCCCGGGCTGTATTCCCACGCGGAGCGTGGGAACGATCAATCAAGATAAGGCAATGACAAATGAGTGACTCCGGCCGCGCCGACGCGTTGTTAGCACACCTGCCCCGCGATGGCCGTGGCCGGCTCAAGGTCTTCCTCGGCGCCGCGCCCGGTGTCGGCAAGACCTACGCCATGCTGCAAGCCGCCCATACCCAACTACGCCAAGGCGTGAAAGTCATCGCCGGCGTGGTCGAAACCCACGGCCGCGCCGAAACCGAAGCACTGCTCGGCGGCTTGCCGCAACAGCCCTTGGTGCGCTCGGAATACCGTGGCGTGATGCTTGAAGAAATGGACCTCGACGGCCTGCTCGCGGCAAAGCCGAAACTGGTGCTGGTGGACGAACTGGCCCACACCAATGCCCCCGGCAGCCGTCACGCCAAGCGCTGGCAAGACATCCAGGAACTGCTCGCCGCCGGCATCGACGTGTTCACCACGGTCAACGTCCAGCACCTCGAAAGCCTCAACGATCAAGTGCGCGGGATCACCGGCGTGCAGGTTCGCGAAACCCTGCCGGACTGGGTGCTGCAAGAAGCCTACGAACTGCTGCTGATCGACCTGCCACCACGCGAGCTGCTCGAGCGTCTGCGCGATGGCAAAGTCTACGTGCCGGAGCAGGCGCGGGCGGCCATCGACGCCTTTTTCACCCAGACCAACCTCACTGCTTTGCGCGAACTGGCGATGCAAACCGCCGCTGCGCAGGTCGACGATGACCTCGCCCAGGGTTATCGACAACTCGGCCAAGCCGCGCCAGCCGTGCGCGGTCGATTGTTGGTGGGGGTCGATGGCGATGCCCAGGCCGAGCGCCTGGTGCGCCACGCCAGCCGTGTCGCCCAGCGTCGGCATCTGCCGTGGAGCCTGGTGCATGTGGACAACGGCAGCGTGCGCGACGAGCAATCGCGCCTGCGCCTGCAAAGTGCCCAGCAACTGGCCGAACGCCTTGGCGGTGAAGTGGTGTTGCTGCGTGCCGGCGAAGTCGCCAAAACCCTGATCCAGCACGCCGCCGAACGCCGCGCCAGCCTGGTGCTGGTCGGTCAATCCCGACAGCGATTGCGTCGTCGGCTATTCGGTGGCGGTCTGGCGTCACGCTTGCTGCGCAATGCGCGCGGATTGGAAATCAACGTCCTCGACAGCGATCACGAACAGCATCAGCCGCGTCAGCGTGCGGCGCATTCGCTGGTGTGGTTCGACTACGCGCTGGCGGTAGTGGCGACGGTGTTGGCCACTGCTTTGGCCTGGGCCGTGGCGAGTGTCTTGCCGCTGCCGAATATCTCGCTGGTGTTCCTCGCTGCCGTGCTGCTGGTGGCGGTGCGCAGCAGCCTCGGCCCGGCCCTGGCCTGTGCGGCGCTGTCGTTTCTGACCTATGACTTTCTGTTCATTCCACCAAATTTCTCCTTCCGCATCCAGCGCGAAGAAGATGTATTGACCTTGCTGTTCTTCCTGCTGATGGCGGCCCTCACCGGTAACCTCGCTGCGCGGCAACGGCGGCAATTGCAGGCATTGCGCGACACCCAGGAAGAGACCAGCGAACTGCTCGACCTGTCGCGCAAACTCACTGCCGCCACCGACCGCCAGGCCGTGGTCAGCGCGGCGGCTCAGCACCTCAACGGTTGGAGCGATCTGCAACTGTGTCTGCTCAACCACGACGGCCAAGGTGGCTGGAAGGTCGAGACCGGTGGCCCGCTGGCGTTTTCCGAAGCCGAGCGTGCCGCTGCCGATTGGGCCTGGCAACACGACCAGCCGGCGGGCGCGGGCACCGGCACGCTGCCGTTCGGGCGTTGGTGGTGGTGGCCGTTGTCGGTGGAGGACGGACCGTTGGCGCTGCTGGGTGTATGCGCCAAAGAAGGCCAGACCTTGAGCGGTCAGCGTCGGCGTTTGTTGACGGCGTTGAGTCAGCCGCTGGCCCAGGCCTTGGCCCGCGCGCAACTGGCCGAAGACCTGGAAGCTGCGCGTCTGCACGGCGAAACTGAACAGTTGCGCAGTGCCTTGCTGGCGTCGGTGTCCCACGATTTGCGCACGCCGCTGACGTCCATGCGCGGCAGCATCGACAGCTTGCTGGCCCTCGGCGAAGCGATCCCGCTGGAGGATCGTCGCGAATTGCTCGAAGGCACCCGCGATGAAGCTGAGCGCCTCGACCGGTACATTCAAAACCTGCTGGACATGACCCGCCTCGGTCACGGCGCGTTGAAGCTGGCGCGGGACTGGGTGTCGCCGGCCGACATCGTCGGCAGTGCACTCAATCGCCTGCGCGCGGTGCTGGCGCCGTTGCAAGTCAGCACCGAAGTGCCGGCCGAATTGCCGCTGCTGTACGTGCATGCCGCGCTGATCGAGCAGGCGCTGGTCAACGTACTGGAAAACGCCGCGCGTTTTTCACCGGCTCACGGTCGATTGCAATTACGCGCCGGGGCTGACGACAGCGAACTGTTTTTCTCGGTCAGCGACGAGGGGCCGGGAATTCCGGAGGAGGAGCGGGCGAAGATTTTCGATATGTTCTACACCGCCGCCCGCGGTGATCGGGGCGGGCAGGGCACGGGGTTGGGGCTGGCGATCTGTCAGGGCATGGTCGGCGCCCATGGCGGTCGGATCAGCGTCGCCGAGGGCATCGAAGGGCGCGGCACCTGCATCACGTTGCACTTGCCCTTGCAGGAACAACCGGGTTTTGAAAGTGAAGCCTGATACCCTTTGGACATCTCCATGCCGCGACCGGAAACCATGAGCCAGACCGCGACCATTTTGGTCATCGACGACGAACCGCAGATCCGCAAATTCCTGCGCATCAGCCTCGCTTCCCAAGGCTACAAAGTGCTGGAGGCAGGCACTGGCAACGAAGGCCTGGCCCAGGCCGCGTTGAACAAACCCGACTTGCTGGTGCTCGACCTCGGCCTGCCGGACATGGACGGCCAGCAAGTGCTGCGCGAGTTTCGCGAATGGTCGACAGTGCCGGTGCTGGTGCTCTCGGTGCGTGCCAGCGAAGGGCAGAAGGTTGAAGCGCTCGATGGCGGTGCCAACGACTACGTGACCAAGCCGTTCGGTATTCAGGAATTCCTTGCCCGGGTGCGGGCCTTGTTGCGTCAGGCTCCGGTTGGCGAGGCTCAGCAAGCGGCGTTGACGTTCGGCCCGTTGACCGTCGACCTGGCCTATCGCCGGGTATTGCTCGACGGTACCGAAGTCGCGTTGACCCGCAAGGAGTATGCGGTGCTGGCGCAACTGGCGCGGCATCCCGGGCGGGTGATCACGCAGCAGCAACTGCTGAAAGATATCTGGGGGCCGACGCATACCGAGGACAGTCATTATTTGCGGATTGTGGTGGGGCATTTGCGGCAGAAGCTGGCGGATGATCCGACTCAGCCCAGATTTATCGTCACCGAAGCGGGGGTTGGGTATCGGTTGTTGAGTGAGGGTAGCCTCTAGATTTTTGGTGTCCGGTTTATTGTCTTCGCGGGCAAGCCTCGCTCCTACAGGATTTGAGTCGTTCACAAAGCTCGCGAACGATTCAAATCCTGTAGGAGCGAGGCTTGCCCGCGAAGAGGCCGGATCAATCACTCGAGAACTTCAAGAGTCCCGGTTCTGCTCATTCTCATACCGATCCAGCGTATCCCGCGCAATCTCCCGCCCCAACGCGATCAACTCCGGTGCCTTGTAAAACTCGAAAAACCGGCACACCCGTTTCGGCACGTTAATCAGGATATCCGGCGGATACCCGGCGATCTTGTACTGCGCCAACGACGTCTGCATCACCTCGAAACTCTGGTTGATCAGGTCCAGCAAGGACGCCGGCCCCACGTTGTCGATGATGAACGAGCCTGTGGCTGACTTTGGTGCGCCCTCGCGTTCGGGAGCGGCCGCCGGTTGCTGGGCTTCGGGTTCGGCGGATTCGATCCAGGGATTGATATCGGCCGCTTCGGCCATCAACGCTTCCTTTTCCAGCAGCAGCAGTTGTTCCGCCTGTTTGCGGCGGAACGGCAATTTTGAACCCAGGGAATTGATCAGGCTGTCGAACCGCGTCTTGAACGCCGCCGGACGCTGAATCACCGGCAATTGATAGTGGCGCTGGTTGGTGGAGTTGAGGTTGACCGCGATGATCAGGTCGCAATGACTCGACACCACGGGCACGATCGGTAAAGGGTTGAGGATGCCGCCGTCCACCAGCATGCGATTGCCCTGCATCACCGGAGTGAACAGGCTGGGAATCGCCGCCGAGGCACGCATGGCCTGGTGCAGGCAACCTTCCTGGAACCAGATTTCCTGCTGGTTGGTCAGGTCCGTGGCCACCGCCGTGTAAGGGATGCGCAAGTCTTCGATGTTGATCTCGCCGACGATCTTGCGGATCTGCCCGAACACCTTTTCACCACGAATCGCCCCCAGACGAAAACTGACGTCCACCAGACGCAAGACGTCGAGGTAGTCCAGGCTTTCAATCCAGTCGCGATAATCGTCGAGTTTGCCTGCGGCGTAGATTCCGCCGACCACGGCGCCCATCGAGCAGCCCGCGATGCAGGCGATGTCGTAGCCGCGGCGTTCGATTTCTTCGATGACACCGATATGGGCATAGCCCCGGGCCCCGCCTGAGCCCAGCACCAGTGCGACACGCTTTTTCATGAATCGCCCTCGTCTGACAAGGTTCAACAATGCACCCATCACGGGCCGCGCTTCAATCGCTAAGGTCGCTCGGCGGGCCGAGGGCGTCGTTTTTTCGACACTCCATGGCGGCGCATGGGTATTCTCGCGGGCGCTTGAAGTTTGCGCGGCGGGGCCAAGGCACTTTTCACGTGCCAGACCGTCTTACCTGCACGACTGTTTTCCTATTTTTGAGGTGTGAGTGATGAAAGCCTGGATCTGTGTGCCTTTGATTGCCCTGGCACTCGCCGGTTGTGCCGGCAAAACCGCTTATCGTGACAGCTGCGGTAGCGGGCTCGATGCCGCGTGGCGTGAACTGGACCTGGCCAAGGCCGAGGGTTTCGCTGGCAACGTCAGCTACTCCAAGGCCCTGTCGCTGTTGACCGCGGCCAAGACTCAGCAGCAATTCGAAGGCTTTGAAGGCTGCACCAAGAAAGCCGAGAAGGCGCGCTTCTATATTCGTGAGTCACGCGCTGGTCGTTGAGGCATGATCTAGGCTTAAGGAAATTCGCTTCAGGGAGCAAACAATGTCTGCCTTGGTTGATCGGTTGGTGGCGCATGTTCTGGGTCTGGAAGTTCGCCTGCTGGCTTGCCAGGCGCGTCTGAGTGCGCGCACCGACCCGGAAGCGTTGCACGACCTGCGCACCACGGTTCGCCGTTTGCGCAGTCTGTTGCGACCGTTGCGCGGGCTACCCGGCGTCGAGCAACTGGAAGCGGCGGCGTCCCGGGTGGGCGACCTGACCACGCCCTTGCGTGATCGCGAGGTGCTGGCGGCTTACTTGCTCAAGCACGATCAACCCGAGGCGGCGCAACGGCGTATAGCGCAAATGGCTGCGGCTTATCCGGCGGTGGCGACAAGCCCCGAGGTGACGCAGTTATTGATGATCCTCGACGCCTTTCCGCGTTTTCTCCGCGCCTCCCAGCGTCAGGGCTTGCTCAAGGGCCTGCGCAAACGCATCGAGAAACGCCTCGCCAAACAATGGAAGAAACTCGATCAGGCCCTGCACGATCCTGCCCACGATCGTCATCGCTTGCGCCTGCTGATCAAGCGCGTGCGCTATGGCATCGACGCCTATCCCGAACTTGATCGATTGCCCAACGCGGCGATGCCACGCTTGAAGTCGGCGCAAGGTGCCTTGGGCGACTGGCATGACTGTTTTCAGTGGCTGGCCAAGGCTGAACAGGAACCCGATCTGCAACCTTGTGTGGCCGTCTGGAAAGCCACCATGGCCAAGGCTGAAGGCCGCGCCGACCGCGTCCTCGACAAACTCAGCGACGCCTGCTTCAAATCCTGAACCCCAATCAACTGAAGGAGCGAGCCTGCTCGCGATAGCGGTCTGTCAGCCAGCCCTGATGCCGACTGATGCACCGCCATCGCGAGCAGGCTCGCTCCTACAGTGGTTTGGTGTTGAGCCTGATCCCAGCGGCTCATCTGTCAGTGTTTTTGGCCGGAATAAGCGCTGTGTCGCACCCGTCAGCTGGTTAAGATCACAACAACTTTTTCTATCTGCGAGGACTTCCATGCGCTTTTCCGATCTGCTCGACGCCGTCCGCAGCCAGCCGCTGGAGCTGTCTATCCCGGCCGAATGGGCTCAGGGGCGAGCCAGTTTTGGTGGCTTGGTGGCCGCGTTGCAATACGAAGCCATGCGCGCAAAAGTCCCGGCGGATCGACCGGTTCGTTCGCTGGCGATCACCTTTGTCGGGCCGGTCGAACCCGAAGTGCCGGTCAGTTTTGAGGTCGATGTGCTGCGTGAAGGCAAAGCCGTCAGCCAGGTGCTGGGCCGGGCGATGCAGAAGGGCCAAGTGGTGACGTTGATCCAGGGCAGCTTCGGTGCCTCGCGACCTTCCGAAGTCGCGGTCGCGGCCGAGCCTGCACCTGAAATGAAACACTGGGACGATTGCCAGGAATTGCCGTACATCAAAGGCGTACTACCGGAATTCATGCAGCATCTGGCGATGCGCTGGAGTGTCGGCGGTCTGCCGTTCACCGGCAACAAATCCCGCGAGATGGGCGGCTGGGTGCGTTTGCGTGGGGATGTGAAGGAAGAGGCGCTCGGCGAGTCGCATATTCTGGCGCTGGTGGACGCCTGGCCACCGGCCCTGTTGCCGCACCTGAACAAACCCGCGATGGGCAGCACGCTGACCTGGACCATCGAATTCGTCCAGCCGTTGCTCGAGTTGAGCACGCTGGACTGGTGCAAATACCTGGTTGAAATCGAGCATGGTGCCGACGGTTACGGTCACGCGGCCGCGAAACTGTGGAGCGCGGACGGTCAGTTGATTGCCATGAGCCGGCAGACGGTGACGATTTTCGCCTGATCAGTGACGACGGTGGCGCTCACGCCAGGCGCGCCACCAGCCGCCGCTGAGGAAGAACCGGGGAAAGGTCAGGAACTGCTCGACCAGCAAACGCGACAGCGCATCTTTACGATCATTGAACGGCTCGGAGGTTTGCGCCTCCAGGGTGTGGCCGTGGCGCTGCAAGCCCAACGCGGCGATCACGCCAATGACACCGATGGCGAAGTTCACTAAGTTCAGGCCGAACACCCCGGAAACAATCAGCAAAAACGCCACGATAAACAGCGGCACGGCAATCAGGTGCAGCACCAGATTGGTCGGGTGCTGGTGATTGCCCGGGTAGGCGCGCCATTGCCAGGCGGGTAGGTTGGGGTGACGTTTGCCCATGATGCTAATCCTCGATCCATGTTGAACACATGATTGAAGAATAGGCTTGGCTAATGCCGGCGGCGAATCGAGGTTGAATATCGAAGTGATAGCGGTCATGGTCAGGATTGATGTTGACCGGTATGACGCCTTCGCGGGCAAGCCTCGCTCCTACAGGGAATTGCGCGCTCTTGATGTTGTAGGAGCGAGGCTTGCCCGCGAAGGGGCCCTCAAAGCTTGAGCTGCCCGATCGCCTTGTTCAATTCCCCAGCCAACGCTGCCAATTCATTACTGGTCGTCGCCGAATCCACCGTCTGCTGCACCGTGTTCTCGGTCACATCCCGAATACTCACCACCGCCCGATTCATCTCTTCCGCGACCTGGCTCTGCTGCTCGGCCGCCACCGCAATCTGCGTATTGCTTTCGCGCATCTGCGCCACCGCGCTGGTGATTTGCGCCAGGGCGACGCCAGCCTCTTGGGCCTGTTGCACGCAATCGTCGGCCTTGAACGAGCTTTCCTGCATGAAGTCCACCGCGTCCCGAGTCCCGGCCTGCAACGCGGAGACCATGATCGTGATCTCGTCGGTCGAGGTTTGCACGCGCTTGGCCAGGTTGCGCACTTCATCGGCGACCACCGCAAAGCCGCGGCCCATTTCGCCGGCCCGGGCCGCTTCGATCGCGGCATTCAGGGCCAGCAGATTGGTCTGCTCGGCAATGCTGTGAATCACGCCGACCACGCCGTTGATTTTCTGGCTGTCCTCGGCCAGGCGCTGGATCATCTCGGCCGTCTGCTGCACACCGCTGGACAACCCGGCGATGGATTTCTGCACCCGACTGACCACTTCCTGCCCGCTGCCGGCCAGGGTATCAGCGGTCTGCGAGAGGTCGCGGGTCGCGCCGGCGTGCTGGGCGATGTGATAGACGGTGGCGGTCATTTCGTTGATCGCCGTGGCGGCCTGATCGGTTTCGCTTTGCTGGCCGAGCATGCCGTGACGCACCTCGTTCATGCTCGAGGCCAGTCGCGCCGCGCCGACATCCAGTTGCCGGGCGGTGCTGGCGACGGTGTTGACCACTCGCTGGTAACCGGCTTGCATCGCGTTGAAGGCATTGGCCATCTGCCCGACTTCGTCCTTGCAGGCCAGCGGCACACGGGCTGACAGGTCGCCGGTTTTCTCGACGTGGAGCATCACGTCTTTCAGGGTGTTGAGTTGACTCAGCAGGAAGCGGATCAACAACTGCGAAGCCCCAAGCATCGCCAGCATCAGGATGAACACTGCCACCGCGTAATTGGCGAAGCGTTCGCCGAACACCTGGCTCAGGCTCGGGCCATGGGCGATCACCGCGACCTGCTGACCGTCGGGGCGAGAGAACACCTCGGCGCCCATCAACGGGTTATCGCCGAACAGTGGTAGGACGTTGATTTCGACCCAGCCATGGGCATCGGCCAGTTCCAGCACCGACTGCTCGTTCAGCAGCGGGGCCTGCCCGCGACTGAAGGTCAGCAGATTATCGGTCTTGGGCAGCGGTTGTCCGGCAGGCCAGGCATTGAGCAAGCGAGCCTGCGCCTGAGCCGACACTTGAGAGGCGTGGCTGCGGGCCTGTTGTTCGAGCTGCACGGCGTACAGCACCAGCAAGAGCGTGGTAAAGAAGGCGACCGCATTGACCGCCCAGAATTTGTATTTCAGCGAGATGTTGCTAAGCCAGGCACCCATGGAGGTCTTCTCTGATAGCGGAAACAGCATTGGCAAGGTGCCAGCATTGTGCCGCTATGCAGGGATTCTGGACTTGATGTGGATCAATGATCATCACAAGTCCCCTGTAGGAGCGAGCCTGCTCGCGATAGCGTCGGCACATCCAACATTGATGTGACTGACAGAGCGCTATCGCGAGCAGGCTCGCTCCTACAAGGGGATTTGCGGTTACTGGGGGATTGAGGGCAGGCCGTAGAACGTGCGAGCGCAGGCGGTGGTGTGGGCGGCCAGATCCTCTTCCGTTTCCCCCCGATGCAACGCCACTTCGCGCAGCACTTCCGTCAAATACGCCGGTTCATTGCGACCGTTCTTCGGCTTGGGCCGCAAGCTGCGTGGCAACAGATACGGCGCATCGCTCTCCAGCATCAAGCGACCGCGCTTGATCTCTTTGACTAACGGATGCAAATGCGTGCCCCGGCGCTCGTCGCAGATCCAGCCGGTGATGCCGATGTGCAAATCCAGATCGAGGTAGCTGAACAGCGCCTTCTTTTCCCCGGTGAAGCAATGCACCACCGCGGCGGGCAGCTGATCACGGTAATCACGGAGGATTTCCAGCAGTCGCTGACTGGCATCGCGCTCGTGGAGGAACACCGGCAATTGCAGATCGACCGCCATCGCCAAGTGCTCTTCGAGAACTTTTTCCTGCTGGGGGCGCGGCGAGAAATCGCGATTGAAATCCAGCCCGCATTCACCCACGGCCACCACGTTGGGTTCCTTGAGCAAACTGCGCAGGCGCTGGTCGCTGTCGGCGTTCCAATCGCTGGCCGAATGAGGGTGAATGCCCGCGGTGGCGAACAGCCGCTGAGCTGTTTCGTCCAGTTGCCGGCACAGTTCCAGCGCCTGCTCGCTGCCTTCGACACTGGTGCCGGTCAGGACCAATTGGCAGACCCCCGCGGCATACGCGCGATCAAGTACGGCCTGGTGTTTATCCGCAAAACTGGGGTTGGTCAGGTTGACGCCGATATCGATGAGTTGCATGGTGCTACCTCGGACCAAAGGCCGGAAAGCATATCAGAGCTGTAGATTTATAAGAAAAGCCAAGAACTACAAAGAGTTAAAGCTGTCTCTTGATGCCGCGAGACACGCAGGGGTGGCCAAGGTGCCATCACTGTGCCAGTCTTTCGCACTTTGTCAGCGCTCAAGGCGCTCTGTTTCTGTTGCTCGATTTCATGAACATTCGTGAGGTCGGCCCAGTATTCTTTCCGGAGAGTGGATGACACGTCCCTCGATGTTGTTACTGCTGTGCTGTTCGTTGCTGCTGCCGATGCCGGCGGTCGCGCGTCTGGCCGGCCCGCTGCAAGCCGTGCCGGCGGCCAAGGTCCGTGACCTGGCGGAGATCCGCAGCAGTCGTGTGCTGCGGGTACTGGTCAACCAGAGTCGTAACAGCTCCGGCGAAGTCCAGGGCCAGGCCATCGGCGTCGAGTACCACCGCTTGCGTGCCTTCGAGCAATACCTCAACGGTCACGCCCGGGACGGTCAGGAAATCACCCTCAAGATCATTCCCAAAGGCAAGGATCAACTGCTCGGTGCCTTGCAGCGCGGGGAAGGTGACCTGGTGGCGCCGGGGGAACTGCTCGATTTGCAACCGGGCCATGCGGTCAGCAGCAGCGAACCGATTGCCAGCAACATCCCGTTGGTGCTGGTGGGCATCAAGGGTGAACGCCGTTACACCCGCGTCGAACAACTCTCGGGTAAAACCCTGGCGCTGCCCACCGGCAGTGCGGCCGGGGATGCGGTCAGTCAGATCAATTCAAAACTCGCATTGCACAAATTGGCGCCGGTGAAAATCGAATGGGTCGACCCCAGTCTGGCGGTCGAAGACGTTCTGGAAATGGTCCAGGGCGGGATCTTTCACCTGACCATCGTCGAGCAACCGATTGCCGAGCGCTGGGGCAAGATCCTGACCAAATTACGTTTCGATAAGCAGGTGCCGATTAGCGAGCCGGGCGAGGAGTTCTGGTTCGTGCGCCGCGACGCCTCGATGTTGCGCGCGAGTATCGATCGCTTCCTGACGACCTACAAGAAACCGTCGGACCAGGACGTGGCGTTCCTGCGCATCTATCGACGTCTGTATCAAGTGCACTATCCATTGGCCAAGGCTGATCGGCAGCGTCTGGAAAAACTTCGCCCGGTGCTGCAAAAGCACGCGGATGCCCAAGGCATGGACTGGCTGAACCTGGCGGCATTGGCCTTCAAGGAGTCTGCCCTGCAACCCAACGCCCGCAGCGGCAGCGGCCCCACTGGCCTGATGCAAATCACCCCATCCGCCGCCCAGCGCGTCGGGGTCAACAACATTCAGAACCTCGATGCCAATGTGCAGGCTGGGGCCAAGTACCTGGCGATGATCCGACGCAAGTTCTTCGCAAGCCCCAAACTCAACGAGCGCGAGCGCATGGCGTTCGTGCTGGCGGCCTATAACATGGGGCCGGAACGGGTGCAGGGCATGCGCGCCGAAGCCCGGCGCCGAGGCCTCAATCCCAATCAGTGGTTCTTCCAGGTCGAGCGCATCGCCATGGAGCAGGTGGGAATGGGCGCCGTCAGCTATGTTAATAGCGTGAACAAGTATTACCTGGCGTTCGATCGTGAAAGGGAATCGTTGGAGCCCCAGGGGCAGAAAGTTGCCTCGCGGAAATGATCGACTAAACTGATTGTTATGTCGCAAAAATTGCGCTTTTAACATTTGGTTTATCGATTAATATGGCGGCCAACCAACACACAATCACAATGGATGACACAGCATGAGCACACTGATCAACAAGGTACTGTTTACCCGCGCGGGCTACGGCTTGACCGTTCTGCGGATCTTCGTCGGCATCATCTTCGCTGCTCACGGTGCGCAGAAACTTTTCGGCATGTTCGGTGGTTACGGCATTGCCGGCACTGCGCAGTACATGGAAAGCCTGGGTCTGGCACCGGGTCACCTGATGGCGATCCTGTCCGGTGGTACCGAGTTCTTCGGCGGTCTGGCCCTGATCATCGGTCTGTTGGCCCGCCCGGCAGCACTGGGTCTGACCTTCCTTTCGCTGGTCGCCATTTTCACCGTGCACATCAGCCACGGTCTGTTCATGACCAACAACGGTTATGAATTCGCCCTGGCCTTGCTCGGCGGCAGCATCGCGGTACTGATCGAGGGTGCCGGCAAACTGTCGGTAGACCGCGCGATCGCTGACTGACCGCTCTGGCTCAACGAAAAGGCCCGCTTGCGCGGGCCTTTTTTGTTGCGCGTCATTCTTGACACTGTCCGGTCAGCTTCTCTAGGATGCTGCTCATGCGCCGATTTAAACAGCTACTTGCGGGGCGCCAGGTGACTCATTCAGTTGCCGATAGAAGCTTGAAACAGGCTTCGAAATACCGCTAAAGCGCTGGTTCGGTGTTGCCTCTCACCTGCCATGCAGACTTTTGAGGCAGAGACACGACCCAATGAATGCACTAAGCCCCGTTGTACGCCCCGCGCCGATCACGGCACACCTCACCCAGCGCAATCCAAAAATCCTGCTTGGCGGAAAACATCAGCCGACGCTCCTGCGTTATCTCGATGGATGGCCACGTCGTACCGGCGGCCCCGCAGCGTTCCTGATCCAGTTTGTCGAGGACGGTGAATCACTGGCGCGATTTGCCAGCGACAGTTTTGATCTGGCGGTGATTCAATCGCCCAGCGTCGAAGAGGCGCCAGAGGTGATCAGGCAACTGACCCGGGTAGCCCGGCAAGGTTTGATCACGCGCCGCTGAAGCTTTAGAGATACTCGATCGCCACGATATACACGCACTGTTCACCAGTGGGTGTCTGGACCCGAACCTCGGCGTCCAGCGCCTTGCCGATCAACGCGCGGGCGAGCGGCGAGTCGATGCTGATCAGGCCCTGCTTCAAGTCCAGCTCATCCGGTCCGACGATGCGGTAGCGTGACTCTTTACCGTCTTCATCTTCTATGGTGACCCAGGCGCCGAAGTAGACTTTGTTCGGGTCGCTGGGCTTCTCGCTGACAACCTTCAGTGCTTCGAGACGCTTGGTGAGAAAGCGCACGCGACTGTCGATTTCGCGCAGCATCTTTTTGCCGTAGGTGTACTCGGCGTTTTCCGAACGATCACCCTGTGCCGCCGCCTCGCTGACAGATTGCGTCACCTGAGGCCGACGGACATGCCAGAGCTCATGAAACTCGGCCCGCATCCGCGCTTCACCTTCGGGGGTGATCAGCGCGGTGCCAGCGGTGCGGGGAGGGCGATAACGGCTCATGGCAACTTCTTGTGATGGAAAGGCCTTGAGTCTATCAACCCTCGCGCAACACTGTCAGGGGGCTGGCGTTCAACGCACGACGGGTACCGAATACACCGGCGCCGCCGATCAGCACCGCGCCAATCAACGGCAACACCAACAGCCACGGATGCGGATGCCACGGCAGGTCGAAGGCGAAGCGGTAAAGCACCAGGCTCACCAGTTCCGAACCCAACGCCGCCAACAACCCGCTGACCGCGCCGAGCAAGCCAAACTCGATCCGCCGTGCCTTGACCAGCAACTGCCGTTCGGCCCCCAGCGCGCGCAGCAACGCACCCTGGCGAATGCGTTCATCGAGGGTTGCCTGCAAGCCCGAGAACAACACCGCCATCCCCGCCGCCAAGACAAACAGCAGCACGTATTCCACGGCCAGGGTGACTTGGGAGAGGATGCTGCGCAGCTGCTCCAGCAAGGCTTCGACTTGCAAAATGGTCACCGCCGGGAAGGACCGGGACAGGTCGACAATCTGCTGATCGTGACCCGCCGCCAGATAGAAACTGGTCAGGTAGGTCGCAGGCAAATCCTTCAACGTCCCAGGCTGGAAAATCATGAAGAAGTTCGGCTGGAAGTTGTCCCAGTTGATCTCCCGCAGGCTGGTGACTTTCGCTTCGCGATTGGCCCCGCCGACGGTAAAGACCATGTGATCGCCGAGCTTGAGCTTCAGGCTTTCGGCAACCTTGCCTTCCACCGACACGCCGGGAATCTCATCGGCTGGCTGTTCGCTCCACCAGTTGCCCGCCGTCAGTTTGTTGCCCGCCGGCAGGTCCGCCGCCCAGGTCAGGCTAAGGTCGCGCTGGATCGCCCGGTCACCCGCCGAATCCTTGCTGACAATTTCCTGCACCGGCTCGCCGTTAATGCTGATCAGTCGTCCGGGCACTACGGGGTACAGCGGCGCCGATTGGGCTGACAGTTCGATCAGGCGATCGGTGAAAGCCTGTTTGTCGGCGGGAAGGATGTTCAGGGCGAAATAGTTCGGCGCGTTTTTCGGCAACTGGTTCTGCCAGGTATCCAGCAACTCGCCCCGCAGCAATGCGATCAATGCCATGGACAACAGGATCAAACCGAAGGCCAGGGCTTGCCCCGCTGCCGCCAGCGGATGACGCAGCAGTTGGCCCAGCCCAAGGCGCCAGGGCAAGGAGGCGCGTGCCAGCATCCGACGCAGGCTTTTGAGCAGCAGCAACAGCAGGCCGCCGAGGATAACCGCCGCGATCACGCCACCGCCGAGCAGGGCGAAGGTCAGCATTAGATCGAGGCTCAGGCGCCACATGATCAGGCCGAGGGCGCCCAGCGCGGCGCCATAGACCATCCACGTGCTGGAAGGAATCGGCAGCATGTCCCGACGCAGTACCCGCAGCGGCGGCACTCGACCGAGTGCAGCCAGTGGCGGCAAGGCAAAACCGGCCAAGGCCACCAGCCCGGTGCCGATCCCTGCAATGGCGGGAAACAGACCGCCCGGTGGTACGTCGGTCGGCAACAAATCATGCAGCAACGCGAACAATCCAAGTTGTGCGAGCCAGCCGAGGAGGGCGCCGCCGAGGCTGGCGAGCAGGCCGAGTACCGTCAGCTGCAAACTGAACAGCACCATGGTTTCCCGACGCGACAGGCCCAGGCAACGCAGCAGGGCACTGGCATCGAAGCGGCGGGTGGCGAAGCGGGTCGCCGACAGCGCCACGGCCACGCCGGACAGCAGAACCGCCACCAGACTGGCCATGTTCAAGTAACGCTCGGCCTTGCCCAGCGCGCCGCCGATCTGCCGGTTGCCGTCGCGAGCATCCTGTATGCGCTGGTTGGCGGCCAGGCCGGGTTTGATCAGTTGACGATAGGTTTCCAGCGCTTCGGCTTTGCCGCGCCAGAGTTCGCGGTAACTGACCCGGCTGCCGGGTTGCACCACGCCGGTCGCGGCGAGGTCGCTGAGGTTGATCAGCACCCGCGGCGTCAGGCTGTAGAAATTGCCGGCACGGTCCGGTTCGTAGGTCAGGACGCGCGCCAGTTTCAGGGTGCGCAGGCCGACATCGATGCTGTCGCCGATTTTCAGATCGAGCGCGGTCAGCAGCCGTGCTTCGACCCAGGCCTCGCCGGGTTTCGGTCCGCCACCGGCTTCTTCCGGGGCGAAGGGGGCCGGGGCGCTTTTCAGTTCGCCGCGCAGCGGATAAACGTCGTCGGCGGCCTTGATGCTGGACAGTTGAATGCCGTTGTCGGTGGCGATGACACTGGAGAACTCCACCACTTGAGCGTGTTCGAGTCCCAGCTCCGTACCACTTCTGATCTGTTCGGGGCGCGCCGGTGAACTGCCTTCTAGCAACAGGTCGGCACCGAGAAACTCGGTGGCGCGCAGCATCATGGCGCCGTTCAGGCGGGCACCGAAGTAACCGATGGCGGTACTTGCTGCCACGGCCACCACCAGGGCGAAGAACAACACGCGCAACTCACCGGCGCGGGCGTCGCGCAGGAGTTGACGAATGGCGAGACTGAACAGGCGCAACAGCGGCAAGCGTGCCATCAAGGCTCCAGAGGGGCGACCAGCAGGCCGGCTTCAAGGCGGATCAGGCGCCGGCAACGATGTGCCAGGCGTTCGTCGTGGGTCACCAGCACCAAGGTCGTGCCGCGTTCCTGGTTGAGTTCGAACAACAGGTCACTGATGCGCTCGCCGGTATGGCTGTCGAGGTTACCGGTGGGTTCGTCGGCGAACAGCACATCGGGTTCAGCGGCAAACGCACGGGCAATCGCCACGCGTTGCTGTTCGCCGCCGGAGAGCTGGCGCGGCGAGTGGGTCAGGCGCTGGCCCAGGCCGACGCGCTGGAGCAACTGAGTGGCACGTTCGCGGGCGTCTTTGCGGCCGTCGAGTTCCAGCGGCAGCATGACGTTTTCCAGCGCGTTGAGGCTGTCCAGCAGTTGAAACGACTGAAACACAAACCCGACATGCTCGGCCCGAATGCGCGCGCGCTGGTCTTCGTCGAGATTGCTCAGGCCCTGGCCGGCGAGGGTGACTTCACCGCTGCTCGGCAGGTCGAGGCCGGCGAGCAGGCCGAGGAGGGTGGATTTGCCGGAACCGGAGGCGCCGACGATGGCCAGGCTGTCGCCCTTGTTCAGTTCCAGGCTGAGTTCGTGCAGGATAGTCAGTTCACCTTCCGCGCTGGGAACCACTTTGCTGAGGTTCTTCGCGGTGAGAATGCTTGCGCCCATGGAGAATCCGATGCGTGTGTGGTTTTTGAGTGCTGGCCTGGCCTTGATGTGCATGGCCCAGAACGCAGCGGCGGGTACTGTCCTGATCGTTGGCGATAGTATCAGCGCCGGTTTCGGCCTGGATACCCGCTTGGGGTGGGTGTCGCTGCTTGAGCAACGGCTCAAGCGCGAAGGTTTCGACGATAAGGTGGTCAACGCCTCCATCAGCGGCGACACCAGTGCCGGAGGCCAGGCGCGCCTGCCTGCGCTGCTTGCAGAGCATAAGCCTGAGCTGGTGATCCTCGAGTTGGGTGGCAACGACGGGTTGCGCGGAATGCCCCCCGCTAATTTGCAACAAAACCTTGCGTCGATGATCGACAGCTCCAGAGACAGTGGCGCCAAGGTGCTTTTGCTCGGCATGCAGCTGCCTCCCAACTATGGCGTTCGTTATACCGAGGCCTTCGCGAAGGTCTACAGCACGCTGGCCAGCGAGAAAAACATCCCGCTGGTGCCGTTTTTTCTCGACGGCGTGGGTGGTCATCCGGACCTGATGCAGGCCGACGGATTGCACCCGGCTGCGGGCGCTCAGGACAAGTTGCTGGAAAATGTCTGGCCGACACTGAAACCGCTGCTTTGACGCTTTTCTAGTGGCGGTGTTTCGGCTAAGGTGGCGCCCCCGATTTGGAGCCCCCGATGCCGCGTCCTGCCTGGTCCCTTTTTGCCTACCAACTGATCGAGCCTGACGAACAGCTGGATCTGTTTGCCTGCCAGGAAGTGCGGGTACATCTGGTGACCCGTCAACTGGAGTTGGGCGGCTCGGCGGATCGAACCTTGTGCGGCAGCCTGCTGCCGGCGCAACCGCGCTGGTCGAGCGTCGATCGCCGAGTTTTCCAGGACCAGCGCCTGTGCTCGCTGTGTCGCGCCATCCTCGAATCGCAGAAACGTGGCACGTCGCCGATCTGGCCAGAGCTGCGGTTCGAGCTGTAAAGCGTCAAAGATAGCTTGCTATCGGCCAACTCCCCGAAGTTCCGGATGCCGGTGTACAATCCCGTTTTTATACCCTTGTCGATCATGCGAAGGATTTTCCGGATGTTGCCGCGCTTTCCTGCCGTCACCCGCTACCTGTCTCTCGCCGCCCTCTGTGTGGCGGGTCCCGTAGCAGCATTGGAGCTGCCCCTGCCACCACCCGGTGAAGACATCATCGGTCAGGTCCAGGTGATCAAGGCCAAGTACGAAGACACCTTCGCCGACCTTGGCACCACCTACGATCTGGGCTATTCGGAAATGGTCGCGGCCAACCCGGGCGTCGATCCATGGTTGCCAGGCGCTGGCACCGAAGTGGTGCTGCCGACACGCTTCATCCTGCCGCCGGGCCCGCGGGAAGGCATCGTCATCAACCTGGCCGAGTACCGCCTCTATTACTTCCCGAAAGGCCGGAACGTGGTGTACACCTTCCCGCTGGGTATCGGCCGTGAAGGCTGGGGCTCGCCGATTGCCCACACCAGCATTATCGCCAAGACGCCGAACCCGACCTGGACCCCTCCAGCGTCGATCAAGGCCGAACACGCTGCCGATGGCGATCCGCTGCCGAACGTGGTGCCGGCCGGCCCTGACAACCCGCTGGGGCCGTTCAAGTTCACCCTCGGCACGCCGGGCTACCTGATCCACGGTTCGAACAAGAAGTTCGGCATCGGCATGCGCACCAGTCATGGTTGCTTCCGCATGTTCAATAACAACGTGCTGGAAATGGCGGGCATGGTGCCGGTAGGGACGTCGGTGCGCATTATCAGCGACCCGTACAAGTTTGGCGTCAGTGGGGGCAAGGTGTATCTGGAAGCGCACACTCCGCTGGACGACAAAGGCAACCCTTCTGTGGTCGACAAACACACTGCGGTGATCAATGCGATGCTCAAGCGTGAGGACATCACCAATAACCTGCGCATGAACTGGGATGTGGTCCGTGACGTGGTTGCCGCTGAAGATGGCCTGCCGGTGGAAATCGGAGTGCCGAACACTTCCGCGTCGATGGTGACGAGTGCGCCGATCGACCCGCTGCAGTAAAGCCTGAAAAGAACCCGCCGACACGGGCTGCGTCGGCGGGTTTTTTATTGCCGGCAGGAAGCACCGGGCAAAAAAAAGCCGACCCATAAATGGGTCGGCTTGATAACAACCCCGAAGGATTATTACTTGCGGCTAGCTTTGTCCAGCATGCGCAGAGCACGCTCGTTAGCTTCGTCAGCAGTCTGTTGTGCTTTTTGAGCAGCAGCCAGAGCTTCATCAGCTTACGGTAAGCTTCGTCTGCACGAGCCTGGGAGCGAGCAGCTGCGTCTTCAGTAGCGGTCAGACGTGCTTCGGTTTCTTTCGATACGCTGCTGCAACCGGTAGCCAGAACTGCGGCCAGAGCCAGAGCAGAGAATTTCAGAACGTTGTTCATCGTGTTCCCCTTCAAGGACTTTCTATTAAGTAGCTGTCTCCTCAGAGTGAGGAAATAGCCGGCGTACATACTACCCATTACTTCTAGTAAGTAAACTGACGTGTAGCAAGAAGCAAAAAAAATTGTAGGCGTTGATTCTTTTTCGAGCAACTTTTAACTGCATTGTTTAAAAAATATCCAGCTGGGAAGCCCGAGATGAGCGAGCCGCCGAAAAAAAGTTCCGTGCACTCACCGCTGTTTTTCTCGTTCTTGGCTAAAGTCTGTCTACATGGATTCGTCCATACTTTTGTTCGGATTTTGCGCGGTGGCTCTCATAATCTTTATCCATCTTGATGGTGACTTTAAGAGGGCGCGTTCGTCTTAAGTCTCAACATCCGGCAATGTTCAGGCTATCGACCCGCGGATATCTCCGGTCGAGCCGTCCCTGTGTCACCCGAAGCAGCACCCGTCACCTGAGCGCGATGACGAGCGTACCTTGAGCATTTTCTGCCAATGGTGCCTACTATTTGATACGTGCTCGGTTGCGCGAGATCGGTGCAGCTCTTCTCGGTGTCCATTCAGGCACGGGGTGGCGTAGATGTTCCTTCGCCGGAAAAACATCGGTAAGGTAGGGGTCAGAATTCCAGACCCGCGAGGAGTAGTGATGAGCGAGGCGTTGTCCATCCACCATGACCAGGCTGGTCATCAGTTCGAGACCAGTGTGGACGGTCATCGTGCCTACCTGACCTATATGGATCTGGGGAAACAGACCCTGGATATCTATCGCACCTTCGTGCCCAACGCATTGCGGGGTCGCGGCATCGCGGCCGCATTGACCGAACAGGCGCTGCAGTACGCTGAAGAAATGGGTTACACCGTCATTCCATCGTGCTCTTACGTCGAGCGCTACATGGAGCGCCACCAGCGGCATGCCGCCAAGCTGAGCCAGTAACCTCAAAATACGAACACAAAAAACGCCGGGTTCAGCCCGGCGTTTTTGTGTGCGGCGAAACGTGATCAGGTGCGAGCGCGTTTGGGCAGCACATCCTTGAGCTTGGCGTGCATGCTGCGCAAGGTGTTTTCGGTAGCGGACCAGTCGATGCAGGCATCGGTGATCGACACGCCGTATTGCAGGTCGGCGAGGTCTTTCGGGATGGCCTGGCAGCCCCAGTTCAGGTGACTTTCGACCATCAGGCCGATGATCGACTGGTTGCCTTCGAGGATCTGGTTGGCGACGTTCTCCATCACCAGCGGTTGCAGGGCCGGGTCCTTGTTGGAGTTGGCGTGGCTGCAATCGACCATGATGTTCGGCTTGATCTTCGCCTTGTTCAGCGCTTGCTCGCAGAGTGCGACGCTGACCGAATCATAGTTCGGCTTGCCGTTGCCGCCGCGTAGTACGACGTGACCGTAGGCGTTGCCCTTGGTGGTGACGATCGACACGCCACCTTCCTGATTGATACCCAGGAAACGGTGCGGGCTGGAAACCGACTGCAGGGCGTTGATCGCCACCGTCAGGCCGCCATCGGTGCCGTTCTTGAAGCCGACGGCCGAAGACAGGCCGGACGCCATTTCACGGTGAGTCTGGGATTCGGTGGTGCGCGCGCCGATGGCCGACCAGCTGATCAGGTCCTGCAAGTATTGCGGGGAGATCGGGTCGAGGGCTTCGGTGGCGGTCGGCAGGCCCATCTCGGCCAGGTCCAGCAGCAACTGACGACCGATGTGCAGACCGTCCTGGATTTTGAAGGAGTCATCCAGGTACGGGTCGTTGATCAAGCCTTTCCAGCCGACGGTGGTGCGTGGCTTCTCGAAATACACGCGCATGACCAGATACAGGGTATCGGACACTTCCGCAGCGAGCACTTTCAGGCGCTCGGCGTATTCGTGGGCCGCCTTGATGTCGTGGATCGAGCAAGGCCCGATGACGACGAACAGGCGGTGGTCGGTGCCATCAAGAATGTTGCGAATGACTTCGCGGCCCTTGGTGACGGTGCGCAGGGCAGCGTCGCTCAGAGGGATATCACGCTTGAGCTGATCGGGAGTGATCAGGGTCTCGTTGGAGGCGACGTTTAGGTCGTTGATCGGTAAATCAGCCATCGTTTACTCGTCAGGTCACGGGTGCCGGCCGCCAGCGAACCCGCGCGGCGGAGCACAGCAAATTAAGCGCGTCGGGGAGCCGAACCTTAGCGCGTTACGCGCCTGCTCGACAATGGGCAGACAGCGGTTTTGGGGGCATTCTCACTAATTGAGAGCGGCGCCTAACCCAGCGCAGGCTGTGCAAATGCCTTGCGAACCGTATCGTGGGAGAACTCGTCGGCATGCTGCTGGACCCAGACGAGGGCCAGGGCTTGAACATCTTGCAGGTCCTCGTGTGCGTCACGCAGTCGGCAATACCGTTCGATCTGGCAGACCTGCTCGCCCATTCGCGCACTGAACAGCATCTGTTCATCGACGAAGGCAATGCCCACCAGATAGCCGTGTTTGCGTCGCAGGCACCAGGCGACATAGCCCAGATAACGTAAATCGGGATTCAAGGTGGGCATGCGCACTTCCAGCGCTGTACCGTGGCGCCAGGCGCGGTGGTAATTGCAAGCCATGCCGCCGAGGCTGATAGTGTGCAGCCGTTGTCGCGAAATGCACTCATGCTTGAGCAACGTTAACTCGACGGGCACATCGTCAGGGTGAGGTAGAAAACGTCCCATGAACACAAACTCCATGTGTCGGCCATTTGACATTGTTTCCCCCAGTATAGTGGTCGAATTGGAACTGACCGATTTCGACGCCGACCAACGGCTGCTGGCGATGAGCGGTGTGTCGCTGGTGATTTTCACCAGTGTCGGCTGCGCCAGTTGCCGGTTTGCCCGTGAGCAACTACCGGGACTCGATCTGGCGATCGACCGGCTGTGCTGGATCGATGCCGGGGACAATGGCGGGCTGGTCGAGCGTTATCAGGTGTTTCATTTGCCGGCGCTGTTTGTGGTGCGCGACGGCGAGTTCTTCGGGTCAGTACAGTCGCGCCTGACCAGCACCGGGCTCAATGAAACCGTGCGCCAGGCGCTCAGTCGCAATGCAGAGGAGTTGCCATGATGGAGGCAGTTGCCAAACCGACCATCGGTATTATCGGAACCGGCGCGATCGGCGGGTTCTACGGGGTGATGCTGGCGCGAGCCGGTTTCGATGTGCACTTTTTGTTGCGCAGTGAATTTGCAGCGGTCGCCGAACGCGGGCTGCAAGTCGACAGTGCGGTGCACGGTGCGCTGACATTGAATCCGGTCCAGGCCTATTCGTCGGCCGAAGACATGCCGCCTTGCGACTGGCTGCTGGTCGGTGCGAAAACCACCAGCAACGCAGACTTGGCGCCCGCCATCCTTCAAGCCGCCGCGCCGAATGCCAAAGTCTTGCTCCTGCAAAATGGCCTGGATGTCGAAGACAGTCTGCGAGCCTTGCTCCCGGATACTCTGCATCTGCTCGGCGGGCTCTGCCTGATTTGCGTCCATCGCACCGGTCCGGGGGCGATCACTCATCAGGCCCTTGGCGCAGTGAATGTCGGCTACCACAGTGGCCCCGCCACCGATGAACAGGCGCGCATGGCGATTGTCGAGGAGGGCGCCGGGTTGTTCCGCAGCGCCGGCATCGACTCCCAGGCCATGCCGAACCTGCATCAGGCGCGCTGGCAGAAACTGGTCTGGAATATCCCTTACAACGGCCTGTCAGTACTGCTTGGCGCGGGCACCACGCCGTTGATGGCCGATGCCGACAGCCGGGAACTGATCAAGGCCTTGATGGCCGAAGTGGTTCAGGGCGCCAAGGCTTGCGGTCACGAAATGCCGGCCGGTTACGCGGACTTTCTGTTCATGATGACCGAGAAAATGCCTGACTATTGGCCGAGCATGTACCACGATTTCCTGCACAAACGACCGCTGGAACTACAGGCGATTTATGCGCGACCGCTGGCGACGGCAAAAGCGGCGGGGTGTGAATTGCCGCGAATCGAAGCCTTGTATCGCAGCTTGAGTTTTATCGATCGGCGCAACACGTGAGTCGATCAACCTGAGGGGGAAGGGCATGGCAAAGACTATCGACGACAAACTGGTGCTGGCGATTTCGTCGCGAGCGCTGTTCGACCTGAGCGAAAGTCACAAGGTCTATCTGTCGAGCGGCGTCGAGGCCTACCGGCAATATCAGATTGAACACGAAGACGAAATCCTCGCGCCCGGTGATGCGTTTCCGTTGGTGCAAAAACTCCTCAATCTAAACGCCAGCCTCGGTCGGGCCCGGGTCGAGGTGATCCTGGTGTCGCGCAACAGCGCCGACACCGGCCTGCGCGTATTCAACTCGATTGATCATTATGGCCTGGCGATTTCCCGTGCGGCGTTTGTCGGTGGGCGCAGCCCTTATCCGTACCTCAAGGCCTTTGGCTGCGACCTGTTTCTCTCCACCCATGCCGAAGACGTGCGCAGCGCGCTGGACGCCGGGTTCGCCGCGGCGACCATTTTGTCGGGTGGTGCCAGCCGTGCGGCCAGTGATGAATTGCGCATTGCTTTCGACGGTGACGCGGTGCTGTTTTCCGACGAGTCTGAGCGGATCTATCAGTCCGGTGGCCTGGAAGCGTTTCAGGCCAGCGAGCGGGAATCGGCCCGCGAGCCCTTGCGCGGAGGGCCGTTCAAAGGCTTCCTCGCCGCCCTCAATCTGTTGCAACGCGAGTTTCCCGATGACGCCTGTCCGATCCGCACCGCCCTGGTGACAGCACGGTCGGCGCCAGCCCATGAGCGGGTGATCCGCACCTTGCGCGAGTGGGACATCCGTCTGGACGAGTCGCTGTTTCTGGGCGGGCTGACCAAGTCGGCGTTTCTCGAAGCGTTTGCCGCCGATGTGTTTTTCGACGACCAGGCCGGCCATTGCGAGCTGGCCCGCGAAGTGGTCGCCACCGGTCACGTGCCCCACGGCATAAGCAACGAGCAAAAAGTTTAAGCCGCCGTTCAACGCGTTACACCGAACGTCGTACTCGCCAAGGCACTGCTAAGCTGAATCAAATCTCCGCCATGTTGGCACGCGAGGAGGTCATATGATTCATTCGATGCTGTATGCCACTGACCTCGGGCTGTATGCACCGTTGGTGATGCAGCATGCCTTGGCGCTGGCGCGGACATTCAATGCCGACTTGTATGTGGTGCATGCGGTTGAGCCCATGGGTTTGTTTGCCGAATCGGTGTTGCAGAGTTACCTCGATGAGCAGGCCTTGAACGAGTTTCACAGTCAGGGCTTGAGCACGGTGATCGCCAATATCGAGCAGCGGGTGCTCGACAGCTTTCGTGAAGAATTGGGGGATGAAGGGGAGCAGGATCTGGAGCGGATCAAAGCGGTGCGGGTGCTGCAGGGTGACCCATCGCAGGTGATTCTCGACCAGGCGCAGAAACTCTCTGTGGATTTGTTGATCGTAGGTAGTCACAGCCATGGCGCAGGTGCGGAAACACCTCTGGGCCGCACCGCTGCGCGGGTGTTGCAACTGGCTCGTGTGCCGGTTTATCTGGTGCCGCTGGTTGAGCGTCGTCGCCAAGGGGATCGCTAGAGCAAGAATAGTGGCAATTTGACAAAAAAGTTCTAGATTTATTCTTCAAACCATTAATATAGTTATATACCGTCGCTGATGCCCGTGGCGTCTACCTTGCTTTGAGGGATTCATATGAAGCTTCAACAATTGCGCTACATCTGGGAAGTGGCGCACCACGACCTCAACGTTTCCGCTACAGCCCAAAGCCTTTACACCTCGCAACCGGGCATCAGCAAGCAGATCCGTCTGCTGGAAGACGAATTGGGCGTCGAGGTCTTTGCTCGCAGCGGCAAGCACCTGACCCGCGTCACCCCGGCCGGCGAGCGCATCATCACCACCGCCGGCGAGATCCTGCGCAAGGTTGAAAGCATCAAGCAGATCGCCCAGGAATTCTCCAACGAGAAGAAAGGCACCCTGTCGATCGCCACCACGCACACTCAGGCACGTTATGCCTTGCCGCCGGTGATCAGCAATTTCATCAAGCAATACCCGGACGTTGCCCTGCACATGCACCAGGGCTCGCCGATGCAAATCGCTGAAATGGCCGCTGACGGCACCGTGGATTTCGCCATTGCCACCGAAGCCCTGGAACTGTTCGGTGACCTGGTGATGATGCCGTGCTACCGCTGGAACCGCTGCGTGGTCGTGCCTCAGGGCCACCCGCTGACCAAGCTGTCGAAGCTGACCCTGGAAGCCCTGGCCGAATACCCGATCGTGACGTACGTGTTCGGTTTCACCGGCCGTTCGAAACTTGACGAAGCCTTCAGCCATCGCGGCCTGACGCCGAAAGTGGTGTTCACTGCGGCCGACGCCGACGTGATCAAGACTTACGTTCGCCTGGGTCTGGGCGTGGGCATCGTGGCGAAAATGGCAGTCGATGCCAAACTCGACAGCGACCTGGTCATGCTCGATGCCAGCGACTTGTTCGAATCCAGCATCACCAAAATCGGTTTCCGTCGTGGCACCTTCCTGCGTGGCTTCATGTGCGACTTCATCGAGAAGTTCGCGCCACACCTGACCCGCGAAGTCATGGCCAAGGCCATTCAGTGCCACAACAAGCAGGAACTGGAAGAGCTGTTCGACGGCGTCGAACTGCCGGTCCACTGATCCCTTTTAAGTGACCTCGGTAACAGCAAACTGTTGCCGAGCGCCCGCCACCTGAATCTCCACCTCGTCCCCTTCGAACTTGCCCAGCAGGCTTTTGCCCAGCGGTGAGCGAGGGGTGATAACGGTGATCATTTGCCCCACCATATCGACTTTCAGACCCGCCGCGTCAGGGGCCAGAAACAGCCACTGCTCACGACCCTTTTCGTCTTCCAGGCCGAGCAGGGCGCCGACTTCGATCCCCCGTTGTTCGTCATAAGGACGCAAGGTCAGGTTCTGGCAAAGCGTGAGTGACTGCCTGATTTCTTCTACACGCCTGGCCTGTCCGGCCGCCAGATAAGACGCCTCCAGCCCCAATGTGTCGTATTTGTTTTCGGCGATATTTTCTTCGTGGGTCGCGGTTTCGTAAGCGGTTTGCGCGGCACGCTCGGCGATGTCGAGATCGATTCGAAGCTTGTCGAGAATCAATTGGTGGACGGTTTGCTTATTCATGGTCAGTCGCAGAATTGCAGGACGTTGGCGCGGCTTTTTTCGCTCGGCGCGCTCTGGTCCTGCTGCAGCCAGAACTGGCATTTCGGATTGGACAGGTTGCGGCGGGTGCTGCGGGCCTGATCCATTCGTTGCTGCTGCTCGTTCTTGCGCAGGTTATCTTCGTACTGTTCGAACAGCGGGCTTTGCGGCGGGATGTCCGGCACCGGTTGCACCACCACCGGCGGCTTGGCCAGTTGCTCTACCGCGGCTGCGACCGGCGCGAGTTGCTCGCTGAACAGCAGGCGCGAGGCGAGCCAGCAGGTCAGCGCGATCGCGAGGAATCCAAGCCACAGACCGAGGGCAATGCTGCCGGTCAATTGCAGCGCATTGAGCTGAATCGGCAACGGGCGGCGTGGGTTGGGACGGTAGGGCATGGCTGCCTCCTGGCGGGTGGTCGCGGGCGAATGGCGATTGTCGCACGAAGATTAATCGCCGTCGGCTCTTCTGCGCGAGGTAATTTATGCGGACAATCGGCGCCTTTGCCAACGGGAGCCTGGAATGCCTGAAATGCCTCAAGTGAAAAACCGCTGGCGCTGGGATATTTTTTGCACCGTGGTCGACAACTTTGGCGACATCGGCGTGACCTGGCGCCTGGCCCGACAGCTGGTGGCCGAGCATGCCGTGTCGGTGCGCTTGTGGGTCGATGACTTGCGGGCCTTCGAACGTATCTGTCCTGAAATCGACATACACGCTTTGCAGCAATGGCAGCAGGGTGTCGAGGTGCGTCAGTGGCCCACCGAATGGCAACCCGCTGAAGCCGCCGATGTCGTGATCGCCGCGTTCGCCTGCCAGTTGCCGAGCCCGTACATGGACGCCATGGCTTCGCGGGAAAAGCCGCCGCTGTGGATGAACCTCGACTATCTAAGCGCCGAAGACTGGGTGATCGGCTGTCACGGTTTGCCGTCGGTGAAGTACAAGACCGTGCAGAAGTACTTCTTCTTTCCGGGGTTTCAGAAAGGCACGGGTGGCTTGCTGCGAGAAAGCGGATTGCTTGAACGTCGCAGGCAGTTTCAGCAAAGCCCCGAGGCACAGCGAGAATTCCTGCAAGACCTGGGGATTGATCGCGCACCGAACGCCCAACTGATCTCACTGTTCGCGTATGAAAATAGTGGCTTGGCCAGTTGGCTGGACACGATGGCCGCCGATTCGATCCCCACGCATCTGCTGGTGCCCGAAAGCCGGATTCTCGGGGATGTCGAACGCTGGCTGGGTGTTGATCAACTGGCGCCTGGCGCGGTGCATGTGCGCGGTGAGTTGACCGTGCAAGTCCTGCCGTTCGTCCGACAGGATCAATACGACCACCTGCTCTGGTGCTGCGATTTCAACGCCGTACGCGGCGAGGATTCCTTTGTCCGCGCGCAATGGGCAGGGCGGCCGCTGCTCTGGCACATCTATCAGCAGGACGAAGATATCCACCTGGACAAGCTCGACGCCTTCCTGACTCTTTACACGAAAGGCCTGTCCGAGCCTGCCCGCGAGGCGATCAGCGGTCTTTGGCGGGCGTGGAATGCAGGTCATGATATGTCCGACCACTGGCTGACCACCCGTAAACACTGGCCGGAGCTGCAAAAACACGCTGAGGCGTGGTGTCTGGAACAGGCCTTGCAGGCCGATCTTGCCGCAGCGCTGGTACAGTTTTACCTAAATTGGATATGATACGCGGCCTAGATTTTTGTAAATCCCATCCAAATTCGGATATTCGCAATGAAAACTGGTAAAGAACTGAAACCCGGTACCGTGATCCGTCTCGAAAACGATCCTTGGCTGGTTCAGAAAGCTGAATTCACCAAATCCGGTCGTAACAGCGCGATCATGAAGACCAAGCTGAAAAACCTGCTGACCGGTTACAAGACCGAGATCGTTTACAGCGCCGATGACAAACTGGACGACGTAATCCTCGACCGCAAAGAAGCGACCCTGTCGTTCATCAGCGGCGACACCTACACGTTCATGGACACCACCGACTACACCATGTACGAGCTGAACGCTGAAGACATCGAAGCCGTTCTGCCTTTCGTTGAAGAAGGCATGACCGATGTTTGCGAAGCGATCTTCTTCGAAGAGCGTCTGGTTTCCGTAGAACTGCCGACCACCATCGTGCGCGTAGTTGACTACACCGAAGGTTCGGCTCGCGGCGACACTTCCGGCAAGGTGATGAAGCCTGCCAAGCTGAGCAACGGCACTGAGCTGCAAGTTGCTGACTTCATCGAAATCGGTGACAAGATCGAGATCGATACCCGCGAAGGCGGTTCCTACAAAGGCCGTGCTAAGTAAGCACCGCTTGAGGAATGAAAAAGCCCGACCATTGAGTCGGGCTTTTTTGTGTCTGAAACACACTGCCCCTGTAGGAGCGAGGCTTGCCCGCGAAGGCGTCGTGTCAGTCGACAATGATGTTGAATGACAGGCCGCCTTCGCGGGCAAGCCTCGCTCCTACAGGGGGCGGTGTTATTTCAGGTGTTGTTTGAGTTCTTCGGACGCCTGCAGCATCGCGGAGCGTACTGCTGGAACCTGGCTCACCACGTTGAGCAAACCGTAGTCATGGATCATGCCGTTGTAGCGTACCGACGTAACCGGCACGCCAGCCTCATCCAGTTTGCGCGCATAAGCTTCACCTTCATCGCGCAACACGTCGGCACCGGCCGTCTGCACCAGCGCAGGCGGCAAGCCCTTCAATTGTGCGGTGGTGGCCCGCAGCGGTGAGGCATAGATCTCGTTACGCTGTTTGGCGTCGGTGGTGTAGTTGTCCCAGAACCACTTCATCATGTTTTTGGTGAGGAAGTGCCCCTCGGCAAACTGGTTGTAGGACGCCGTTTCGAAGCTGGCGTCAGTCACCGGCCACAGCAGCACCTGGAACTTGATCGCCGGTGTGCCCTTGTCTTTGGCCATCAACGCAACCACGGCCGCCATGTTGCCACCGACACTGTTGCCGGCCACGGCCAGGCGCTTGCCGTCGACGTTGATCTCTTTACCGTGCTCGGCCACCCATTTGGTCGCGGCATAAGCCTGGTTGATCGCCACCGGGTAATGCGCTTCCGGCGACGGGGTGTAATTGACGAACACCGCCACCGCACCCGACCCCGTCACCAGGTCGCGAACCAGACGTTCGTGAGTCGGGAAATCCCCCAGCACCCAGCCTCCGCCGTGGAAGAACATGAACACCGGCAGCTCGCCTTTGGCCCCGGCCGGCCGGACGATGGTCAGGCTGAGCGGTTGGCCGTCGACTTGAATGGTCTTCTCGCTGACATCGGCTTTTGGCAGTGTCAGTTTCACCGAGGCTTGCGCACCCACCAGCACCGCGCGGGCTTCTTTGGGGGTGAGTTGCTCCATCGGTTTGCCGGTGCCGGCATTCAGGACATCGAGGAACGCCTGGGTGTTGTGTTCAACCCCATCGCCCGCGAATGCGTTGCTGATGGACAAAGCGAGAAGGGTGCCGGTCAAGACTTTGCTGAAAGTGTTCATGTTCATTTCCTGTTCGGGCCTGGTAGTCAGTGGTTAGACGGTAACGTGCAGACGCACATCGACGTTGCCACGGGTCGCGTTCGAGTACGGGCAGACTTGGTGGGCCGCCTCGACCAGGCTTTGCGCGTCGGCTTGTTCAAGCCCCGGCAGACTGATGTGCAGGTCGATGTCCAGGCCGAAACCGCCAGGGATCTGGCCGATGCCGACATGGGCGGTGATAGAGGCGTCGTTCGGGATGCTGCGTTTGGTCTGGCTGGCGACGAATTTCAGCGCGCCGATGAAGCAGGCGGAGTAGCCGGCTGCGAACAGTTGTTCAGGGTTGGTCGCTGCGCCGCCGGCACCACCGAGTTCTTTCGGGGTGGCGAGTTTGACGTCGAGGATGTTGTCACTGGAAACCGCACGACCGTCACGGCCGCCAGTGGAGGTTGCGATTGCGGTGTAGAGAGTTTGCATGGTGTGAGCCTCGTTCGGATTTGATTTGTCTGCGCTAAATGTTTGCGCGCTAAGTAAGTGCGAGGTGAATGTATAGCGCTAATATTTAGCGTGCAAGATAAATTTTTGAAAAAGTTTTGGATTGGAAGAAAGCGCGGATTGAATGTGTTGAGTTAGAGCGTTGCGGCAGGATTTTTCAGCGAAATTTTTTTCAGGGATGTAACGAGGTCAGGAGGGACAGCACATAAATGTGGAGCGGGCTTGCTCGCGAAGGCGGTGTTTCAGGCAACATTTTTGTCGACTGACACACCGCCTTCGCGGGCAAGCCCGCTCCAACAGGGATGTATATGATTTTTTAGATTAGAGGCTGTTTTGGAGATTGCTGCGCAGCTCTTGCAGCTCCGCTTGAAGTTTTTGCAGTCTCTCAAGCGTCATTCCGCTTGCACCGAGAATGCACTGTGGAATGCTGCGTGCCTTATCGCGCAACGCACGGCCCTGCTCGGTCAGCTCGACAATCACCACTCGTTCATCCTCACGGCTGCGGGTACGACTCAGCAATCCCTCGACCTCCAGCCGTTTGAGCAAGGGCGTCAGTGAGCCGGGGTCTGTCAGCAGTCGGGTGCTGATTTCGCCGACGGTCAGCCCGTCACGCTCCCACAACACCATCATCGCCAGATACTGCGGATAGGTCAGGCCCAGCGCTTGCAGCAGCGGCTTGTACACCTTGGTCATCAGCAACGAAGTGGAATGCAGGGCGAAGCAAGCCTGATTATCCAGCAGCAGCGGGTCGCAGTTATCCGGGGTGTTGCGTTCGGTGGTCATTTCAAAGCCTTGATCAGTGATCGTCATGAATCTAGCGGGCGAATCTTTAATGCACCAGACAATTCTAGACTAGTGCCGGTCCAGAGTGTTTTGCAGTGCCAGGTCCCACGGCGGAATCGGGCTGAAGCGGGTTTTCAGGTATTCCAGCAACAAGCGGCTTCGGGAGTTGGGTTGTTGCTCCAGACGCAATGCATAGATGCCGGTGGTCTCCGGTGGAGGCAGGCCGTTTTCACAAAACAAGGGCAGTAATTCGCCGCGCAACAGGTACTCGCTGGCCAGCCAGGTCGGCAGATGGGCGATGCCCAGCCCGGCCAATGCACCGCAGACCAGCGCTTCGGCATTGTTGGCGCTCATGCGGATGCGCGCCGGGCGATGCAGGTGCATGTGCCCGTCGCGCTCAAAGCGCCAAGCGAAGGGCGGGGCCAGGCCGTCCCAGTCGAGGCCGTCATGTTCGATCAATTGTGCCGGCTCGGTCGGGATACCGCGACGTTTCAGGTAATCCGGGCTGGCGCAGGCAATGCGCACCATACTCGCCAGCGGTGTGGCCACCAGCCTTGTGTCGGCCATTTGCCCTGCGCGCAGCACCAGATCCACCTTGCCCAGATTCAGCCCCTGCATGTCGACAAAACTGTCGATCAGATGCAATTGCACGTCGAGGCCCGGATAGAGCATCAGGAAGTCGGCAATCACCGGCGCCAGGTGCCGTCTGCCGAACGCCGCTGGCGCGTCGATCCTGATCAAGCCTTCCGGCGCACTGCTCAGGGACACGGCTTCGGCGCGGGCCAGGCGCAGTTCCTCCACAATCCGTCGCGCCCGTTCGGCAAACGCCAGGCCTGCGGGAGTGGCGCGCACCGCGTGAGTGCTGCGAATGAACAGCTGGCTGCCGACCGCATTTTCCAGGCTGTCGATGCGCCGCGCCACCGCCGAAGGTGTCAGCGGATGTCGGCGGGACGCCGCGGAAAAGCTCCCGGTTTCCAGCACATCAAGGAATAGGCCCAGCTGTTCGGTCAATTGATTCGGATTCATGGTGCGTCAGCGCTTGTGCGAAGTTGGCACAGCCATTGTGCGTTGCTGTGCGTTTCCCCGCCAGCGTCGACTGCGTAGGATGATCAGCCTGACAAAAGGAAAATCGCTTGTGATTGAGTTCGTGATGTACCTGATCTTCGGCGCAGCCCTGGGAACCCTCGGCGGGATATTCGGCATTGGCGGTGGCTTGATCGCGATTCCATTGCTGGGCGTGCTGTTCGGTCTCGATCAGCAAATTGCCCAAGGCACGGCGTTGGTCATGGTGGTGCCCAACGTGATGCTGGCACTGTGGCGTTATCACCAGCGCAATCGCATCGAAATGCGCCACGCGCTGCCATTGGCCGCGATGGGCTTCTGCTTCGCCTGGATCGGGTCGATCTGGGCAGTAGGCATCGACGCGCAAACCATGCGCGTGGGATTTGTCACGTTCCTGATTGCCCTGTCGGCCTACAACCTGGTGCGCATGTTCACCGCCAACGCACCGGCCTGCGCACAGATGCGTTATTCCTGGCCATGGTTGGGCGTGCTCGGCGCGGCATCCGGCACCATGGGCGGGATGTTCGGGGTTGGCGGTGCGGTGGTGGCAACGCCGGTGTTGACCAGCCTGTTCGGCACTACTCAAGTGGTGGCCCAAGGCTTGTCGCTGGCCTTGGCACTGCCCAGCACCGGCGTCACACTGGTGACGTACGCGATGCATCATCAAGTGGACTGGATGATCGGGTTGCCGTTGGCCGTCGGCGGATTAATGAGCATCAGCTGGGGTGTGAAGATCGCCCACGCCATGCCGGAGCGGCTATTGCGCGGGTTATTCTGCGGTTTCCTGGTGCTGTGCGCGGTGATGCTCGCGTTTAAAGTTTGAAGCCTTCGACAATGTGCTCGGCCAGGCACTCGGTGATCGGTGAAGGGTTGTGCAGGTTGCGCACCAGCATGATGCTGGCTTCCGGCAACAACGGCAGGTCTTCGGCGGCCCCGAGAATGCGCATGTCTGGTGTGATCAGGCTTTCCAGTTGCGCGGTCACCGCGAGGCCCGCACTGACCACGGCCATCAACGCCGACAGGCTCGAACTGTTGTAGGCAATGCGATAATCGCGACCCATGGCGTCCAGCGCATTGCACGCCCACAGCCGGCAGAAACAATCACTGTTGAACATCGCCAGCGGCAACGGCGTCTGCTCGTGGGCGCTGTAGCATTGCGCTTCGGCCCAGACGAAACGCTCCTTGCGCAGCAACTGGCCGATTTCAGTACCGGGCTCGCGGGTGACGATGGACAAGTCCAGGTCTTGGCGCTGCAACAGTTGCTTGGTTGATTCGCAGTGAACTTCGATCTGGATCAGCGGGTAAAACTTGGCGAAACGCGACAGGATCCCCGGCAGGAAACGCATCACGTAGTCGTCGGGTGTGCCAATGCGCACGGTGCCGACCATGTGCGGCTCACGCAATGTATTGAAGACTTCGCTGTGAAGTTTGAGGATACGTCGCGCGTACCCCAGCAATACCTGGCCTTCGGCGGTCAGCTTGACCTGGCGTCCATCGCGCTCGAACAGTTGGCGCTGCAACACGTCTTCTTCCAGACGCTTCATCTGCATGCTCACCGCTGACTGCGTGCGGTTGACCATTTCACCGGCACGGGTAAACCCGCCCTGGTCGGCAATGGCGACGAAGGTGCGCAGCACATCCGTATCGATACTTGGGTACGCCGACATCCATCAATCTCCGAGATGGTTACCATCAGAAACATTCGTTGGATTGATCTTAGCGCTGGGGCGAGACTTGAGCCATCCCCAACGGAGGACAACAAGATGAAAGGTCAACACGAGCATGTAACGGCAGAAAAATTCTCAATCCACGCGGTATCCGATCTGTTGCACAAGTTTAGTCGCTGGTACGAACTTCATCGTGAACGTGAGTTGCTGGCAAGCCTGAGCGACGAAGCGCTGAAAGACATTGGCGTGAGTCGTGCCGATGTAGAGCATGAATCGGTCAGGCCGTTCTGGGATGATCCGATGCATAAATGATGAGGCCATCGCTACACAAACCCCTCTCTGGTGAGGTAGGTTGCGAGCAGACACGGAGGTATTCATGCCCGCAACGCTGTCCTTTTCCAACAAACAGGCTCGACGTCTGGCGCTGGCCGCCCAAGGGTTCAACGGGCGCCAACCGCCAGCGGCGATCAAACCGGTTCAGCTCAACCGGCTGATCGAACGGCTGGGCATTCTGCAGATCGATTCGGTCAATGCGTTGGTGCGTTCGCACTACCTTCCCTTGTTTTCCCGCCTCGGAAATTACTCCCCCGACTTGCTCGATCAGGCTGCCTGGAGTCAGGGCCGTCGGCGCACGCTGTTCGAATATTGGGGCCATGAAGCTTCGTTGCTGCCGATGTCGATGTATCCATTGATGCGCTGGCGCATGCAGCGTGCGACGCGCGGCGAGGATATCTATCAGCAACTGGCACGTTTTGGTCGCGAGCAGCAGGACACGATTCGCCGGGTGCTGGCCTCGGTGCAGGAGCTCGGCGCACTGGGGGCCGCAAGCTTGTCGACCCGCCAGGAGCGGGCGGGGCCCTGGTGGGACTGGAGCGCTGAAAAGCATGCGCTGGAATGGTTATTCGCCGCCGGTGAAGTCACGGTCGCCGGCCGCCGTGGATTCGAGCGGCTTTATGACCTGCCGGAGCGGGTGATTCCTTCGGCGGTTCTGCAACAGCCTTTGCTCAGTGAGGCCGAGGCCCAACGAGGGCTGTTGCTGCATGCTGCGACGGCATTGGGGGTCGGTACGGAAAAGGACCTGCGCGATTATTTTCGCCTGAATCCGGCAGACAGCCGGCCGCGCCTGGCGGAACTGGTAGAGGCGGGGGAGTTGCTGGCCTGCGCGGTTCAGGGTTGGCGGCAAACGGCCTATTGCCTGTCCGAGCCGAAAGTGCCGCGCAAGGTCGAGGCCAGTGCATTGCTGTCACCTTTTGATTCGTTGATCTGGGAACGCAGCCGCACCGAGCGGTTATTCGATTTCCGTTATCGACTGGAGATTTACACGCCGCAGGACAAACGGGTCTACGGCTATTACGTACTGCCTTTTTTGCACAATGAACGGATTGCCGCGCGGGTGGATTTGCGTGCCGAGCGAGCGTTGGGCCGACTGGCGGTGCACGCTGTGCATGAGGAAGAGCCGGGGCTGGATGACGAGGGGATGCTGGCGTTGGCGGTCAATCTGCGGCAGATGGCTGATTGGTTGGGGCTTGAGCAGGTTCAGCTGAATTGCCCGCGGGCGAGTGCGGCGCGGTTGCGGGTGGCATTGGTGCAGATTGGTGGCGACTGAGCGGACGCCTTCGCGGGCAAGCCTCGCTCCTACAGATACAACGCAATCCTGTAGGAGCGAGGCTTGCCCGCGAAGGGGGCGACGCGATTTTACCGGCGGACTTGTTTCAAGGTCTCGGCAATCAGAAACGCCAACTCCAGCGACTGATCAGCATTCATCCGCGGATCGCAATGGGTGTGGTAACGGTCCGACAACCCGTCTTCAGTGATTGGCCGCGCGCCGCCAATGCACTCGGTCACGTTCTGCCCGGTCATCTCGATGTGGATACCGCCGGCGTAGCTGCCTTCCGCTTCGTGGACCTGGAAGAACTGCTTCACCTCACCGAGGATCTGCGCGAAGTCGCGGGTCTTGTAGCCGCTGCTGGCCTTGATGGTGTTGCCGTGCATCGGGTCCGAGCTCCAGAGCACCTGCTTGCCCTCGCGCTGTACCGCGCGGATCAACGCCGGCAAGTGATCGCCGACCTTGTTCGCGCCCATGCGTGCGATCAGGTTCAAGCGGCCCGGATCGTTCTCCGGGTTAAGCACGTCGATCAGGCGAATCAGGTCTTCAGGGTTCATGCTCGGGCCAACCTTGACCCCAATCGGATTATTCACGCCGCGAAGGAATTCGACGTGGGCCCCGTCGAGCTGACGGGTGCGGTCGCCGATCCACAGCATGTGCGCCGAGCAATCGTAGTAATCGTTGGTCAGACTGTCGCGGCGCACGAAGGCTTCTTCGTAATTCAGCAGCAGCGCTTCGTGGGCCGTGAAGAAACTGGTTTCGCGCAGTTGTGGCGAACTGTCCATGCCGCAAGCGCGCATGAAGGCCAGGGTTTCATCGATGCGATCGGCCAGGTGGCTGTATTTTTCAGCCAGCGCCGAGTTGGCGATGAAGTCCAGGTTCCACTTGTGCACCTGATGCAGGTCGGCAAAACCGCCCTGGGCGAAAGCACGTAGCAGGTTCAGGGTCGCGGTGGACTGGTGATAGGACTGGAGCAAGCGCTCCGGGTCCGGCACGCGGCTTTTTTCGTCGAAACCGATGCCGTTGACGATGTCGCCACGGTAGGCCGGCAGGGTTACGCCGTCGATGGTTTCGTCGTTGGCCGAGCGAGGCTTGGCGAACTGGCCCGCCATGCGCCCGACCTTGACCACCGGGCAACCGGCGGCGAAGGTCATGACGATCGCCATCTGCAGCAAGACTTTAAAGGTGTCGCGAATTTTTGCGGCCGAGAACTCGGCGAAGCTCTCGGCGCAGTCGCCACCTTGCAACAGAAACGCGCGACCCTGGGTGACCTGGGCAAACTGACGGCGCAACTCCCGGGCCTCACCGGCAAACACCAGGGGCGGATAGCTGGCCAGGGTTTGCTCGACCTGCAGCAAATGCGCCGCGTCGGGGTAGTGGGGTTGTTGCTGGATCGGCAGGGCGCGCCAGCTGTCAGGGCTCCAGGGTTGGCTCATCACGGTCTCGGTTGTTTTACGCTCGGGCGTTCATGTTATCAGCAAATTAGTGCGTGACCTGTTCCGGTTGCTTCGCGGACAATCGCGCCTTTGCCGCTTCATGTTGCGGTTTATCGCGTTGCCGGGCCAGGCGACGATCAGGAGACGAAATGACTGAGGAGCGCGTCGAGCATCTGCTCGCCGAGGTACAGGATGAGTTCGGCGTGATTCGCGTGCTGGAAGTGGCTGATTACCGTTTTCTCGAGTTCGGTGATGCCATCGAGCAGAGCTGCGTGTTCACGGCTGACCCGAGCTGGCTCGAGTACGATTACACCCGGGCGATGCTGATTGGCGCGCTGTGCCACGAACAGCCGGAAAGCGCGCTGTTTCTTGGCCTCGGCGCCGGTACGCTGACCCAGGCGTGCCTCAAGTTTCTGCCCCTTGAAGATGTCGAAGCCATCGAGTTGCGCCCCGACGTGCCGCGTCTTGCCATCGAATATCTGGGGCTCGATGACGACCCGCGACTGTACATCCGCGTCGGCGATGCGCTGGAGTTGCTCGATACCGCTGAACCGGCGGACCTGATCTTCGTCGACCTTTATACCGATGTCGGTCCCGGCGTCGGGCATCTGGCCTGGAGCTTCCTGGAAAACTGTCAGAAACGCTTGAATCCGGGCGGCTGGCTGGTGATCAATCAATGGGCCACCGACGACGGCAAGCCATTGGGCGCTGCATTGTTGCGCGGGCTCTATCACCGGCATTACTGGGAGTTGCCGGTGAAGGAGGGCAACGTGATTCTGATCGTGCCTTCGGAACTGGATCAGGAGCTGGAGATGGACGGATTGATCGCCCGGGCCGAAGAGCTTGCACCGCGATTGGGGTATTCGTTGCAGTCGTTGATCAAGGCGATTCGCCCGGCGACATAAGTCGTTGTCTGTGCGGGCCTCTTCGCGGGCAAGCCTCGCTCCTACAGGTTTTGTGTTGTTCACATTGCCGGCGAACGGCACAAAACCTGTAGGAGCGAGGCTTGCCCGCGAAAGCGATATCGCTCACGACATACCTCTCAAACCCCTTTAAACACACCCGGCCGCTTCTCGACCATCGACCGCACACCTTCCCGGGCATCCTCACTCGCCATCAACTTCTTCACCAACGGCGGCAATCCCTGCGCCGCCGCTGTTTCCCCTTCGTAACGCGCCTGCCGGGCCGACATCAAAGTCGCCTGAACCCCCAGCGGCGCCTGCCGGGCAATCCGTTCCGCCAATTCAATCGCCCGCGGCAGCAGATCCTCGCTGGCCATGACTTCCTGCACCAACCCCAGATGCAACGCGTCATGCGCATCGAATTCATCGCCAGTCAGCAGCCAGCGCATGGCATTGCCCCAGCCGGCGACTTGATGCAAACGCAGCGTGGCGCCACCGAAGGGGAAGATCCCGCGTTGCACTTCCTTCTGGGCAAAACGGGTGTTGCTGGCGCAGAGGTTGATGTCGGCGGCCAGCATCAGCTCGATGCCGATGGTCAGGCAGTAGCCTTGCGCGGCGACTATCACCGGTTTGCTCACCCGGGGCCCGGCGAACACGCCCCACGGATCGCAACCGCCGGGCGGTGCCTGCCAGCCTTCGGCCAGGGCTGCGCTGGCATTGATCAGGTCGAGCCCGGCGGTGAAATGCTCGCCGTGAGCGAACACCACTGCCACGCGCGCTTCGCTGTCGGCCTCGAACTCGCCGTAGGCCAGGCTCAGCGCGTTGAGCAGCTCGAGGTCGAAGGCGTTGCGCTTGGCCACTCGATCCAGGCCGATCATCAGGACATGACCGTGTCGTTCGCGTGTTACACCACTGGAGCCGGGCTGATTCATAGAGCATTTCCTCGGGCGGGAAGGGTGTGCCAGACCGCAGGTCAAGACCGCGGGTCTGCGTCACAAGGATGAACCGTTTTAGCGCCATCGCCAGCAGGGCCGGGCCTTTGAAAAATAGACCGTTGCACGATTATCCGCAAAGCCTGTGGCACAACGGTGTAAACGTCAGTTTTCCGACAAATAATGCTCCCTTTTTGGCCGAATTCCGGTATAGTGCGCGCCGGCCTTTAACCGGGCCGCGTTTAGGTAGCGCAATTTCCCGAAGTCAGCTTCGGCTGCACGTCCGCACAGCGGACTCTCCCTTGACGAATCTTTTTCATTCATTCGTTTTCGCAAATCCCCGCCGACAAAGCAGCCAGGGCGACTCTTGAGTCTTACACGGCATGCGCAGCTTTGGAGCATGGGTCTTTGCGGATGCACTTAGAGGCAGACCCATGACCCAGGAAACCGGCGGCTTCGCCGCTTTTAATCTTAATCCGAATATTCTTGCAGCCGTCATCGCGACTGGCTACGAAGAGCCTTCGGCTATTCAGCAGCAATCGATCCCGATCATCATGGCCGGTCACGACATGATTGGTCAGGCGCAAACCGGTACGGGTAAAACCGCCGCGTTCGCCCTGCCGATCCTGCACCGCATCGATCCTGCCAAGCGCGAGCCGCAAGCCCTGATCCTGGCGCCAACCCGTGAGTTGGCGCTGCAAGTAGCAACCGCTTTCGAAACCTACGCCAAGCAAATGCCGGGCGTTACCGTTGTGGCCGTTTACGGCGGCGCCCCGATGGGCCCACAACTGAAAGCAATCCGTAATGGCGCACAGATCGTTGTCGCCACGCCGGGCCGTCTGTGCGACCACCTGCGTCGTGACGAAAAAGTCCTGTCGACCGTGAACCACCTGGTTCTGGACGAAGCGGACGAAATGCTCAAACTGGGTTTCATGGACGACCTCGAAGTTATCTTCAAGGCTCTGCCGCCAACCCGTCAGACCGTATTGTTCTCGGCCACCCTGCCACAGTCGATCCGTGCCATTGCCGAACGCCATCTGCGCGATCCGCAACACGTGAAGATCCAGACCAAGACTCAGACCGTTACCGCGATCGAACAGGCTCACCTGTTGGTTCACGCTGACCAGAAGACCTCGGCTGTATTGAGCCTGCTGGAAGTGGAAGATTTCGACGCCCTGATCATGTTCGTGCGCACCAAGCAAGCGACCCTGGACCTGGCCAGTGCCCTGGAAGCCAAAGGCTACAAAGCCGCTGCGCTGAACGGTGACATTGCTCAGAACCAACGTGAGCGCGTGATCGAATCCCTCAAGGATGGCCGTCTGGACATCGTTGTAGCGACCGACGTTGCTGCTCGTGGCCTGGACGTTCCGCGCATCACTCACGTGTTCAACGTTGACATGCCATACGATCCAGAGTCCTACGTTCACCGTATCGGCCGTACTGGCCGTGCCGGTCGCGAAGGTCGTGCGCTGTTGCTGGTGACTCCGCGTGAGCGCCGCATGCTGCAAGTGATCGAGCGTGTAACCGGTCAGAAAGTTGCCGAAGTCCGCCTGCCGGATGCTCAGGCCGTTCTCGATGCCCGCATCAAGAAACTGACCAACAGCCTGTCGCCACTGGTGGCTGATGCCGAATCGACTCACGGTGATCTGCTGGATCGCCTGACTGCCGACATCGGTTGCACCCCGCGTGCACTGGCCGCTGCTCTGCTGCGCAAGGCAACCAACGCTCAGGCGCTGACCCTGGCCGCGATCGAGAAAGAACGTCCACTGGTGCCGAACAATGCACCGCGTGGCGATCGTCCAGAGCGTACCGGTGACCGTCCGGACCGTGGTGATCGTGAGCGTCGTGCTCCGGTTCCATTGGCCGAAGGTCGTGCTCGTTGCCGTACCGCGCTGGGTGCGCGTGATGGTATCGCTGCCAAGAACCTGCTGGGCGCTATCCTCAACGAGGGTGGTCTGGCTCGCGAAGCAATCGGTCGTATCCAGGTGCGTGACAGCTTCAGCCTCGTCGAGCTGCCGGAAGATGGTCTGGAGCGTCTGCTGACCAAGCTGAAGGACACTCGCGTTGCCGGTAAGCAGTTGAAGCTGCGTCGCTATCGCGAAGATTGATCTGCTCTCGGGCTGATTGATCGAACATAAAAAATCCCCGACTGGTTCGGGGATTTTTTTTGGACTGCTGTTGGCTGATCGTTCCCACGCTCTGGGTGGGAATGCAGCCCGGGACGCTCCGCGTCCCAAAAGCGGACGCAGAGCGTCCGTTGATTCATTCCCACGCAGAGCGTGGGAACGATCAAAATCTACTGTGGGAGCGAGCTTGCTCGCGATTGGGGCGACTCGGTTTACCTGTCAGCCAAAACGGTAGATATCCATCCCCAGCGCACCCATGGTGAAACCCTGATGGGCAATGCTGAACTCACCCCCAGCCCCGCGGGCAAAGTACAACGGCAGCAAATGCTCATCGCTGGGATGGTTGCGCACCGCATTCGGCGCCTGCTGACGATAATCGTGCAGCGCAACTTCATCGTTGGCCGCGAGTTTTTCAATCATCCAGTCGCGGAACGTCCGGGCCCACGGTTCGACGCTTTCCGGGCCGGCATGCCAGTCCAGTTCACGCAGGTTGTGGGTGATGCTCCCGGAGCCTATCAACAACACACCGTGCTCACGCAGGCTGGCCAAGGCATGGCCGACGCGGGTTTGCAGGGCAGGGCCGCCACGGGTGGGCAGCGAGACTTGCACCACTGGGATGTCCGCCCGCGGATACATCAATGACAACGGCACCCACACCCCGTGATCGAACGGCCGCTTGGCATCAATGCGTGCAGGCAGGCCGTCGGCTTTCAACTGTTCGACTACCTCTGCCGCCAGTTGCGGATCGCCCGGCGCCGGATATTGCACCTCGAACAAGGCCTTGGGAAAACCGCCAAAGTCATGCCAGGTTTCAGGCCGGGGATTGCCGCTGACCAGCAGCTCGTTGCTTTCCCAGTGCGCCGACACAATCACGATGGCTTTCGGTTTCGGCATTTCTGCGGCGAGGCGAGCGAGGGCTGGCCCGCTGGCGCCTGGTTCGAGTGCCAACATGGGAGAGCCATGGGATATGTACAGGCTGGGGAACATGAAAGAGCTCCTGAGGGGTAAGATGGCAGCATCTTCAGTCAGATCATTGATCTAAATCTAATATAAGTTTTAGGGTCTTTTGATCGAATTTTCGGGATTAATTATGCAGCCGGAGTTTTGGCACAAGCGGTGGACGTCGAATCAGATCGGCTTTCATCTGCCGGAAGTGAATCCATATCTGCAACGGTACTGGCCGCAGCTCGGCCTGGAGGAGGGCGCGCGCGTACTGGTGCCGTTATGTGGGAAAAGCCTGGATCTGCTGTGGCTGGCGAAATGCGGTCATGAGGTGCTGGGTGTCGAGTTGTCGGAAAAAGCCGTGGAGGACTTTTTTCACGAGCACCAATTTGACCCGGACGTCAGTGATCAGGGGCCCTTCACTGTTTATCGGGCAGGTTCGATCGAGATCTGGTGCGGTGACTTCTTCGCGTTGACCGCTGGCGATGTCGCTGATTGCAGTGCGCTGTACGACCGCGCGGCGCTGATCGCCTTGCCGCCGAAGATGCGGGAGGATTATGCCGAGCATCTGAAGCGGATTGTGCCGAAGGACTCTCTGGGGCTGTTGATTACGCTGGATTACGATCAGGCGCAAATGGACGGGCCGCCATTCGCTGTGCTGGATGAAGAAGTGCAACGGTTGTTCGGGGCAACCTGGGAGCTGAAGATTCTGGAAGACCAGGACGTGCTGGGCGAGAGCTGGAAATTTGTCGAGAGCGGTGTCACTCGGCTTGAAGAGCGGGTTTATCGGGTTTCCAGCTGATAGATGTGTGTTGTTTGTGCTGGCTTCATCGCGGGCAAGTCGAATCGTCGCACCGCCGCTCCCACATTGGAACGCATTCCCCTGTGGGAGCGGCGGTGCGACGATTCGACTTGCCCGCGATGAGGCCATGAAGAGCACCGTATCAATCAGCAGACCAAAAAAAGGCCCGCATTCACTGCGGGCCTTTTCTTTAGTGCGGAACCTCTCAGCCCCGACGACGCAACGCGTCAATACGCTCTTCCAGCGGCGGGTGGCTCATGAACATACGAGCGAACCCTTGCTTGATGCCACCGTTGATGCCAAAGGCATTCAGCGTGTCCGGCATGTGCACCGGCAGACCCTGTTCTGCACGAAGGCGTTGCAAGGCGCCAATCATCGCGCTGGTACCTGCCAGACGTGCACCGGCTTCGTCTGCGCGGAACTCGCGTTTGCGCGAGAACCACATGACGATGGAGCTGGCCAGAATGCCCAGGACCAGTTCGGCGACGATGGTCGCCACGTAGTAGGCGATGCCCTGGCCTTCTTCGTTCTTGAAGATCACTTTGTCGACAAAGTTGCCGATGATCCGCGCGAAGAACATCACGAAGGTGTTCACCACGCCCTGGATCAACGCCAGGGTCACCATGTCGCCATTGGCCACGTGACCGATTTCGTGAGCCAGGACGGCCTTCACTTCATCCGGCGAAAAACGCTCGAGCAGACCCTGGCTGACCGCGACCAGTGCGTCGTTCTTGTTCCAGCCCGTGGCGAACGCGTTGGCCTCGTAGGCCGGGAAAATCCCGACTTCGGGCATCTTGATCCCGGCTTCGCGGGACAGTTGCTCGACGGTTTGCAGCAGCCATTGCTCGTGACGGGTGCGCGGCTGGCTGATGATTTGGGTGCTGGTGCTCATCTTCGCCATCCACTTGGAGATGAACAGCGAGAACAGGGAACCGGCGAAACCAAAGACCGCACAGAAAATCAGCAGCTGATTGAGGTTGAGATCAACCCCGTTGGCCGCCATGAACCCGTTGAAGCCGAAAAGGCTCAGGGTGATGCTGGCAATCAGCACGACCGCCAGGTTAGTGGCCAAAAACAGCAGGATGCGCATCATGGTTGTAGAAATCTCCTCATGCTAAAGATGTAGCGTACTGCGGGGTATATAAGGTGCTGCACCGGGCTATTCAACCGAGTGACTATTTCAAACTGTGTCCTACGGCAACAGTCTAGCTGCTTGCAGGGCATTTCCGACGGGGATGCCGGACGCGTTTGACAGCCAATTCGCGTCACAGGCCCCGTCTTTGTTAGGCGCGGCCACGAAACGTGGCATCAGTCAGCGATACAAGCCGTGATGTCTGGCGGGGTGCGAAGATATGTTGCTGAATTAATCACCGTGCGACATATGTGCGCGTCGCACGGTGACAGTCAGCTTACTGGCGGTAGGATTTGAGGAAGTTGCCGATCCGGCCAATGGCCATGTCCAGGTCGTCCACCCGTGGCAATGTCACGACTCGGAAGTGGTCCGGCCAAGGCCAGTTGAAGGCCGTGCCTTGGACCACCAGCAGCTTCTCGGAGAGCAGCAGGTCAAGCACGAACTTCTCGTCGTTGTGGATCGGGCAGACTTTCGGGTCGATCCGCGGGAACGCATACAACGCCCCCATCGGCTTGACGCAGCTCACGCCCGGAATATCGTTGAGCAGTTCCCAGGTGCGATTGCGCTGTTCCAGCAGGCGACCTTGCGGCAATACCAGGTCATTGATGCTCTGATAACCGCCGAGTGCGGTCTGGATCGCGTGTTGGCTCGGCACGTTGGCACACAGGCGCATGTTAGCCAGCATGTCGATGCCTTCGATGTAGCTCTGGGCGTGGTGTTTCGGGCCGGAGATGGCAATCCAGCCGGAGCGGAAACCGGCCACGCGATAAGACTTGGACAGACCGTTGAAGGTCAGGCACAGCAGGTCCGGCGCCAGGGACGCGGTGCAGATGTGCACGGCATCGTCGTACAGGATCTTGTCGTAGATCTCGTCGGAGAACACCACCAGGTTGTGCTGGCGAGCCAGTTCCAGCATACCCAGCAGCACTTCTTTGGAGTACACGGCGCCGGTCGGGTTGTTCGGGTTGATGATCACCAGCGCTTTGGTGTTCGGGGTGATCTTGGCCTTGATGTCGGCCAGGTCCGGCCACCAGTTGGCCTGCTCGTCGCACAGGTAATGCACCGGGTTGCCGCCGGACAGGCTCACGGCAGCGGTCCACAGCGGATAGTCCGGGGCTGGCACCAGCACTTCATCGCCATTGTTCAGCAGTGCCTGCATCGACATCACGATCAGCTCGGAAACGCCGTTGCCCAGGTAGATGTCTTCAATGCCGACGCCTTCCACCTGCTTTTGCTGGTAGTACTGCATGACGGCCTTGCGCGCGCTGAACAAGCCCTTGGAGTCGCTGTAGCCCTGAGCGGTCGGCAGGTTGCGGATCACGTCCTGGAGGATTTCGTCCGGCGCTTCGAAACCAAAGGGCGCCGGGTTGCCGATGTTCAGCTTGAGGATGCGATGACCTTCCTCTTCCAGGCGTTTGGCGTGCTTGAGCACTGGGCCGCGAATGTCGTAGCAGACGTTGGCGAGCTTGTTCGATTTGCTGACCTGCATGGCGATGTGTTCCCGAAAATGAACGATCCAGGCGGCGTATGAACTACCGTACTGGGAATCCTGCGTATTCACACAGGCCTGACGCCTTGAGATGCAGCACCCATAAATCCGTTTGAATGCGCGTGGACTGGCTGCCAGACTGGCGTTTGACGAGGCGCAATCATACGTGCCCCCCGATCCGTGGAAAAGGTACAGATCGGGCTTTTTCAGCTGCTGAGGTGTGACGATGGAAAAGTTGGAAAAAACCCTGGAAGAATGGAAGGCGATGCTCGATCCAGAGCAGTACAACGTTTGCCGTCTCAAGGGCACCGAGCGGCCGTTCTCCGGCAAATACAACGACACCAAGACTGACGGTGTTTACCACTGCATCTGCTGCAACGAGCCGCTGTTCGACTCCAAGACCAAATTCGACTCCGGCTGCGGCTGGCCGAGCTTCTACGCGCCGATCGGCGACAGCGCCATGGTCGAGATCCGTGATGTCAGCCACGGCATGATCCGCACTGAAGTGGTCTGCGCCAAGTGCGAGGCGCACCTGGGGCACGTGTTCCCGGATGGCCCGCCGCCGACCGGCCTGCGTTATTGCATCAACTCGGTGTGCCTGGACCTGGTGCCGCGCGAGTAATGCGAGCCTTGTAGGAGCGAAGCTTGCTCGCGAAGGCGCCCGGTCAGTCAACATCTGCGTTGAATGTTAAGACGCCTTCGCGAGCAAGCTTCGCTCCTACAGAAGATCAGCGCTCAACAATTTAAATTGCACACAATTCAATTGCTCGCTATGTTCATGGCTTGTTCCTTCAATTCGAGCCAAACCCATGAGCGACAACCTGCTGACCATCCCGGTGACCACCATCAAAGGTGAACAAAAAACCCTGGCCGATTTCGCCGGCAAAGCCGTTCTGGTGGTCAACACCGCCAGCAAATGCGGTTTCACCCCACAGTACAAAGGCCTCGAAGCGTTGTGGCAGACCTACAAGGATCAAGGCCTGGTGGTGCTCGGCTTTCCCTGCAATCAGTTCGGCAAGCAGGAACCGGGTAACGAAGGGGCGATTTCCGAGTTCTGCGAATTGAACTTCGGTGTCAGCTTCCCGCTGTTCAAGAAGATTGACGTCAATGGTGCCGGCGCTCATCCGCTGTTTGTGCAGTTGAAGAAACGCGCACCGGGCGTGCTGGGCTCCCAGGGCATCAAATGGAACTTCACCAAGTTTCTGATCGGCAAAGACGGCCAGTTGGTCAAGCGCTTCGCTCCAGCGACCAAGCCGCAGGACCTGAGGCGCGAGATCGAAGCCCTGCTCAAATGAACACCTTGTCCGTCGATTCGCTGAAGCTCGACAGCCAGCTCTGCTTCAAGCTGTACGCCGCTTCTCGGGCGGTGGTCCGCGCCTACAAGCCGATGCTCGATCAACTGGGCCTGACCTACCCGCAATACCTGGCGATGCTGGTGTTGTGGGAATGGCAGGAGACGGCGCCGGAGCAGCCGACGGTCAAGGCGCTGGGCGAACGCCTGGCGCTGGATTCCGGCACCCTGACGCCGTTGCTCAAGCGTCTTGAGCAGCTGCAACTGGTGCTGCGCCAGCGTTCGGCGCGCGATGAGCGAGAAGTGCACCTGAGTCTTTCGCCAACCGGCAAGGCCTTGCGTGATCAGGTCGGGCCGCTCAAGGCCCGGTTGCTGTGCGACAGCGGCGTCGATCTGGATCGCCTGAATGATCTGCGCGACGGTCTCGATCACCTGCTGGGGCAAATCAAAGCGCTGTCGTAGTCGGTATCCACAGGTCGAGCAGGGCAGCCAGTTCTTCACGGCGGAAGGGCTTGGCCAGGTAATCGCTCATGCCCGCCACACGGCAGCGTTCGCGTTCCTCGGACATGGCGTTGGCGGTCAAGGCCACGATGGGCAATTGTGGCCAGCGCCCGCTGCGCCGGATTTGCCGACTGGCTTCATAACCATCCATCACCGGCATGTTGCAGTCCATCAGCACCAGATCGAATTCGCTGTGCTCAAGCTGATCCAGGGCTTCGGCACCGTGAGCGGCAACGATCACCTCGCAACCGAGTTTGCCGAGCATGCCCTTGGCCACCAATTGATTGACCGGGTTGTCCTCGACCAGCAGGACACGTCCGCGCCGTTGGGGGGTAAGGGCTTCGACCCGGGCACCGTTGATCAGGTTGCTTTCAGGCAACAGCACCCGGCGCAATGTCTGGTAAAGCGCATTGCGCGCCAAAGGACGTGCCTGTTGTTGCAGGGGCGCCAGGGCGCTCGCTTCTTCGCTGGGCATGAAGCTGCCATAGGCGGTTACCAGCAAGATAGGAGCGTCGAGGGTCGGGCGCAGGCCAAACAGGCATTCGGGGCAGTCGGTGATCAACACATCCGGATCGAGGCCGATGAACGAGTCGTCGATGGACCGTTGCTGATACTCGAGCCCCCAGCCGGGCAACAGGTTTTTCAACAGTTCCGCCAGGCCGCTGTTGGCCGCGGTGATGGCAATGACCTTGCCCGGTAACGGCTGCGGGGGGATGGCTCGGGTGTGGCAGGGCAACGGCAGGTCGGCGCAGAACTGGCTGCCGAAACCCGCTTCCGAGCTGATGGTCAGCCGCCCCTGCATGGCTTCGCAGAGGTTATAGGTCAGCGCCAGGCCCAACCCGGTGCCGCCGAATTGTCGGGTAATGCCGGCACCGGCCTGCGTGAAAGGCTGGAAGATTTTGACCTGGGCATCCTGGGCAATCCCGATGCCGGTGTCGCAGACTTCGACTCTGACGCCGTCTTCAAAGGTTGAAAGGCGCACATCGACCCGACCGAATCGGGTGAACTTGAGGGCGTTGGACAACAGGTTGCTGACGATCTGCCGGACGCGGGTCGGATCCCCCAGCACCAACGCCGGAAAGTGCGGGTCGATCAGGCAGGTCAACTCGACGCTGGGCGCGGCGTTCTGCGACAGCAGGTTGGCGGTGTCTTCGATCAGCGACCCGAGGTCGAACGGAATGTGTTCGAGTTCGAGCTGGCCGGCATCGAATTTCGACAGGTCGAGAATATCGTTGAGCAGTTCCACCAGCACTTTGCCCGAGTCATGGGCGATGGACAGCTGTTGCTGTTGTTCGGCGTTGAGCGGGCCGTCCAGCGAGAGCGCGATCATGCCCAACAGGCCGTTGAGCGGTGTGCGGATTTCATGGCTCATATTGGCGAGAAACACCGAACGTGCTTCGGCCATATCCAGGGCGGTGCTTCGTGCGACTTCCAGCTCCTGGTTGGATTGGCCGAGCCGGGCATTGATCGCCTTGAGTTCCGCGGTACGGGCCGAGACGATGTTTTCCAGTTGCCCGAGGTAGTCGGTCAGGCGGTTTTCAGCGTTGCGTCGCTGCTGGATTTCGGTGGCGATGTTTTCAAATTGCTGGTTGGCCACTTTGACCAGGACGCCGATTTCATCCTTTTTATGCCCTTTCGGGTACTCCAGCCAGGTCGGTTCCGCGCTACGCGGATCGCGCCCGCTGAGTTCGCGGATGACCCGCACCAGCGGTTTTGTCAGCATCACGTAGAACAGCGCCAACAGGATGCCGGTGAGGATCAGGCTGCGAGCAAAGCCGTTGAGCAGCGTCACCTCGGCCCGGCGCAGGAAACGGCTGCCGAAGGCGTACGTATCGACTTCCAGGTGCAAGGTGCCGAGGGATTCGTCCGGCAAGTTGTCGAGGTAGAGGCGGTCTTCGAACTGGCGGTTGGCGCCGAACAGGAAGTCGCTGATCATCCGATAGTTGCTTTGCAGGGTCGGGCGTTTGACGCTGGCCAGGACGGTGCCGTTGTTGTCAGTCAGTTGCGCACCGACGATCGCCGGTGAGCGCAACAGGCCCATGGTCAGTTCCTGGGAGAGTTCGGCGTCGATGTTGTAGGCGATGCGGGACGCGGGGTTATGGCTGATTTCCAGTAAAGACAGAATTTCGCGGTTGATGGAGGCGTCTTCGCTGGCATAATCGATGCCTATTTGCAGCAGACTGAGCAGCGTGCCCAGAATGAAACCGACAAGCACGGTCAGCCTGGCTTGCTTGTATGACAGCCGGTGGGTGAATTTGATATCCATGGGGTGTTGAACCACTTCCGTTTCCCTTCGCTGCTCAAGCATAGTCGATCATGCATGGATACCGATGTTCTCGCGACCCCTTGTGCAACAAGGGATGAACCGGGCGCCGAATGCTGTGTTGCGTCGCTGTAGTGCCATCATCACTGTGAACGTGCCCGAGGAGAAGACGTGGATTCCCGATTGAATGCTTTTCTTGAACGCGCCGATGCCGTCCTGGCCCGTATCGAACCGCTCTTGCCTGCACCTCGGCAAGCCATCGACTGGACGCAATGCCTGGCCGCGCGCTGGCAGCGCGAAGGCCGCAGCGGTTTTCTGCTGCCACTGCATGTCAGCCTCGATACGCGGTTGTCCGACCTGATCGGTGTCGACCGACAAGTGGAGCAACTGGGGCGAAACACCCAGCAGTTCCTCGACGGCATGCCCGCCAACCACGCACTGCTCTGGGGTTCGCGCGGCACCGGCAAATCGTCTTTGGTGCGCGCCTTGCTGGCCGAGCACGCCAAGGCCGGCCTGCGGTTGATCGAGATCGAGCGCGATCACCTGGCGGACCTGCCGCGCGTGGTCGAACAAATCGCCAGGCTGCCTCAGCGTTTCGTGCTGTTCTGCGATGACCTGTCGTTTGAATCGGGCGAAGGCGACTATCGCGTGCTCAAGAGCGTGCTCGATGGCTCGCTCGAGCAGGCGCCGGATAACGTCTTGCTGTACGCCACCTCCAACCGTCGCCACCTGGTGCCGGAGAAGGAAAGCGATAACGAAAACTGGAAACGGGTTGACGGCGAACTGCATCCCAGCGAGGCGGTGGAAGACAAGATCGCGCTGTCGGACCGTTTTGGATTGTGGCTGTCGTTCTATCCGTTTACTCAAGAGCACTTCCTTGACGTCGTCGAGCACTGGATCGGGCAATTGGCCGGAAAATCCGGCCTTGAGTGGCAGCGTACCGAAGAACTGGACATCCTCGCCGTGCGCTGGGCGACGGGCCGGGGCAACCGCAATGGACGCTGCGCGTATCAATTTGCCCGCTATTGGGTCGGGCTGAAGCTGTTGGAGCACAAAGCATGATCGATTTACAGAAGAGCGGCCAAGGCCTGGACGGTTACGGCATGTTATGGGCGCAGCTGGAGTCGTTACTGGCAGACGAACGTGACTTTATCGCCAATGCCGCGCAGTTTTCGGCGTTCCTGTACAGCCAGCTCGACGACTTGAACTGGGCCGGTTTCTACCTCAATCGCAACGAAGAACTGGTGCTTGGCCCGTTTCAGGGGCAGATCGCCTGTGTGCGGATTCCGTTCGGTCGCGGCGTGTGCGGGACAGCGGCAGCGACTTTACAGACCCAGCGGGTCGAAGACGTTCACGCGTTCCCCGGGCACATTGCTTGCGACAGTGCCTCGAACAGCGAGCTGGTCGTGCCGCTGGTCAAGGACGGTCGCCTGATCGGCGTGCTGGACCTCGACAGCCCGAGCCTGGCGCGGTTTACCGCTGAGGATCAGGCCGGTATCGAGCAACTGGCGGCGATTTTCCTGCGTCTGACGGATTGCTGATCACGCCCCCAAGCCGGCCTTGACCAGCAGGCTTGACGGGTCGACCGCATCGATCTGTCGTGGATCGAGGAATCGGTCGGCGTATTGCAGATAGATGCCGGCGTTGATGAACAGGCCGAACAACTCCGGATCGATATGGGCGTCACGGCACATGGTGGCCATGATGCCCAGCGCTTCGCTCAAGGTCTTGGCCTTCTTGTAGGGGCGATCGGCGGCGGTCAACGCCTCGAAAATATCGGCAATCGCCATCATCCGCGCCGGCAGGCTCATTTCTTCGCGCTTCAACTGTTTGGGGTAACCGGTGCCGTCCATTTTCTCGTGATGGCCGCCGGCGATTTCCGCGACGTTGTTGAGGTGGCCGGGGAAGGGCAAGTGGCTGAGCATCAGGATTGTCTGCACCATGTGGTGATTGATGATGTAACGCTCCTCGCGGGTCAGCGTGCCGCGGGCGATGCTCAGGTTGTAGAGCTCGCCCCGGTTGTATTTGTAGCGCGGCACATCGAGCTTGAAACCCCAGGGGTTGTCTTCCGGGATCAGCTCGCTTTCGGCGCGCTCGAACAAATGCTCGGGCTTATCCGCCAACAGCGGCTCGCTGACCGGCAAGGTCGGGGCCGGGGTTCGTGTCTGGCGGCGGTTTTCTTCCCAGGACACGCCGATTCGATCATCCAGGGTTCGGGTCCAGTTGCGCTGGGCAATGCTGCGCAGCCGTTGCAGATCGGCCTCGGCCATGGCCTCTGCGCCCAGATTGCAGCGGGCGACGAAGGCGAAATCATCATCCAGCCCGGCCAGGTTGGCATTGCGCAATTGGGCCAGGTGCTGCTCGTCACCGCCCAGGGCGATGGCCTGCCAAAAGTTGATCCAGGCATCGCGCTTAAGGACTTCGAAACGGGTGCGAATTTCATGAATGCGGTCGTTCAGGGTCTCAAGCTTGGTGGCTTTGTCGACCACGTATTCAGGCGTCGTGACCTTACCGCAGTCGTGCAGCCAGGCCGCAATGTGCAGGGCTTCCCACTCATCTTCGGTGGGGTGGTAGTCGCTGAAGGCCGGCGCCTGACTGGCGGCAGCCGCCTGGGCAAGCATCAGGGTCAGCTCCGGCACTCGCTGACAGTGACCTCCGGTATAGGGGCTCTTGGCATCGATCGCACCGGCCAGCAGTTGAATGAAGGCGTCCAACAGTTGTTTCTGTTTGGCTTGCAGGCGCTGGCTCTCAATGCTCACGGCAGCGGCGCCGGATACAGCCTGGAGAAACGCGATGCGGTCCGGGCGCAGTTTTTCCAGGTCGCTTTGGGTGCCACTGTCGGTCAAAAGCAGGATCAGCAGGCCCACGGTTTCGTTGTGCCGATTGTGCAAGCGGATGCCGATAAGGTGCGCTCGGGGGCATTCCATCGCGAGCATTACCTTCTGCAAATCCCCCGCCTGTTCGAAACCCAGATTGATAACGACATTGTCAGCGTTCGACAATTGCTGCAACCACCGAGGACTCTGCGGATCCTGGAGATCGTGTGCCTGGACACCGAATGAGGGCAATGCCTGTGACGTGCCATTGATGACGAGGCCTTGGGGCTCCATGCGATCGCTGTCACGTTCGCGCAGGTAAATCAGACCGGCCTGGGCTTGCCCGATCTTCACCGTTTCAAACAGCACCCGCTGCAGTAACGGCGCGAAACGGGTCTCGGCGCTCAAGCTGTCGGTAATCTGGAAAAAACTGCCCAGGGTGTCCTTCATCCGCGCCATCGACACGCTGAGTTGATCGATTTCAAGCACCGGCGAACTGCGGCCGACCGGAAAGTTGAAATTGAAACTGCGCACCGCATCGGCTTCCTGCACCAGCGCGCGCAGGGGCTTGACCAGGACTCTGGAGGTCAACCATCCCACGGGCAGGCACAGCAGCAATGTCGCCAGGGTAATCAGCGCGCCTTGCCAACGCATGCGGTAGGCATCGGCGAGCAATTCGTCCTCTGGCACCAGCAACGCCAGTTGCAGCCCCTGAGGCCCGCCCTCCGACATGCTGCTGCGCGCCACAATCCATTGACGACCGGCGGCGTCCAGCCGATTACCGGCCGGAGGATGGGTGAGCAGGGCGCCGAGGCCGGGGCTCAGGTCGGCAGCCTTGTTCAGGTGAGCGGTCTGGTCATCAATAATCAGTTTGCTGCTGTCAGGGTAGGCAATGGCATTGCCTTGGGCATCGAACAGCACGATTTCGGTATGGGGCGTCACCACATGTTTGGCCAGGGTGGCCGACAATTCGGCCAGGGTCAGGTCGGCACCGATCACCGCGTTTTCACCACTGCGCCGGGCCAGGGTGGTGCCGACGTTGCGGGTGGAGAAAAAAACGTAGGGTTCGGTGGTGATCTGATCCACATCGCCGCGCGCGCTGGAGAACCAGGCGCGGGTGCGGGGATCATAGGTTTCGTCGGAATTGTCCTGACGGTTGATGAGTGTCAGGGATTGATCAAAAAACAGCGATTGAGAGCGGATCTGACCACTGCTGCCGTCGTGTTCAATGCTCCAGACTTGAAACGCCGCTGAATCCGGGGCTTTTAACTCGGTTCTCAGGGCAGTGGTTCGCAGCGGGCGAACCATGAAGAAGTCCCCATTGCCGTAGCCCAGGTACAACGATGCCAGATTGGGGTTGTCCTTGAGCGACTGGCTGAAGGGCTGAAGCAACGCCAGTCGCTGCTCCAGATTCGGTGCCCGGGTCGCCGGGTAGTCCGCCAGCAGGCTCAGCAGATGGCGAATCGGTTCATAGGTGCCTTGCAGGTCCAGGCGGACATCCTGCTCGATGCGGTTGAAGAGCTTTTCACTGCTCGAAAGAATGATCTGCGTGGTTTGTCCGTAGTGGAAAATGCCCAACACCACGCCGGTCAGCAAAAGCAGGAAGGTAAACATCACACTGATATGGATGTGCAGGGGAAACCGGCGTTGATCCGGGCGCAGTGGGCTGGGCATTGCGGTTCTCTCCATGATGGTTAACACACTGCTCAGCGTCCAAGCATAGTTAAGGCTCCATCATTCTGCTTTTGTCGTTGTGGCCTATCTGTTGCTCCAATGCCTGCTCCAGCTCGAGCATCGCGCGGTCCATGGCCCTGGTGCAGTTGACGACTACGTCAGGGTGGAACACTTGATGGCAGGCGTTTTCCAGCGCCTCGCAGCTGTCGATCAATCGGCAAGCCTGGACGATTCGTGCAGCACCCTTGATTTTGTGGGCAACCTCGATGAAAGCCTGCCGATCTTTTGTGGGGGACAACGCCAGCAACTCTTGCCGATCCAGACGGTTGCTGTTCAGCAGTTCGGACAACAGGCGCTGGTCCAGTGTCGGGCTGCCACCCGTTAGCAGATGCAGCCCTTCAAGGCTGAAGGCCGGGGCGCGGACCGTCGGCACAACGCCTTCAACCCATTGACTCAAGGCTGTCAGGCTCAGGGGTTTGAACAGGCAGTCGTCCATTCCGGCTTGTTTGCAGCGTTGTATTTCTTCCGGTTGTGCGTTGGCGGTGAAGCCCAGCACGGTACAAGGCAGGCACTGCGTTTGCTGTTCGTGTTGGCGAATGGTGCGAGCCAGTTCGTATCCATCCATGATCGGCATGTTGCAGTCGACGATCACCAGATCGAACACCTCGTCCTTCCAGGCCTTCAACCCCGCTTCGCCATCCGGTGCGGCGCTGGAGCGATGTCCCAGGAACTCCAGTTGCTGACACATGAGCAAGCGATTGGCGGGATGGTCGTCGACGACCAGGACGTTCAGTACAGCCGAGGTCGTCTGGAGGGACGGTTCAGCGGTTTTCGACACCCGCTCGGCTGGCAGTGTTGCAAGGTTCAGCGAGATCCGGACCTGAGTGCCGATACCGGCCTGGCTGCTCAATTGCAGGTTGCCGCCCATCATCTCGCACAGATTGCGGCTGATCACCAGACCTAGACCCGCGCCGCCTCTGGCCGCCTGCCCGGACTGATCGGCCTGGGCGAAAGGCTCGAACAGACGCCGTTGATCCTGTTCACTGATCCCGACCCCGCTGTCCTGAACCAGCACCTGCAACAGCACCCGGTCGGGTTCGTCGGTCGGATGCAGCTCGACCACGATCCGGACCTGACCCTGTTCGGTAAACTTGATGGCGTTGCTGACGAGGTTGGACAGCACCTGCTTGAAGCGCATCGGGTCCAGCAGGACATCGGAGGGTGGTTCTGCCGGGTTGAAGTCCAGCCGCAGGCGCAGATTTTTCTGGCGGGCCAGTCCGTCGAAGATCCGTACCACCGACGCCACGGTTTCTCTCAGGTTGACGCGCTCCGGGCTCAGGCTCAGTCGTCCGGATTCAATTCGCGCAATATCAAGAATGTCCCCGATCAGGTTCAGCAGGTCTTTCGCCGAGTGGTAGGCCACGTCAATGGCCGGGCGATCCGGGTGGCGGTGATCGATACGCTTGAGGGTCAGTTCGAGCATGCCGATGATGGCGTTCATGGGAGTGCGGATTTCATGGCTCATGGTCGCCAGAAAGGTGCTTTTGGCACGGTTGGCTTCATCCGCACGCTCTTTCGCGGCACGCAAGTCATCGAACAGTTGCCGCCGCTCGCTGATGTCGATCCAGCCGCCAATGATGCCTTGTACTTCACCGCTGGAGTCCCGGTAGGGAAGTATCCAATGATAAATCGTCAGCGTGCGGCCACCGATATGCAATGGCCGGTCGAGAATCAGCGGCGTCCCTTCGGTCACGACGCGTTGGTAATCCGCCTGGTATTCCTGCGCTTCAAATGAGTTGCTCATGCTGCCCTGCATGACGTTTTTACCAATCACGTCTTCGCGTTTGGCGCAGAAGACCTCCAGGTAACTGTCGTTGCAGCTTTGCAGCAAGCCCTGGCGATCACGCACGTAGATGGGATGAGGCGTGCCGTTGACCAGCGATCGCATGAATTCGAGTTGGTCGTTCAGGGCGAGCTCGGCGGCCAGACGCTGGTTGATCTGGCGACGCATGTAAGCGTTCCAGGTCATGGAAATCAGCAGCAGCACGCCGACTCCCAGAACGATCTGATAGAACACCCGGTGATAGTTGCGCCAGGTATTTTGCGAGGCCGACGAGTAGCCTCGCCAGCGGCTGTTGATAATGCCCAGCTCTTCCGGCGCGATGCTCAGCAGTGCCTTGTCGAGGATCGAACCCAGCTCCTTGGCGTCGCGCCCGGTCGCCAGGGAGAACGCGGCTTGCCGGGTGCCGATGGTGGTGCTGATTTGAAGTGTGTGCTCGAAAACCCGCGATGAGATGAAGTAGTTGGCAATCACCAAAGAGCTCACGGCACCTTCAGCCTGACCTTCGGCGAGCAATTCTACTGCGCTGAAGGTGTCCGGCGTTTCGATCAGATGGATGTGCGGGAACTCGCGGCGCAGGTATTCCACCATTGGATTGCCTTGGGCGATGGCCAGGCGCTTGTCCGTGAGTTGTGTCAGGTTTGACGGGCTGTCGGCAGCTTTGCGGGTGAGCAGGACAACCGAGTTTTCCAGATAAGGACGGCTGAAGTTCAGCAGCGTTTCACGTTGGGCGCTGGGGAGCAGAGCGGCAATCAGGTCGGCCTGATGGCTGTTGACCTGCTCGATCATCTCGTCATCGTTGCGGCTGCGATGGATCTCGAAGCGCAAACCGGTGCGCAATCTGATCAGCTCGAGCAAGTCGGCGGATACGCCCGAAAGTTGCCGTCGCTGTCGAAAAAAGTCAGCGGCGCCAACGCTTCGTTGACCGCGACGCGCACGACTGGATGTTGCGCCAGCCAGCGTTGTTCACGGTCGGTGAGTTGCAGTTTCTGATCGGTGAGAAGCATGTCACTGCCCGCACTCCAGCGTTTGGCGATGTTTTCTCGCTCGCTGCCAGGGGTCGCTTTGAGGATTGCGTTAATGATCCCGAGCAGAGCCGGGTTGTCCTTATGCACGGCAAAGCTGAAACCGTGGGCCTCGTGTTTACCGAAGTTCGCCATGCGGATGTTGTTCAGGTAGCCCTTGTTGATCATGTAATGGGTTGAAATGGTGTCGCCCAGAAAAACATCGGCCTGGTCGAAAGCCACCGCATTGATTGCGTTCTGGTAGGAGGGGTAGGAAGTGATGATCGCTTTCGGGTACAGGGCTTTGACTTCGTCCAGCGGCAAGTAGTGATACACCATGCTCAACCGCAGCCCGGCGAGGCCGTCGCTCAGGGATCGGGTTTCGCCTTCCCGTGTCACCAGAACCGGTTGATCTACGGCATAGGGCAAGGACAGCACGATGTCGGCATTGCGGGCTTCAAAGCCATTGGCGCTACCGAGCATGTCGACCTCGCCTTTTTCCAGGGCCTCGATCGCGTCTCCCCGGGAAACGTAGCGCTGGACCTTGACTGGCAGGCCGGTGGCCTTGCTCAGGATGCCCGCGTAATCAGCAGTGAAACCTTCGTAGTCGCGGCCGCTGATGGTCAGGTCGAAAGGAGGGTAGTCGGGGGCAGAGGTGCCCAGAATCAATTCACGCTTATTGTTAAGCCATTGTTGTTGCGATTTATCCAGTCGGACTTCCATGTGTCCGGTCATTGAACGACTGAGCAGGGTGTAATGCTCGCTCGCCGTCTGTGCCGCGTGCGCTGAGGTGCTCAGGCATAAACCCGCGGTCAGCGGTATCAGATAATCCATTAAACGACTGGGCATCCTGTTTCTCACACTAACGCGTTGCGTTTTGCCATATCAATGAGTTCAACGAGTGATTTGGCCTTGAGTTTTTGCATGAGACGTTTTTTGTAAGTGCTGACAGTCTTGTTGCTCAGGAACATGCCCTTGGCAATTTCCTTGTTAGTGCGGCCTTGGGCAAAAAGTTGCAATACCATCAACTCTCGGTCATTGACTGACTTGAACAGTTCGAGGTCGGCGTATCGCTCATCGTCAGCACGGACAGGATTCAAGGCCTGGCTGGGGAAATAGTTGTAACCTGATAGTACCGCTTTAATTGCGCTCACCAGTTCACTAAGGTCTTCCTGTTTGCATACATACCCGGACGCGCCGGATTGCATGCAGCGAATACCGAAAAGTGTCGGACACTGGGCCGTTAACACCAGCGTTTTGAGGGGGGTACTCATTGCGTTGAATCGGGAGAGAACTTCCAGCCCATCCAGCTTGGGGATGCTGATGTCAAGAATGACCAGGTCTGGCATGCATTCACGAACCATCTGCATGGCATCGACCCCATTATCAGTCTCACCGACGACTTTGTAACCCTCATGTTCGAGCAACATTCGGACGGCAAGACGGATGACGGGGTGATCGTCGACAATAAAAACGGAGTTCATAATCAAATCCCATACGCGCTCAAATAAAGCGCGCACCTTAGCTCAGATAGTTGAGGGGGGTATGAACTGACAGGCCTGTAGTGGCAATATAAGATAATTCCTACAGTGGAAGAAGAATCGGACTACGGATCAACTAGGTTTTGCATGAGGATCAGTGAAGGTGTTGTATGTGTGTTTGGCGGGCCGGACAGGTTTATTTGAAGAGCATTAGATAGGTGTTTGAATGTTTTTTTAGTGTGTCTTTGTTGGAGTGTTTTTATAGTGAAGCCAAGGTCAATAAGTTTCTAAAGTCTGATTGTTTCAGGGGTTTGATCAAATAGCCCAACAAGGGCAGCCCGTGTTCGCCGGCTATTCTTTCAAGTCCGTCCAGTTCAATGGATGTCAGACTACTCAGTAGAATTGCCTGTCTGATCAGTCCCCGCTGGCTGGCGAATTCGATCAGATCAAGACCGGGGAGGTCGGGCAGGCATTGATCGCACAAAAGGATGTCGAAGGGTTGCGATGCTTTGAGCATTTGCTGCAAGGCGGCTTCGGCGCTGTCAGTGGCGGTCAGTTGAGTGAAACCGTAACTCTCCAGCAGGCATAGGGTTGCCCTGAGCTGGAAGGGATGGTCTTCCACCAGCAAGATACGCCAATCGTGTTCAGACATAGGATTTTTCATGCTTCATCTGTCGAGCAGAGGGGCGATGATTATTTCGCGATCAGACCGTTCATTCGATCAGTCGGCTCTGCACAAGGTGTAGGGCGATTCTGTTGACGCGCGGATTGAAACGAGAAATGCGCAGAACGTCGATCAGCCGGTCAGGAAGCCCTGACGCGGCTGATCGATACACGGTTATCCGTGGCTTGAGCGACCGGTCATTTCCAGTGCCATTTGACTGGCATAGCTGTCGGTCATGCCGGCGATGAAGTCGATCATTCTCAGGAACGAAGTGTGTAACGGACCATGTGGATCGGGCGCGTTGTTGCCTAGCAGGTCGAGGATGCGCCGGCTCTTGAAGGACGGTGTTCGACCGTTGTGTTGTTCCAGTGCCGCACCGCAGAACGCGTTGAGGAGGATTTCGAGGGTGGTATAAGCGCCGATTTCGTGCAGCGTCTTGCGCTTGTCCTGGAAGATCTTTTTGCGCGCCATGTCTTTGGCATTCAAGACGCAGCGTTTGGCCGGACCATGCATGTGCTCCACCAGGTCGCCGGGCAGCGTGCCGGCCAGCAGCGAGTCCTGTTGCTCGACGAAGGCTCGGGCGGCGGCATTGGTCAGGTGCTCGATGGCCTTGCCCCGCAGGATCGCCAGTTTGCGCCGACGCGAATCCAGTGGGCCCAGTTGGCGATAGGTTTCCGGGAGATCATCACCCACCAGGTCGAGCAGCAAAGACTCGACTTCGGCGTACTCCAACAGGTCCATTTCCAAGCCATCTTCCAGATCGATCAGCGCGTAACAGATGTCATCGGCGGCCTCCATCAGGTACACCAGTGGATGGCGCGCCCAGCGCTGTTCCTCCAGCTGCGGCAGACCGAGTTTAAGGGCGATCTGCTCCAGCAGCGGAAGTTCGCTCTGATAGCAGCCGAACTTGTGCTTCTTGTAGCCCAATGAATCGGCGTGCTTTGCCGTCCACGGGTATTTCAGATAGGTGCCCAGCGTGGCGTAGGTCAGCCGGGTGCCACCGTCGAATTGATGGTACTCAAGCTGGGTGAGCACCCGGAAGCCTTGAGCGTTGCCTTCGAAATTCAGGAAGTCATTGCGTTCGACTTCGCTCATGGCATCGAGCCAGCCACGGCCGGCAGCCTGCTGGAACCAGTGACGGATTGCGTCTTCGCCGGAATGCCCGAAGGGTGGATTGCCGATGTCATGGGCCAGGCAAGCCGATTGCACCACCATCCCCAGGTCGCTCGGCTCGCACCAGTCAGGCAAGGCACTGCGAATGGTTTCACCGACGCGCATGCCCAGCGATCGACCGACGCAACTGACTTCCAGCGAGTGGGTCAGGCGCGTGTGGATATGATCGTTGCTGGTGACCGGATGGACCTGAGTCTTGCGCCCGAGGCGGCGAAAGGCACCCGAGAAAATGATGCGGTCGTGGTCTTTGTGAAAAGGGCTGCGGCCGAGTTCTTCCGGGCTGTGCAGAGGCTTTCCGAGGCGTTCGCGGGTAAGCAGGGTTTGCCAATCCAAGGCTGGACTCTCCGTCAGGTGACTGTGCCCCTAGCTTCCGGGTTCAGGCCTGCGCCTGCAAGCGGAACTAAAGCCCCGCGGCGTCGATGTCGATGAGCAGCAGTCGCTCGCCGTTGTCGAAAAATTGCCCGGCAGTCAGGCAGTACTGATTGCTGGTGGCATCGCGGTAGGTTGTGGACAGTGTCAGGCGCCGCTCTTCCCAGCCTTCGGCCAGCAAGTGATAGAAATAGGGCCGCCACGACCAGTTATGGCCCAGGTAGCGGTTATCGGCCTCCCAGCCGTTGTTGCGCCATTCCAGATTGGGCGTCAACTGGGTGCCGTGACGGTCGCATTGATAGAAGCGCAACAGCCAGGGAAACGCCTGCAATTGTGGCAAGGCGCTCAGTGGCGCTCGGGCCAGGGCCCAGGCTTGCAGGATCGCCATCAATTCGCAGAGTTGCTGGCGCATGATCATCAGTCGACCGCGTTCGCCCAGTTTCTGCTGAACATAACGCTGGCGCAGTTGCGCGAACCGTTCGACAAAGGCGTCGGTCGCAAAGAAGTCCGCTTGCGCCTGGGCAAACAGAAACCCTTGTACGTAACGTGAACCGCACTCCAGGGCGAAATTCAGTTGAGCGTCGGTTTCCACCCCCTCGGCGATGATCCAGCAACCGGTTTTCTCGGCCATTTGCGCCAGGGCTTTCACCACGTCGCCGCTGGGGCCGCCCAATGCCGCGGCCTGGAACAGTCGCATATCGAGCTTGAGAATGTCCGGTTGCAGGGCCAGCACGCGATCAAGTTGCGAGTAACCGGCACCGAAATCATCGATGGCAATCCGTGCCCCGGCTTGTCGATAACGTGCCACGACGTCGGCCAGGCGCTGGATATCGCCCCCCAATTCGGTGATCTCGAAGACGATGCGTTGCGGGTCGACAGTGTGCCGGCTCAATTGCTTGAGGCTCGGCAGAGCCTGGTCCGGCCGTAAGCGGTTGATCCATCGCGGTGATATGTTCAGGCTCAGAAACCAGTCCGATGGCGCTTCATGCAAACGGCTCAGAGCGTTGTCGCGGATCTGCCGGTCAAGACGACGAAGGGCGATGGCGGGCGTTCGCGAGTCGGCGAACAACGGACCCACCGAAGCCAGTTGACCGTCGGCCTGTCGCAGTCGACCCAACGCTTCCACACCCGCGATACGGCCCGTGGCGGTATCGATAAATGGCTGAAAGCAGGCGAGCGGTTGCCCGTCGATCACGAGGCCTCCTTAGTAAGGTCTTGTTTTTGGATTGACCTGTACGCCGGGTAGGCACACAGGATTGAACCTCTCGATAAAGAGGTTAATCCCGGTGGTGTTGCAAGAATGCAGCCAGATAGCGGCTGTTCAGTCTCTGCGCGAAGAACCCTGCATGACCAGTTTGATCAAGGGCCCCAGCGTTGTACCCAGGCGAACCAGCCGGGTCAGGCTGCTGGTGCCGCCGCTCTTGGCGCCTTTACCGGTCAGAAAACCGAGCAGCGTCACGGCGGCCATGCCCCAGAGCGGGGCGTGCTTGATGCCGAAGCCATCGTGCAGGTTTTGCGTCATCCCGCGTACCCGCTGCAAGGGTCGCAGCAGTTGCGCGGACTCGTGGCGAATTTCCTGGCGATGCATTTCCATGCGCAGGCGGATCAGCGCCTTGCGCATTTCGGTGCGCGAGCTGTTATGGGGCAATTCAGGCAGGCTCATGGCAGCAGGCGCTCCCTGTCGTTGGCCAATTCTTCCAGGGTGCCGTGGAAGGGCGAGGACTCATCGAAAATCGCCGCTTTCAGGCGCATGGCACAGAATATTGCAGCCAGGGTGTAGAACACACAGAGCCCGATGATCGCTGGCAGACGGTAGGTGTCCCAAAACAGGATCAGCACCAGCGTCGACAAGCCCACCAGCAACAGCAACGCAAAGACCAGCGCCAGGCCTGCAAACAGCAACAGGCTTACGGTGCGCGCTTTTTGTTCCTGCAACTCGATGCCGAACAGTTCGACATGGCTGTGCAACAGTCCAAGAAAAGCGGCACCCAGGCGCCGCGATGAAGAGCTTGTGCCCGTCGCGGACGAGCTGGATTCACCGATAGACATATCAGCGCCGAGTGGCCAGCAGGCCAATCAGAAAGCCGACACCCGCGGCGATTCCGACCGATTGCCATGGATTGGTCTGGACGTAATCTTCGGCAGCCGTAACGGCGGCCTGGCCGCGTTCGCGCAGGGAGTCTTCGGTCAGCTTCAACGTTTCCCGGGCACGCAGCAGACTGTCGTGGATCTGGCTGCGCAGCTCATCGGCCTGATCGCCAGCCAGGGTTGCGGTGTGTTCCAGCAACCGTTCGGTGTCGCTAACCAGAGTCTGAAAATCGTTCATCAGGATTTCTTGAGCAGTCTTTGCTTTGATGCTGGCCATTGGTGATCTCCGTAAGTGGCTTCTGAAGCGTTCGAGTATGAGCCTTGTGTGAAGGTTCAGTACAAATGACTGGTACAACTTTTGCTATGACATGGTGCATCAGCCCGCGCCGTTGCGCTGTTGCCGGGCATGATTTCAGGAAAACCCTGATTCAAACAATTAAAACTCGCGTCAGGGTTTCAGTCTTGTGCGCCAAAGCGGTCCGTCGGGATCAACGTCTTGATCCTGTGGGCCGCAACTTGGTGCACAAACTCTCTGTGCGAACCGCTTTGGTGCTTTTTTTAGCCTTCAGGTCTGCCAACCCCATGGAAAATCTGCAAAGCGCTGTGGACAGTCTGGTCCATAGCTCCAACACGCTGTTCATCCTTATCGGTGCGGTCATGGTTCTGGCCATGCACGCCGGTTTTGCCTTTCTTGAGGTCGGCACGGTTCGACAAAAGAATCAGGTCAACGCCTTGTCGAAGATCCTCAGCGACTTCGCCATTTCGACTTTGGCTTACTTCTTTATAGGCTATTGGATTTCCTACGGGGTCACCTTCATGCAACCGGCGGCGGTGATCAACGCCGACCATGGCTACGGGCTGGTGAAGTTTTTCTTTCTGCTGACCTTCGCGGCGGCGATTCCGGCGATCATTTCCGGAGGCATTGCCGAGCGTGCCAGATTCGTCCCGCAGTTGTGTGCGACGGCGCTGATCGTGGCGTTCATCTATCCCTTCTTTGAAGGCATGATCTGGAACGGCAATTTTGGGTTGCAGGCCTGGTTGCTGGAGCAGTTTGGCGCCAGCTTCCATGACTTCGCGGGCTCGGTCGTGGTGCACGCCATGGGCGGATGGCTGGCGCTCGCGGCGGTGTTGTTGCTGGGACCAAGGCAGGGGCGTTATCGCGAAGGGCGGCTGGTGGCGTTCGCACCGTCGAGCATCCCTTTTCTGGCATTGGGTTCGTGGATCCTGATTGTCGGCTGGTTCGGCTTCAACGTCATGAGCGCACAAACGCTGCAAGGCGTCAGCGGATTGGTCGCAGTGAATTCGTTGATGGCCATGGTCGGCGGCACCGTGGCGGCACTGATCGTCGGACGCAATGACCCGGGGTTTCTGCATAACGGCCCGCTGGCCGGGTTGGTGGCGATCTGCGCCGGTTCCGACTTGATGCACCCGGTGGGCGCACTGGTCACGGGGGTGATCGCCGGGACCTTGTTCGTCTGGTGCTTTACCGCGGCTCAAGTCAAATGGCGCATCGACGATGTGCTGGGTGTCTGGCCGTTGCATGGTTTGTGCGGTGTCTGGGGAGGACTCGCCTGCGGCATCTTCGGCCAGAGTGCATTGGGTGGTCTGGGTGGGGTGAGCCTGATCAGCCAGGTGATCGGCACCTCGTTGGGTGTGATCGTGGCGCTGCTCGGTGGTTTTGTGGTGTACGGCGTGATCAAGGCGTTGCATGGTCTGCGCCTGAGCCAGGAAGAGGAGTATTACGGCGCGGACTTGTCGGTGCACAAGATCGGTGCCGTGAGCCAGGACTGATTCACTTTTCTTCATCGTCGCTTCCGGGATAAAAGCCGTGCAGCAGACGATAGCGGTCATGCCGTATCTGGTCGGCCCGTTCCTGTACCTGATGCGCGGGTAAGCCCAGCATGATCAGTGCGTGGGAGGCGAGCATCAGGCTCGACTCCAGCAGCTCGGGCACGACTTCGCTGGCGCCGGCCGCCTTCAACTCGGCCAATTGGCTGTCGTCCCGGGTGCGTACCAGGATCGGAATCGTCGCGTTCAATCGGCGTGCCTCCTCAAGTATCAGTAGCGCGATGTCGGTCTGGTCCACGGCAATCACCAGCAGCCTGGCCCGCGCCAGCCCGACCGCGAGCAGCAATTCACCGCGTCGCGAGTCGCCGTAATGCACACAGGTTTCACCCACGGCGGCTTCCTGGACACGTACCGGATCGGTGTCCAGTGCAATGTAAGGTTGCAGCGCATTGCGCAGTGCCCGGCCGATGGACTGACCCACGCGACCGTAGCCACAGATCACGACATGGTCGTGCAAGTCGGCGTTGAGCGCGCTGATTTCCGCCAGTTTCGCTTCTTCGTTGGGCTTGCGATGCAGGCGTGTCGCAACGTGGGGGGCGGCGCGCAGCAGCAACGGAGTCACCAGCATCGAGCAGAATGTCGCGGCCAGCAGAAGACCTCCGAAGTCGGCGGGCATCAGTTTGTTTTGCTGCATCAGCGCCATCAGCGCAAAGCAGAACTCGCCACCCTGAGCCAAGGCCAGGCCACTGCGCCAGGCGGTTTCGCCGTCGCTGCCGCGCCATTTGACCAGCAGCGCGACCACGGTGCCCTTGATGAGCAGTAACCCAAGCGTCAGGCCGAGAACCAGCAGGCCGTGGCTGGCAAACAGCTGCAAGTCGATCAGCATGCCGATGCTGACGAAAAACAACCCGAGCAAGATGTCGCGGAACGGCCGGATGTCCGCCTCGATCTGGTGCCGATAGTGGCTTTCCCCCAGCAACATGCCGGCGAGAAATGCACCCAGGGCAGGGGAGAGGCCGAGCAGGTGAGTCAACCACGCGGTCAGCAAAACGATGACCAGCGCCAGCAGCACGAACAGCTCCGGGGAGCGGGCGGCGGCGACTTCATGGAACAGGCGGGGCAGCAACCATCGGCTGGCCAGGAGCAAGCCACCGAACAGCACCAGGGTCTTGCCCAGCGTCAACGGCAGTGCCCAATACCAGGCTTGATCGCTGTTGCCGGCGAACACCGGCACCAGGGTCAGCAACAGCACCGCCACCACATCCTGAAACAGCAACACGGCGATGGCATTCTGGCCGTGGCTGCTGAAAATCTCGCCGAGGCTGCTCAGCTCCTTGCTGACGATCGCAGTGGAAGACAGCGACAGACCGGCACCGAGTAACAATGCGGGCGTCGTCGGCATTCCGAATAGCATCAGCAATGCGCCCATCAAAATTCCGGACACCAATACTTGCAGGCTGCCAAGGCCGAACACCACCCGACGCAATGCGATCATCTTCGACAGGGAAAACTCCAGCCCAAGGGAGAACAGCAGGAACACCACACCCAGCTCGGCAAGATCCGGTAACTCTTCGCTTTCATTCACCCAGTTGAACGCCGTCGGCCCGATCATCAGCCCTACGCACAGATAGCCCAGCACTGGCGGTAAACGCAGGCGCTGGAACAGTGCAATGACCACGAGGGAGGAGGCGAGGATGATCAACAGGTTGGCAAACACAAAAAACTCCGGTGATGGGCTCTGGCTACTCAAGCGTAGAGGTAAAAAAAACCTGAGCATCGCGTAAATGGGATTTGAGGCCGCTGATATGCATCAGGGTTTTACCGTCGCTAATGCGTTCATGTTCTAGGGCAGAAAATTCAACGGCTCGACGGTTTTTCGGGGCGGGCCTAGAATAGTCTCTTAATTTTTTAGGGTAAGCGCTCATGCCTCCTGAATGTCAGCTGTTCGGTACCGTTGGGTGCCATCTCTGTGAAGTGGCCGAAGCCATGCTGATGGAGTTTGTCGAGCGTGGTCTGCTGGTGGAGCTGGTAGACATCGCTGACGATGAGACGTGGTTTGAGGCTTACAGCCTGCGTATCCCGGTGCTGCGCCGGGTTGATACCGGCGCTGAGCTGGGTTGGCCATTCAGTGCCGACGAGGTGGTAGCGTTCCTGCGTTAAGCGGCTTTTCTGGTAACGATGTCCCGTCTGTCGAACTTTGCGAAGGATCCCCTTGGCTTAACCGATGCTCTTCGGATACTGTATGCGTATACAGTTATTCGTAATGTTGTCATTCGCTCCTGATTTTCAGGTTCGAGCTGGCAGTTTCGGGCGTAAGAGGGGAAAACCGTGGTCAATGTCGAACAATTGAAAAACAGCGTGAACCGGATGTCGGTCGATGTTGTACGCGAGGCGGTCCTCGAATTGCGTCTGGATGGTCTGGTCACGGAAGGAAAAACACCCTTCAACAAACTGCACTTCAACACCTGTTTTGCCGAAATCGAAGCGTTGTTCCAGCGCGCGGGTTATCACCGCCAGCTCGATGTCGTGGGTTATCAGGGCTTGTTGTATGCGCTTTATGATCCAGGCCGCTGGGAAGCGGTCGATGTGCTGCGCTGGCTCAAGGAGTTCACCGAGGCGGCGACGCGCGAGCAGGTACCGGCGTGAGGATTCTCTTCTAGGTTCGTTCCCGCCACTGTTGGATAATGCTGTCCTGCATTGAGGGTCAGAGCGTTCGTATGTCCACTTCATCTTTTTCTGCTGCCCACAACCAGGCCAGCACGCTCTATTTGCCGCCGGGTCCGTGGCAGACCGTGCTCGATTGCCTGTGCGAACATTTCAGCGCCATCGGGCGTGAACAATGGCTGGACAGAATTGCTCGCGGTCGCGTGCTAGACGGGCAAGGTCAACCGATTGCCCTTGATCTGCGTTACAAGGAAGGCCTGAGGATTCATTACTTCCGTGAGGTGCCGGACGAAAAACCGATCCCGGTGGTCGAGTCGATCCTGTACGCCGACGAACACCTGGTGGTGGCGGACAAGCCGCATTTTCTGCCGGTGACGCCTGCTGGTGAATACGTGGAGCAGACGTTGTTGCGCCGGTTGATCCGTCGACTGGATAACCCGAATCTTGTGCCTTTGCATCGCATTGACCGGCATACGGCAGGACTGGTGTTGTTTTCGGCGAACCCTGAGAGTCGCTCGGCTTACCAGTCATTATTTCCTACACGGAATATCGAAAAACGCTACGAAGCAATCGCCCGCGCATTGCCTGAACTCACCTTTCCACTGGTTCATAAAAGTCGGCTGGTCGATGGCGAGCCATTCTTTCGCATGCAGGAAGGTCCGGGTGCCAGCAACACCGAGACGGCAGTCGAGGTTCGTGAGAAGAACGGCGATCTCTGGCGTTATGGACTTTATCCGGTGACCGGCAAGAAACATCAGTTGCGGGTGCACATGACTGCTTTGGGCGCCAGTATCTGCAACGACCCGTTCTACCCGCAGGTGCTCAAGGATGTCGAGGACGACTATGCCAATCCCTTGAAGCTGCTGGCTCAGGGTTTGCGGTTTGTCGATCCGGTCACCGGCCAGCAACGTGAATTCGAGAGCACCATCACCCTGCAATGGTGATCACATTACTTCAGGCACGAAAAAGCCCGCTATAAGCGGGCTTTTCTGTATCCGGTGGTGCCGTAAAGATTACAACTCTTTAACGGTACGAACCTGATCCTTGTTGATGCGGGTTTGTTTGCCGTCCAGCTGTTGGAACTCGTAGAAACCCGATTCTTCATCGTATTTCGGCGCGTCGACGGCTTGGATTTCGCGACCGTCATTCAAGGTGATCACTGTAGGCGATGCGCAACCGGCGAGGGTCGCAAGGCCCAGTGCGAGCATGAAAGTGGCGAGGGTCCGTTGAGTCATGAGTGTGTCTCCGAATATGAATTCTTTTAGTTACTGAGCTTGAGACGTATACAACGCGCGCAAGTTCCTTCTCGTGTCAGTCTGACACAGTGTTGTGTGCACTTAACAGCTCTGGCGTGTTGAGGTTGGCCAGGCGAGGATCGTTATCGGGGCATTGCAGGGCGGTAGCGCCCAGTTTACGCATGAGGCGACCCGGGCTGCGTTCGCCGTCATTCCAGGCACTTTCGAACGCTGCCGAGAGCGCCACCGGGATAATGCACAGAAGCGGCTCCCAGTGTTCGTCATGGCGCAGCATCAGCGGTTTGTCCGGATGCTGGCGGGCGGTTTCGCGCATGCTCTGGAGCAGTGCCGCATCGATGCGCGGCACATCGCACGGCAACACCAGCAGATAGGGGTGGCGGGCGGCCTTGAGGCCGGCGCGAATACCGGCCAAGGGCCCCGGGAAGTCGCTTTGATCGTCATGGACCAACTGGTCGGCATAAGGCGCGTATTTTTCCAGGTTCCTGTTGCAGGAGATGATCAGGTCATCGCTCAGCTCACGGGTCTTGCGATGCAGATGGGCAATCAGCGGCTCGCCATGCCATTCCAGCAAACCCTTGTCCTGGCCGCCCATGCGTTGGCCTCGGCCACCGGCCAGGAGCAGAATGGAGCAGGGCGGCAAATGTGTATTCGAGGTCATGCCATGTCTCCATGGGGGCGGCGAAAAAACGGGGCGCTGTGATATAACACCGGGCTGTTTATCCTACAACTGGACGAGCCTATGAAAGCCAAGGCTGAAGTACCTTTCGCGCCGCTAAACATTGCGGTGTTGACGGTCAGCGATACCCGCACCCTGGAAAGTGATACGTCAGGACAACTTTTTGTCGACCGCTTGAGCGCTGCCGGACATAACCTGGCCGCTCGGGTTTTGCTTAAAGATGATCTCTACAAAATTCGCGCGCAAGTCGCCAACTGGATTGCCGATGACGTCGTGCAAGTGGTGTTGATCACCGGCGGTACCGGGTTCACGGGCCGCGACAGCACGCCGGAAGCGGTGAGCTGCCTGTTGGACAAGCAGGTCGACGGTTTCGGCGAACTGTTCCGGCAAATTTCGGTTGCGGACATCGGCACCTCAACTGTTCAGTCCCGGGCTCTCGCGGGTTTGGCCAATGGCACGCTGGTCTGCTGCTTGCCGGGTTCGACCAACGCTGTGCGCACTGGCTGGGATGGCATCCTCGCCGAACAGCTGGATTCGCGGCACCGTCCCTGCAATTTCGTGGCTCACCTGAAACAGGCGGCCCCCTGTGAATCCCGTGGGTAAGCCCGGCAAAACTGGCAGCTTGATGGCTGTCGAAGTGGCTCTGGCGCGTTTGCTGGAAATGGCTGAGGCATCAACGATAGGTGAGCGTGAGCGCTTGCCGTTGGCGCGGGTTGAAGGTCGCATACTGGCCGATGACCTGGTCTCGACGCTTGATCTGCCGCCCTGGCCGAACAGTGCCATGGACGGCTATGCCTTGCGAGTGGCTGACTGGACGGGAGTACCGTTGGTGGTCAGTCAGAAGATTTTCGCCGGCCAGGCACCCGAACCGTTGAAGCCCGGTACCTGCGCCCGGATCTTTACTGGCGCGCCTGTACCGGCAGGTGCCGATTGCGTCGAGATGCAAGAGAACGCCGAGGTCCACGCGGACGAGCGCGTCCGTTTCATCGAGACGATGACCCCGGGTCAAAATATTCGCCCTCAAGGCCAGGAAACCACCGTTGGCGAACTTGTCTTGCCGGCTGGCACCCGCCTGGGACCTATCGAGCAGGGCCTGGCGGCGTCGCTGGGATGTGCTGAGCTGAACGTGGTTCGCAAGGTTCGTGTCGCGGTCCTGTCAACCGGAGATGAGTTGATAGAGCCGGGCCAGCCCCTCGGGCCAGGGCAGATTTACAACAGTAATCGTGTGTTGCTGTGCAGTTGGTTGCAGCGCTTGGGTTGTGAAGTGATCGATGCCGGTATTCTGCCCGATGATCTAGCGACCACTCGTGCCCGCCTTGGCGAGTTGAAGGATGTCGACTTGATCCTTTCTACCGGTGGCGTGTCGGTGGGAGAGGCCGATTTTCTGGGCATTGCCTTGCGCGAAGAGGGCGAGTTGACCCTGTGGAAACTCGCCATCAAACCAGGCAAGCCGCTGACGTTCGGTCATTTTCGAGGCGTGCCTGTGATTGGCTTGCCCGGCAACCCTGCATCGACACTGGTTACATTTGCCTTGTTGGCCAGGCCCTATCTCTTGCGCCGCCAGGGTGTGAGGGAGGTCGAGCCATTAAAGTTTCAGGTGCCTGCTGGGTTCGACTGGCCGAAGGCGGGTAATCGCCGAGAGTATTTGCGTGGACGCCTGGAGAATGGTCGGGCAATCATCTACAAGAATCAGAGCTCCGGGGTGCTCCGCAGTGCCGCGTGGGCCGATGGTCTGGTTGAAGTACTGGAAGACCGCACGTTGATCGAAGGTGATTACGTGAACTTCATTCCGCTGAGCGAAGTCCTGAGCTGATTCTGGCGAAAGTCTTGCCACGCAAGCCCGGTTGATCGTGCCGGAGCTTGCGTCCATGGCTAGCGACTAACGAACCAGAAGTGACACGACCTGATCAAAGCGGCTGTTGGCCACCCAGCCCAGCAGCCCCAGGACCACGGCTGTTCCACCCGCAGAATAGGCCAGCCTGTGTTTGATGGATTTAACATCGCCACGGACCTCTTCCATGTCTCTTCGGATGTATTTGAGGTGTGTCTCTAGTTCAATGACGCGAGGTTCCATATCAACTCCTCCGGCGGGCTTTGCGCTGTTATTGAATTCAGCCTGATGATTGGCGCGATTTTCTGCCAATGGCGCGACCTGACTGATCGGCAACCTGATGTCATGACTTTGCATGGACTAAATGCTCCTTGCCTTAAAGCCCTTTGGTTGGCCGACACTCTTGTTGATAGCGCTTTGTGTGGCCCTTGAAGAAGGTCTACTCATGGTTTGCACATCCCTGTGTATTTAATGTTGATGACTGATGCCGCGGACACCAAGGTGTACCAATCGCCAAGGTTGGTCAATTGAGCCGATTCCGCACATGTTGTAGGAAAATTTCCCGCGCTGTAGGACCGCAAAGCTGCACGCGTCAAAAAAATTCAAATCCTTGCGACTTTTATAGGAGGTGGTGAGGTCAATATCTCCCATACGGATTCCAAACATGGGAGCGACAATGATGAGTGAGCGCAAGGCGCTGTTGATTCTGCATGGCAAGCAGGCACTCAACGAGGAGGTCCGCGCGGCCGTCGACGTGAAGCGCCAGCAAGGCTGGGAGTTGGCGGTCCGAGTGACCTGGGAGGCGGGTGACGCGCAGCGGATGGTGGAAGAAGCGCTGAACGCAGGCTATACGCAACTCGTTGCCGGCGGCGGTGATGGCACCTTGCGTGATATCGCCGAGGCCATGGCTGCGCATTCGACGCAGGCCAGCCTGGTGCTGATGCCGTTGGGCACCGCCAACGATTTTGCGCGTGCTGCCGGCGTGCCGCTCGAGCCCGCTCTGGCGCTGGACCTTCTGGAGGCCGCGCCGCACGCTATCGATCTGGGAGAGGTCGGCGGTCAAGTCTTTCTGAACATGGCCACCGGAGGCTTTGGCAGTCAGGTCACGGCGAATACCTCGGAAGACTTGAAGAAAGTCCTCGGGGGCGCGGCTTATCTGTTCACCGGGTTATCGCGCTTCAGCGAGCTGCATGCCGCCTACGGCGAGTTGCAGGGGCCGGACTTTCAATGGAGTGGTGAGCTATTGGCGTTGGGTATCGGCAATGGCCGGCAGGCTGGTGGTGGTCACGTACTGTGCCCGGAGGCGCTGGCTGACGATGGGCTGCTGGATATCAGCATTTTGCCTGCGCCGCAGGAAGTGGTCGGTACGTTGAAAACGCTGCTGGCCGATGGCTTCGGCATCGACAATATGTTTGTGCGAGCTCGCCTGCCATGGGTCGAGATCAAGGTTGCGGAAGGCCTCTACATCAATCTGGATGGCGAACCTATCGAGAGCGAGAACCTGCGATTCTCGGCCCGTCCAGCGGCATTGCGCGTGCATTTACCGGAGAACTCGCCACTGCTGAGCGCTTCGAAAACGGTCAGTCATCCAGACTGATGATTTGCTCGCGCACGGCAAACAGCACCAGGCCGGCCACATCGTAGATTTGCAAGCGCTTCATGATTTGCGAGCGGTGGGTTTCAACGGTTTTGATGCTGAGGCCCAGGCCATTGGCTATTTCCCGGGTGGATTTGCCGCGAACAATCAGTCGCAGGATTTCCAGCTGGCGGGCCGTCAGGTTGTGCGAGTCCGCAGGCTCGGGCTGATGCTTCTGGTTGCGGATCAGTGCCTGATTGATGACCGTGTGGGCAATGGCCGGGCTCAGGTAGCGTTCGTTATTGCGCAAGGCATCCAGGGCATGTTCCAGCTCGGTGGCCGTGGTGTCTTTGAGCAAATAGCCATGAGCACCGGACTCAAGCGCCTGCATGATCAGGCCCGGGTCGGTGTGCATCGACAGGATCAGCACCTTGCTTTGCGGGCGGACCCGCTTGAGTCGCTGCAAGGCTTCAAGGCCGCCGGTCTCCTTCATGGAGATATCCAGCAGAACGATGTCAGGGGACAGCTTCTCGACCATCTCGAGTAGCTGCGAGCCGTCATTGGCCTCACCAATGACCGCGTAGCCGGGAATATCCAGCACCAGAGCGCGCACGCCTGCCCTGATAAGCGAGTGGTCATCCACCAGAAGTAAGTTACAAGTCAATGCATAACCTTATTCGTACTGGCCCGTTCGAGCGCACGGGGCGCCCAGGGAAAGAGTGCTTCGATTTGAGTGCCTTTGCCTGGCTCGCTGGTCACGACCAGGGTACCGCCCAGTTGATCGATCCGCTCCACCATCCCGGCCATCCCGCGTTGTCCCTCTCGACCGGGGTCTGCGGCTGGCGCGAACCCCAGGCCGTCGTCGCTGATCAACAGCGCCAAACCCTTGGGCGTGCGTTGCAGGCGGATCAACAGATTGTTTGCTTCGGCGTGGCGCAGAATATTGGTGACCGCTTCCTGGGTGATTCGAAAGGCGGCCACCGCCATTTCTTCCGGTATGCCGGTCAGCCGTTGATGGCATTCCAGGCTCCAGTGCATCGATGTATTGGCCAGAGTCTTGAGCAAATGCGCACGCAAACTGGCTTCCAGCCCGAGACTGGCCAACTGCCTGGGATTGAGAATGGCCGAGACATCACGAACCTTGGCCAGGGTTTCGTCCAGTGTGTCGCAGAGCACCGAGCACTGGCCTTGCATGTCTTCAGGCATCCGGCGTTTGAGCCATTCACTTTGAAGTTTTGCAGCGGTCAGCAACTGGCCGATGTCGTCATGCAATTCACGACTGAGCCGGTGACGTTCGTTTTCCTGTACTTCCAGCAGACGGTCGGCCAGTTCTTGCGGCTGAAATTTTATCGACTTGCGCGAGAGGCAATGTTGCGCCCAGACGCAGGCGAGTGCCGCCATATTGAGTACCAGCAGGCTAACCGGCAGTGGGACAGACAGGCTGAAGGCCAGCAAGCTGCCAAGTGCCGAGCTGGTGCACAGCAAAAGCGTGAACCGTCGCGCGTTTGTTTGAGAGGGTGGCCATAGGGTGATTGACTTGAGACTGGCGTACATAGCGGATGGAGCCAATGGATGTTCGCTGCGGGCAGACCGGCCATGGTGGCTGACGGGTCTCTGTCTGAAAATCTGTAGTGACTCGTCTTTAGCAGGGTGCAGTCCAGGGTTGAAACTACAACCTTCAACTTATTGGACTGCTCTCATCTGGAATCACTCTGCCATTAATTGGCGTCAACTAATGGTCGGCATAATACCACTTAAGGTACCGTCGGTCGCGTTTGCTATATATGTCTGTTTGGTCAGGAATTAAAAGCTCTGGACGATAGTTCCACAATGGAAAAAGTTTTACGGATGGGGTAATTGTTTGTATCGAACTGTCGTTGACAGGTATGAAATATTCAATTGCGACATGAGCGCACCCAAGTTGATGAGCGGCATCATGGCAATAAGAATACGCAACGCTGGTCTAGTTGTCGGATGAATTAAGCCTGTCGCTCAGAATAGGAAACGAGCGTGAACGGTTTGGAATTAACCGCTAACTGAAAATGACTTTGTCCGACCTGAAACGCAAAGGCTTCAATCAGGGAAGTCTGTTCACTGTCATCCAGGCTGAGTTGGCCGGTGGTCTGGTCGATGAGTTCAAGTTGCCAGGCCATCAACGTAAAGCAGTCCTTCAGTGCACCCAAGGCCTGGTCGTGCAGTTGCATGTGGCTTTGGGCGTGGTTCAGCAAGCCGTGGATGTGCAGCGAAAATTCGGACACCGCTTCCAGCGCCAGGGCATCGGCTCTGCTGGCCAATTTGAGCAGACTGCTGAGCATGCAATCGATTGCGTCCTTGTCATTGCTGATGAGCTGCAGATGGCTCAGGCACTCCTCCGATTTGGCCAGGAGTGTTTCAGCTTCGACAAGAAATTCCGGTAAACGCTGGGCCCACTGTTTAGGGTCGTTCGGCATGCTTATCTCCACAACGTCATGTCAAATGAGGGGATGTCGTGTGTGTCGACGAAGACGTCCAGCATCCCGACGCTGCCGTGCCGGCATGAGATCGCGCTCCGGCAGGCCTGGGCGCAGGCTGGGGAACTCGAGAGGGTGGATGGCCACTTACCTGCGATCGCACACAAAAGCCTGACTCCGTTCATGCAATGAGAATGGCGTCACATTAATGGCTATTGGATATTGCGAATATCAGGTTGGGCCTGATTGTTACTAGGGGAATCCCTTACACAGGGGAACCTAACGTGCAAACCGAGGTCGCGCCGCAGGGAGTGAAGCAGATGAAATCACGGCGCCAGTAAAGCATGATGTTAATGTGACATCAATGCCCGGTCGTGGCATTTTGTCTCAGGGTCAAGGTCTGGCAAAAACAGCCGATAACCCTCTTTAGTGAATTCATCAGTACTAGCCCAGGAGTCATTAATGGCCGGCATTCTCGACACGGTAGACCAACGCACGCAACTGGTGGGTGAGAATCGCCTGGAAATTCTCATGTTCCGGCTGGCCGGTCGGCAATTGTTCGCGATCAACGTCTTCAAAGTGCAGGAAGTGCTGCAACTGCCAAAGCTGACCCTGATGCCCCAGCGCCATCCGTTTGTCTGCGGCGTGGTCAACTTGCGTGGGCAGACGTTGCCGGTGATTGACCTGTCCCAGGCCATCGGCATGCGTCCGCTGGTGCCTAGCCCTACCAGTACGATCATCGTCACCGAGTACAACCGTTCGGTGCAGGCGTTCCTGGTCGGCGGCGTAGACCGCATCGTCAACATGAACTGGGAAGCTATTCTGCCGCCGCCCACCAGCGCCGGCCGCCAGCATTACCTGACCGCCATCAGCAAGGTCGACGACCAGTTGGTTGAAATCATCGACGTCGAAAAAGTCCTGGCCGAAATCGTGCCGTACAACGCCAAGGTCTCGCGCGAAAAACTCGACGACCCGGTGCTGGAACGCGCCCGTGGTCGTGAAGTGTTGCTGGTGGACGACTCCAACGTCGCCTTATCGCAATTGCGCGACACCCTGGGCCAGTTGGGCGTGAAGATGCACATCGCCAGCGACGGCTTGAAGGCGCTGAACATGCTCAAGGCCTGGGCCGATACGGGCGTGTCGATGACCGACAAACTGCTGATGGTCTTTACCGACGCGGAAATGCCGGAAATGGACGGCTATCGCCTGACCACCGAAATCCGTAACGACCCGCGTCTGCGCGGACTTTACGTGGTGCTGCACACGTCGCTGTCGGGCAGCTTCAACGATTCGATGGTCAAGAAGGTCGGCTGCGACAACTTCCTCTCCAAGTTCCAGCCGGACAAACTCGTCGACGTGGTGCGCCAGCGCCTGATGCTCGACGAAGTGCCGGCCTGATCACGACCTGAGCAACCAGCCTGTGGGAGCAAGCCCGCTCCCACAAGGTAAACAGAGATCGGTTTTCAGCCTTTGATTCGGCGCCCAAGGTCGTATAGGGTGGCATTTTTTGCCCATCAGGGAGCTGGCCATGTTGCGTCTGAGCGCGCTTTACCGTTATCCGTTGAAATCCGGCAAGGCCGAGCCCCTGCAGCAGGCCAGCCTCGACAAACTCGGTCTGGACGGTGATCGACGCTGGATGCTCGTGGACGAGGCTAGCGGGCGCTTCCTGACCCAGCGCGTGGTGGGGCAGATGAGTCAGTTGTCGGCATTGTGGAATGCCGACGGTGGCTTGACCCTCAGTGCTCCCGGCCGCTCCCCCATCGACATTGCGTTACCCGCCAGCGATGCAGAACTGCGGGGCGTGACGATCTTCAAAGACAGTCTGCGCGTACCCGATGCCGGCGATGAGGCGGGCACCTGGGTCAGTGAATTCATTGGGAAGCCGACGCGCCTGGTGCAAATTCCACTGGATCGCGCGCGCACCACGCAAGCGGGCTACGGCAGGGATGACGATCAAGTGGCGTTCGCCGATGGCTTCCCGCTGTTGCTGATCGGCCAGGCGTCCCTGGAAGACTTGTCGCAAAAGGTCGGGCGTCCGCTGGAAATGCTGCGCTTTCGACCGAATCTGGTGATTGAGGGCAGCGAGGCGTATGCCGAAGACCGCTGGAAGCGTATCCGTATTGGCGATGTCGAGTTCCGTGTAGTCAAGTCCTGTTCGCGCTGCATCCTGACCACCATCGACCCGCAAACCGGTCTGCGCAGCGATGATCGCGAACCTCTGGCAACGTTGCAGAAATACCGTTCAGAAGCCGACGGCGCGATGTTCGGGCAGAACCTGGTCAACGACAGCAATGGCCAACTTGAAGTCGGTATGCCAGTGACCCTCCTGGAATAAACCCGCCGGATGAAAAAATGCCCGGGTCCCAAAAGGACCCGGGCATTTTTTTGTCGCTGTGAAAACCCGGGGGTTTAGCCGCGGTATTCACACAGATAAGCGGTGTCGACGGCCACTTTCAGCTGGAACTTGCTGTTGGCAGGTACGTTGAACTGGCTGCCGGCGGCGAAGGTTTCCCAATCGGTGCTGTCAGGCAGTTTGACGCTCAGGGCGCCGGTCACCACGTGCATGATTTCGCGCTGGCTGGTGCCGAATTCGTATTCGCCCGGAGCCATGACGCCGATGGTCGCAGGACCTTCAGCGGTGCCAAAGGCGATCGACTTGACGGTGCCGTCGAAGTACTCGTTGACTTTAAACATGGGCGATTCCTCGAAAAGGGCTGAAAAGGGCCGGCCAGTATGCACAAGGCCTCGAATGCCGTCACCTCTCCTGGGGGAAAACCTGTGGCAACAAACGCGCCGTATTGCGCGCGTCCTCCAGTGCCCGATGCTGTTGGCCATTGAACTGCATGCCCACCAGTTGCAGGGCCCCGTTGAGTCCCAGCGGGCGCTCCAGGCGTAGGGCCTTGGCAAAGCGCTGTTTGAGATTCATGTGAGGCACGCTACCCAGAACGCTGACCAGTTTTAGTCGCTGCCATTCCTGAAGCAGTTGCTTGCGATCGTAATCGCCCCAACTGGCCCAGCCCTCCAGAACCGATTGATGGCGCCCGAGCCATTGCTCGAAGGACGGCCAGACCTCGCTCAGCGTCTGCGCTGCATCGACGTTAGCCTGAGTGATGTGCGTCAGTTCCCGGCAAAATGGCGTCAGCAGCGGCCGCACCAATGGCCGTACGAAGCACTGGAAACAATCCACTTCGCATCCTTTTCGGTCCACCAGGGTGGCACCGATTTCGATGATTTCCATTTCCGTTACTGGCCAGCCACCGTCATCGGTGGTGGCTTCCAGATCGATCACCAGCCAGTGAGGCATTGCAGGGTTCCTGGTATCCGCGTCGTGATAGGGCTTGAGCGTAGCCAAAGCCGGCGGATCCGCCTAGCGGCTTATTCGACCTCCAACAAAATCTGACGATTCTTGACCTGATCGCCGACCCGCACCTGCAAGCGTTTAAGCACCCCGTCGATCCCTGATTTGAGCGGGTGTTCCATTTTCATCGCTTCGAGCACCACAAGCAGCTGACCTTTGCTGACCGGACTGCCCTCGCTGACCAATACGTCGACGATCGCCCCGTCCATGGGCGCCTTGAGGGTACCGGTGCTGACGCTGGACTGGCTGCTGACCAAGGCTTGGGTCCGATCGACCAGACGCAGGCTGCCGGGGCGGGTGAACAGCCAGAGTTGCCCGGCCGCGAGGCGGTAGGCATGGCGTTGGCGGATGCCGTCGATCATCAGTGTTGCCCCGTGCCCGTCGCACTGGATGACCTTCAATTCGAGGGTTCGGCTGCCGACTTGCAAGCGGTACGGCGAGTCAGGCGCTGCGTTCAGTTCCACCGGCCAGTCCTGATCCTCCTGGCCGATTCGAAAATGCAGAGGCACGCTGGCGTTGTTCCGCCAACCGGCCAGCGGGGCGGGATGGGTCTGCGCCGAGGCGTGATAGAACAACGCCGCAGCAATGGCCAGTTCTTCGGCGCTCGGAACCCTTGGATGCAGGCAAGGATGGTCGGCAAAACAGCTCGGGATGAACCCGGTACTGAAGTCACCGCTGATGAACTGCGGGTGTTGCAGCAGGCTGGCGAGCAAGCGCTGATTGCTTTGCACACCCAGCAGCACGCTGTCCTGCACAGCCCGCAGCAGTCTGCGCCGGGCTTCTTCACGGGTCGCGCCATGGGCGATGATTTTACCGAGCAGCGGATCGTAAAAGGGGCTGATGTTCTGGCCTTCGATCAAGCCATGATCGATCCGTACGCCGTCTTGCAACGCAAGCTCCCACGCCTCGATTCGACCGGTTTGCGGCAAAAAGCCCTGTGCCGGATCTTCGGCGTACAAACGCACTTCCATGGCATGCCCGATGAGCCGCACTTCTTCCTGTTTCAAAGGCAGCGGCAGCCCTTCGGCGACAAGCAGCTGCCAGGCCACCAGATCAAGGCCGGTGATCATTTCGGTCACCGGGTGTTCCACTTGCAGTCGGGTGTTCATCTCCAGAAAGTAGAATTGCCCGCGTGCATCCAGCAGGAATTCCACGGTGCCGGCGCCCACATAATTCACCGCGCGCCCGGCCTTGAGCGCCGCTTCGCCCATGGCCCGGCGCAACTCGGCGGTCATCACCGGGCAGGGCGCTTCTTCGATGACTTTCTGGTGGCGGCGCTGGATCGAACAGTCACGCTCGCCGAGGTAGATCAGGTTGCCGTGCTGGTCGCCAAACACCTGAACCTCGACATGACGTGGATCGATCAGCGCTTGTTCGAGGATCAGTTCGTCGCTGCCGAACCCATGCAGCGCTTCGGAGCGCGCGGTTCGCAGCTGTTCCAGCAAATCGTCGGCGCTGTGCACCAGGCGCATGCCGCGCCCGCCACCGCCGGCGCTGGCCTTGATCATCAGCGGGTAGCCGATGCGCGCGGCTTCGCGGCTCAGGGTCGAGTCGTCCTGCTCGGCGTCCTGATAGCCTTTGATGCACGGCACGCCGGCCGCGAGCATGGCGAGTTTCGACAGGCGCTTGCTGCCCATCAAGTCGATCGCTTCAGGGCTCGGGCCGATGAAGGTGATGCCGGCGTGTTGGCAGGCGAGGGCGAATTCGGCGTTTTCCGAGAGGAAGCCGTAGCCGGGATGGATCGCGTCGGCACCGCTGCGTCGGGCGGCGTCGATGATCGCCGGGATGTTCAGGTAGGACTGCTGCACCGGGGCCGGGCCGATGTTGACGGCTTCGTCGGCCATTTGGACGTGCAAGGCGTCGGCGTCGGCATCGCTGAACACGGCAACGGTGCGGTATCCCAGGGCATGGGCGGTGCGCTGGATGCGGCAGGCGATTTCACCGCGGTTGGCGATGAGGATTTTGCTGAGTCCGGGCATGGGTTGTTCCCTGAATTTTGCGGTGAAAGTGATGGCCTCTTCGCGGGCAAGCCTCGCTCCTACAAGGGCATCATCAACCTCTGTAGGAGCGAGGCTTGCCCGCGAAGCTTTTAGGAAGCCCACCCCGGTTTACGTTTTTGCACAAAGGCCATCGTCCCCTCGACCCCTTCAGCCCCGGTCACCGCTTCGCTGAACCACCCGGCCGCTTCATCCAGCAAGGCGTCCGAAGGCTGTCCCGCACTCGCCAGCAATAATTTTTTGGTCGTGGCATTCGCCCCCGGCGCGCAGCACAACACATGGGCGAGGATTTCATCGAGACGCTCGGCCAAGGCTTGCGCGTCATGCTCGACGAAATGCACCAGGCCCATGCGCCGCGCCTGGGTGCCATCGAAACGCGCGGCCGTCAGTGCCAGTCGACGCGCCTGGGTCAGGCCGATGCGCTGGACCACGAATGGCGCGATCTGCGCGGGCAGCAGACCGAGGCTGGTTTCCGGCAGACCGAACTGCGCATTATGATCGGCCAGGGCAACATCACTGACGCACGCGAGCCCCAATCCACCGCCGAGCACCGCGCCTTGCAGCACCGTGATGACCACTTGCGGGGCGTGTTGCACCTCTTGCAGCAGCGCGCCGAACGCTCGGTTCAAATCGCGATAGGCCTGCGTGCCTTGAGCCCGGGAATTGGCCATGTCCTTGATGTCGCCGCCAGCACAAAAATGCCCACCGGCACCACCGATCACCAGCGCACGAACCGCTCGATCATCACGCACTGCGGCCAGCACCGTGCGCAGTTCGGCGACCATCTGCAAGCTCATGGCGTTGCGGCTTTCCGGGCGATTAAGGGTGATGTGCAGCACGCCGTTATGGGATTCGAGCAGCAAGGTCTGGCACACCGGCAGGGCGCTCATTTCTTTTTCCCCGGCAGGATGCCCATGAGTTTGCAGATGATCCCCAGCATGATTTCGTCGGCGCCGCCGCCGATCGACACCAGCCGCACGTCACGGTAGGCGCGGGCCACCGGGTTGTCCCACATGAAGCCCATGCCACCCCAATATTGCAGGCAGCTGTCGCTGACTTCGCGGCCCAGGCGCCCGGCCTTGAGTTTGGCCATTGATGCCAGGCGCGTAACGTCCTGACCTTTGATGTACTGCTCGGTGGCCTGATAGACCAGCGCCCGCAAGCATTCGATTTCGGTCTGCAGTTCGGCCAGGCGGAAGTGAATGACCTGATTGTCGATCAGCGCACTGCCAAAGGTTTTGCGTTCCTTGCAGTACTCGATGGTGCTGTCGACGCAGTATTCCAGGCCCTTGATCATGTTCGCCGCGCCGAACAGACGCTCTTCCTGAAACTGCAGCATCTGCATCATGAAACCCGCGCCTTCATGGCCGATGCGGTTGCGTTGCGGCACGCGCACGTTGTCGAAAAACACCTGGGCGGTTTCCGAACTGCGCATGCCGAGCTTGTCCAGATGCGAACTGAGGCTGATGCCCGGTGTGTTCATCGGCACCATGATCAGCGATTTGTTGACGTGCGGTTTGTCGTCGGAGGTGTTGGCCAGCAGGCAGATGAAGTCGGCGCTCGGCGAGTTGGTGATCCACATCTTGCTGCCGTTGATCACGTAGTCGTGGCCGTCCTTGCGGGCGGTGGTTTTCAAGCCGGCCACGTCGGACCCGGCGCCGACCTCGGAAACGCCGATGCAACCGACTTGTTCGCCGGTGATCGCTGGGCGCAGGAATTCTTCGCGCAGTTCATCGGAGCCGAAGCGGGCGAGGGCAGGCGTGCACATGTCGGTCTGCACGCCGATGGACATCGGGATCCCGCCACAGTGAATCGTGCCGAACTCTTCGGCCGCGACGATCGAATAGCTGTAGTCGAGTCCCATCCCACCGAATTTTTCCGGTTTGGAAATCCCCAGCAGGCCGAGGTCGCCGGCCTTGCGGAAGATCTCGTGGATCGGGAAGCGCCCGGCCTTCTCCCATTCCTCGACGTGTGGATTGATCTCGTGATCGACGAACTGGCGGACCGTGCGACGCAGTGCTTCGTGTTCCTGGGTGAAGATCATTTTTATTGTTCTCCTGACGAACCCGATCGTTCCCACGCTCTGCGTGGTAACGCCTCTATGGACGCTCCGCGTCCGCTCTTTGGGACGCGGAGCGTCCCGGGCTGCATTCCCACGCGGAGCGTGGGAACGATCAACTAAAACCTTGCGATCCCGAAGCTGTTGGTTTGCAGCGGCCGCACTTCGGCCTCGTGACAGATATCCAGCAAGTAACCGAGCAAGGTCCGGGTATCCCGTGGGTCGATCAGCCCGTCATCCCACAGGTTGGCGCTGCCATACAGCGCGGTGGACTGGCTGTCGAGTTTCTGCGCGGTGACCTGTTCCAGCATGTCGAGCATTTTCGGGTCGGGCACCAAGCCGTCCTTGAGCTGTTTGGCCTCAGTGACGATTCGCAGCACCTTGCCGGCCTGGGCGCCGCCCATGACGGCGGTGCGGCTGTTGGGCCAGGCGAAGATGAAACGCGGGTCGAGGCCGCGACCGCACATCGCGTAATTACCGGCGCCATAGGAGCCGCCGACGACGATGGTCAGTTTAGGCACCCGGGCGTTGGCCACCGCCTGGATCATCTTTGCGCCATGCTTGATCACGCCTTGCTGTTCCGATTCGGTGCCGACCATGAACCCGGTGGTGTTATGGAAAAACAGCAGCGGCGTCCGGCTCTGGTCACACAGCTGAATGAATTGCGCTGCTTTGCTCGCTCCCTTGGGGGTGATCGGGCCGTTGTTGCCGATGAATCCACAGGCGCGGCCCTGGATGTGTAAATGCCCGCAAATGGTCTGCTGATCGAACTCACCTTTGAATTCAAGGAAGCTCGAGCCGTCGGCAATCCGCGCGATAATTTCGCGCACGTCATAGGGCTTCTTCGGGTCGTCGGGAATCAGCCCGAGCAGCTCGTCGATCGGGTAGAGCGGGTCTTCCCAGTACCGGGCGGGCGCCACCGGTAGCCGTGCATCCCACGACAGCAGACTGACGATCTCGCGCACCTGACGCACGCCATCGGCATCATTCTCGGCCAGGTATTCGGCGGTGCCGGCGGTTTGCGCGTGCATCTCGGCGCCGCCCAAATCTTCATCGGTGGCGACTTCTCCGGTCGCGGCCTTGAGCAGCGGCGGGCCGGCCAGAAACAGCTTCGCCTTGCCGCGCACCACCACCACGTAATCCGATAGTCCCGGCTGATAAGCCCCGCCCGCCGTGGCCGAGCCGTGGACCACAGTGATCTGCGGCAGCCCCATGGCCGATATCCGCGCCTGATTGGCAAAGCTGCGCGCGCCTTCGACGAAAATCTCTGCGGCGTAATTGAGATTGGCGCCGCCGCTCTCGGCGAGGGTGATCACCGGCAGTTTGTTTTCCATGGCGATCTGTTGCAGGCGCAGGGACTTTTTCAGGCCGCTGGGGGAAATGGTCCCGCCCTTGATTGCGCTGTTGTTCGCCACCACCAGCACCCGCACGCCGGACACGTAGCCGATCCCGGCGATCAAGCCGCCACCGGCTGAGTTGCCGTCCTTGTCGTCGTGCAATTTGTAGCCGGCCAGGCTCGCCAGTTCAAGGAACGGCGCGCCGGGGTCGAGCAGCAGATTGAGGCGTTCACGGGGCAGCAACTGGCCGCGTTTGTCGAATCGGGGCTTGGCTTCGGCCGCCTTGTTCAGCAGGTTTTGTTCGAGCTGGCGGACCTGCTCGATGCCGACCAGCATTGCGGAGCGGTTCTGGGCGAACTGTTCGCTGAACGGATCTAGGTGGGACTGGATCACCGGCATGACTTATTCCTTGTCCTTGAGCACATCAGGAAGGTAGGCGCGGTGAAAACCGTTATACGACTCACTGTTTTGCGCCTTGTGAATCGGCCATGCCCGACCACCCAGGCTCGCCGCTCCATCGATGCGCAGCGTGCTGCCACTGATGAAGCCCGCCGCCGGGCTGAGCAGGAAAACGATCGCCGCGCTGACTTCGGATTCAGTGCCGATGCGCTTGAGCGGCACGTGTTCGCGCAAGGTCGGAATCACTGCTTTGAACGCGCCTTCGTAGGTGTCCATGCCGCTCGAGGCCACCCAGCCCGGCGCCACCGCGTTGACCCGCACCCCGGCATAGCCCCATTCAAAAGCGGCGGTCTTGGTGAGGTTGTCCATGCCCGAACGCGCTGCGCCCGAGTGGCCCATGCCGGGCATGCCGCCCCACATGTCGGCGAGCATGTTGACGATGGCGCCGCCGTGTTTGCTCATCGACTGGTTGAACACTTCCCGGGCCATCAGGAAACCGCCCACCAGGTTGGTGCGCATCACGGTTTCGAAACCCTTCTGATTGATCGAGGCCAGCGGCGACGGGTATTGCCCGCCGGCATTGTTGACCAACCCATGGATCGGGCCATGCTTGCGAATCAACTCGCTGACCAGATGCTTGACCGCTTCTTCTTCACGAATATCGCAGGTGGCCCAATCCGCCTTGCCGCCGTCTTCGGCGATCTCGGCGGCGACGCTTTTCAACTTGTCAGCCTTGCGTCCGACCAACAGCACGTGGGCGCCGAGTGCCGCCAGTTCATGGGCGGTGCACCGACCGATGCCGCTGCCGCCACCGGTGACGATGATGTTTTGGCCTGCAAACACATCGGCTTTGAAAATCGAATCGTATGCCATGGCGACAGTCCTCTAGTTGACCTGGTCGGCGATGCGCTGGGGCACCGGAATCTGGATGTCCAGCAACTGCTGGGCGAAGGCTTTGCCTTGCGGGTCGATTCGCAGGCTGGCCACGCCGCCGCCGCCGAGGGCGTTTTCCAGGAGAAAATTAAAGCTGTGGGTGCCGGGCAAATACCAACGCTCGACACGACCGTGAATCGGGTCGAGGACGTGGCTCATCCAGTCGACCATCACCTCGGGTGTCAGGGCTTCGGCGATCCATGGCAGGTATTCGGGCTCACGGGCCATGACCCCGATGTTGCTGTGATTGCCCTTGTCGCCGGAGCGCGCCACGGCGAGCTTGATCAGGGCCACGCTGGCATCGGCGCGGCCTGTGGGTTGCGGCGGGTCGAACGGAACGGGCAAGTCATCCGGGTCGAGCACATCGACGGCGGGCAGGGCGCACGGATGGCGCTGTCCCTGTAGATCAATGTCCAGCGTGCAGGCGGTTTTGTCGATGAGGAACGAGAACAGCCGGATCAGCGGATAGACCGTCGGCCGTCCGCCGACAATCCCGGTCAACCCCGGCGCCATGCCGGTGGCGGCCTGGGCGATTTCCCGGGAGAACACGATCAACGCCTGTTTGCTCGGATGGCGTACCGCGAGTTTGATCACCACTTCACGGCTGTCCTGGCGTTGGCCGTGGGGGCCGTAAGTGGCCTCGCTGCCCAGCAGTTCAATGTTCACTTCGCTGTAGGGCGCCCAGCCGCGCTGGCTGAAGATGTCCGAAGTCTTGTTGATGATCGCCTGGCTGACCCGTTCGGCCTTGGCCACTGCATCGATTCCGGCGATCAGGCAACTGGCGGTGCAGCGGAAACCATCCGGATACGTGGCGCTGACCTTGTACTGATCGGTGGGCGGCAAGCCTTTTGCGCCATGCACCTGAACCGCGTTTTTACCTTGTTGCACGAGTTTGACCTGGGTGAAATCGCAGACCACGTCAGGCAGCAGGTAGGCCTGGGGGTTGCCGATTTCATAGAGCATCTGTTCACCGACGGTCAGCGGCGTGACCAGGCCGCCGGAACCCTCGGGTTTGCTGACGATGAACTGGCTGTCGGCGCTGACTTCGACGATGGGGAAGCCGATGTGTTCGTAATCGGGTACGTCGCGCCAATCGGTGAAATTGCCGCCGGTGCACTGGGCGCCACATTCGATGATGTGCCCGGCCAATGCAGCCTGGGCCAGTTTGTCGTAGTCATGCCAGGACCAGCCGAATTCATGCACCAGCGCGGCACTGACCACCGCGCTGTCGACGACGCGCCCGGTAATGACGATGTCGGCACCCAAGCGAAGGGCTTCGACAATACCCGGTGCGCCGAGGTAGGCGTTGGTCGACACGCACATCGGCGGCAGGGGCGCACCGCTGAACATTTCATGAAGGCCGCGGCTGCTCAGCTGTTTGAACTGCGGTTGCAGGTCGTCGCCCAACAACACGGCGATCTTCAGTGCCACCCCGGCCTTGTCACAGGCAGCTTGCAAGGCAGCGGCGCAGGCCTGTGGATTGACCCCGCCGGCGTTGCTGATGACGCGGATTTTTTGTTCGGCGAGTTGCCCCAGCAGTGGGCTGAGAACTTCGATGAAGTCGCCCGCGTAGCCTGCCTGCGGATCTTTCATCCGTGCGCCGGCCATGATTGACATCGTGATCTCGGCCAAATAGTCGAAGACCAGATAGTCCAGTTGCCCACCGTGTACCAGTTGCGCGGCGGCGGTCGAGGTATCGCCCCAGAACGCGCTGGCGCATCCGATGCGAATTGTTTCAGGCGCAGTCAATTCCATAACCACCTCCGACAGAAGTGCATCGAGACTACCAAGCAAGCGCTTGGTTTGTAAACGGCTGAAATATCTTCTGCCCGAGCGCTTGCTTGGTTGCCGTCGCCAGCTTAAATTGCCCGCGCAACCCCGCTGTTTTAGCGGCGGCGGCGCATTTGATTGATCGACTGTAGGAGAGAACGGGTGGACGAGCAAAAAGCCCTGGGGGTGATGCGCGAATTGGTCGATAACGGCCAATTGACCGACCCTGACAGCGCCCGCGGCAAACTGCTGCAAGTGGCGGCTCACCTGTTCCGCAACAAAGGGTATGAACGCACCACGGTGCGCGATCTGGCCGGCGCCGTTGGCATTCAGTCGGGCAGCATTTTTCATCACTTCAAAAGCAAGGACGAGATCCTGCGGGCGGTGATGGAGGAAACCATTCGCTACAACACGGCGTTGATGCGCGCCGCCCTGGCCGAGGCCGGCAATGTGCGCGAGCGGGTGCTGGCGCTGATTCGCTGCGAATTGCAGTCGATCATGGGCGGCAGCGGCGAGGCCATGGCGGTGTTGGTGTACGAATGGCGTTCGCTGTCCGAAGACGGGCAGGCGCAGGTGCTGGCGCTGCGCGATATTTACGAAGCGCTTTGGCTGCAGGTGTTGGGTGAAGCCAAGGACGCCGGTTTTATCCGTGGCGATGTGTTCATCACGCGTCGGTTTCTGACGGGTGCGTTGTCCTGGACCACCACCTGGTTTCGTGCCGGCGGCAGCATGAGCCTCGATCAATTGGCCGATGAAGCATTGATTCTTGTCCTCGAAGAAAAGTAATAAGTTGTCATGAATCAGCAGGAAACTGGCTAAGTGGCCGAAACCGCCTAGCTTGAATGCATTGATGGGTATTTTTTGGGGAGTGGGTTGTTTTGATGTCTTCGCCAATTAGGACGGCCACGCGGCTTTTGCTGGCGTCGCTCGCGGTGGTTTGGGTGTTGCCGACCCAGGCTGCGCAGCTGGTGCGGGTCGGTGCCGCACATTTCCCGCCTTATACCGTGCGCCCGGAATCCGGTGCCGACACTGGCCTGCTGCCGCAATTGGTGGAAGCCTTGAATCAATTGCAGAGCGACTATCAGTTCGTTCTGGTGCCGACTTCGATTCCCCGGCGATTCGGTGATTTCAAGCAAGGTCGGGTCGACATGGCCATTTTCGAGAACCCGGACTGGGGCTGGAAGGACATTCCCCACACCAGCGTCGACATGGGGCTTGAAGACGCCGAGATTTTCGTCGCGCAACGTGAGCCCGCTCGCCAGCAAAGCTATTTTGCCGACCTCACCGGCAAGCGTCTGGCGCTGTTCAGCGGCTATCACTACGAGTTCGCCAACTTCAATGCCGACCCGAAATTCCTCGCGCAGAACTACGACGCCACGCTGACCTATTCCCATGACAGCAACCTGCTGATGGTGCTGCGCGGGCGGGCAGACATTGCTCTGGTGACGCGCTCCTACCTGAGCGATTACCTGCTGCGCAACGAGCAAGTGGCCGATCAGCTGCTGGTGTCCCAACGCATCGATCAGGTCTATCACCACTACGCGATCCTGCGTCCGGAAGCGCCGATCACTGGCGTTGCATTCGGCAAGTTGCTGCAAGGGTTGCGGGACAATGGGCAGATGCTGAAGATTTTCGATCCGTACAAGATTGCGGTGGTGCCGGTGCCCAAACCCTGAAGGGCGCCGCAGGTCGCGTCATTCGCGACTTCACTTAAATTTCCTGCCCCGGCTCACGTCACATGGTTGAACTGTCGACGATTATCGTGAGCCCGACCCATGCCCAATCTGAATGACCTGACTGCCCTGGCCTTGCCCGACGGAAGCCGTCTTGTAGCTGATGAAACCGAGAGCCGCCTGCACCTCAGCCTGGAAGGGCAGCCGCTGATCGAGCTGCGCCTGACTCGCGAACCCGAGGTGCAGGTGCAGGTCGAAAAGCGCTTCGACACGCCTGAGGGACAGGCGCTCTGGGCCGCCTGCTATTGGCTTTTTGCCCGTGATCCGGCGTGCCAGCACCTGAGTTTTCAACTGCAGCAGTCGCCCGCCGACGCTTTGGCGAGCGGTTTGCTGACTCCCACCGACACGGCCGGCCAATACCGCTGCGAACGCACGCTGTTCTGGCAATTGCCCCAGCCTTGGCTAGGCAAGTCGCCGGCAGCCAGTTATCCCCAGCGCATGGTCATCAGTGGCGGCAAGCGTCATCCGCTGCGCCCGTTAAAACCCCGGGGTGAAGTCTATCGGCGCTTCGACGCGCGGCTCGGTACCTGGATTTCCCTGCGCACGCTGGACATCGACCTGGACCTGGCGCGTTTCAATCGCTGGCAGAACAGCCCGCGGGTCGCGAGTTTCTGGCAGGAGGAAGGCAGCCTTGAGCAGCACCGCGAGTACCTGAGCAAACTCGAAGCCGATCCTCACACCCTGACCCTGATCGGTTGTTTCGATGATCAGCCGTTCGCCTATTTCGAAGCCTATTGGGCCAAAGAAGATCGCATCGCGCCGTTCTATGATGTCGGCGATTACGACCGTGGTATCCACATGCTGGTGGGTGAAGAAAATCACCGCGGTCCGCACAAGGTGGCGAGCTGGTTATCGGCGTTGACGCATTTCCTGTTTCTCGATGATCCGCGCACTCAGCGAGTGGTCGCCGAGCCTCGTGCCGACAACGGGAAGATGATCGGGTATATGCAGAACCAGGGTTACCACTGCGAGAAAGAGTTCGACTTCCCGCATAAACGCGCGGCGTTGATGATGCTGGGGCGGGAGCAGTTTTTTGATCGGTGTGCACTGGCGTGATGCTTATGGCTCAAGGTTTGCCCTGACCTTGAGTGCCCCATCGCGAGCAGGCTCGCTCCTACATTGGATCTCCAGTGAACACCAAAGATCAAATGTAGGAGCGAGCCTGCTCGCGATTGGGGTCACCGCAAATTTCAGATCTTAGCGACGGGCAAAGGTATCCACACGATTGCCCGACACCTTGCGGCAGTGCACCAAAGCATCGCGAATCATGAAGTTCACCAGGGTCGGCGAGACGCCGAGTTCCTTGGCGATGTCCTTTTGCGGCACGCCGTGCAGGCGGTACATCTCGAAGGCGTAACGGGTGCGGCTGGGCAGCTCCGTCAGTGCATCGGCGATGTTTTCCAGGGTCGAGAAATTGATGTGCGAGGTTTCCGGTGAAGCACCCTGAATCACCACGTTCAGACCTTCCTCTTCCGGCCCGGAGTACTTCTGCTCCAGCGCCTGCTTGCGATAGTGGTCGATCGCCAGGTTGCGCACGATCTGGAACAGATAACTGAGCTGAGCCTTGAAGGACGACGTGATTTGCGGCGCCGATTGCAGCCGAAAAAACGCATCCTGGACCACGTCTTCAGCACGCGACCGGCAGCCGGTAATCCGCGCTGCAATCTTGACCAGAATCAGTCGGTTGTCGACGAAGGCCTGAAGTAGCGGTGAATCGCACCTGCTTGTGGATACTTGTTCCGTCATGGAAATCACCTTGCTGCCAATAGGTTGGTGGGGCGGCGGGGGGGAGCCGTCCTACACATCGAGCGACAAATTATTCTGAATGATAATGATTGTCAATTGAGAAAGAGAACTAATGCTCCTCAGAGGTGCGGAGTGAGAACTGCGACACGCTGTCGCAGGCCAGCCCCGCTGGCGATCAAGCCGGCCGACTAATTATTTCAAGACGTCATCCGTTCTCATTGGTGAAAGGTGCCGGGTAAATCCCGGCCATAACCGCATTCCCAATGCCTTGCGCAGTCGGCGAAGACCGCGTCCTGCATGCCCTTCAGTGGGCATGACGTAAGAAAACCGATTCCATTTGCAAGCCGAATTCAGGCAGGAAACCTCATGACCGACGCGTTCGAACTCCCAAGCAATCTGGTCCAAGCCCTCCAGCGCCGCGCGGCCCTGACGCCGGATCGGGTGGCCTTGCGTTTTCTCGCCGACACCCCGGATCAGGCTGTGGTGCTCAGTTATCGCGAGCTGGATCAGAGAGCGCGAACCATTGCCGGTGCGTTGCAGGCCGAGGCTGAATTCGGCGATCGCGCCGTGCTGCTGTTCCCCAGTGGCCCGGATTACGTCGCGGCGTTTTTTGGCTGCTTGTACGCCGGGGTGATCGCGGTGCCGGCTTATCCGCCGGAGTCGGCTAAACGTCATCACCAGGAACGCCTGCTGTCGATCATCAGCGATGCCGAGCCGCGCCTGCTGCTGACCAGCGCCGGCCTGCGCGACGCCTTGCTGCAGATTGAAGGTGCGCCGCCGCTGCTGTGCGTCGACACCCTCGACGGTGCCTTGGCCGGCCGCTGGGCCGAGCCGAACCTGGCGGACGACCACATCGCCTTCCTGCAATACACCTCCGGCTCCACCGCGTTGCCCAAAGGCGTGCAGGTCAGCCACGGCAACCTGGTAGCCAACGAACTGCTGATCCGTCGTGGCTTCGGTATCGATCTGAACCCGGATGATGTGATCGTCAGCTGGCTGCCGCTGTACCACGACATGGGCCTGATCGGCGGTCTGTTGCAGCCGATTTTCAGCGGCGTGCCGTGCGTGTTGATGTCGCCGGCGTACTTCCTTGGTCGGCCATTGCGCTGGCTGGAAGCGATCAGCGAATACGGCGGCACCATCAGCGGCGGCCCCGATTTCGCCTATCGCCTGTGCAGCGAGCGTGTCAGCGAATCGGCACTGGAGCGCCTCGACCTGAGCGGCTGGCGCGTGGCGTATTCCGGCTCCGAACCGATTCGTCTCGACACCCTGGATCGCTTTGGCGAGAAGTTCGCGGCGTGCGGTTTCACCACCGACAGTTTCATGGCGTCTTACGGGTTGGCCGAAGCCACCTTATTCGTCGCCGGAACCCCGCGCGGTCAGGGCATTGGCAACCTACGCGTGGACGATCAAGCCTTGGCCCAAAACCGTGCAGAGGCCGGCGAAGGCAGCGCGATCATGAGTTGCGGGATCAGTCAGCTGGATCACGCGGTGCTGATTGTCGACCCGGTCGCGCTCAATGAACTCGCCGATAACGCAATCGGCGAAGTCTGGGCCGCCGGGCCGAGCATCGCCCATGGCTACTGGCGCAACCCCGAGGCCAGCGCCAAGACTTTCGTCCGGCACAACGACCGGACCTGGCTGCGCACTGGCGACCTGGGTTTCATGCGTGACGGTGAGCTGTTCATCACCGGGCGCCTGAAAGACATGCTGATCGTTCGTGGTCACAACCTGTACCCGCAGGACATCGAACAGACCGTCGAACGCGAAGTGGAAGTGGTGCGCAAAGGTCGCGTCGCCGCTTTCGCGGTCAACATCGACGGTCAGGAGGGCATCGGCATCGCCGCGGAAATCAGCCGCAGCGTGCAAAAAATTCTCCCGCCCGAAGCGTTGATCAAAGCCATCCGCCAGGCCGTGGCCGAGGCGTATCAGGAAGCGCCGAGCGTGGTGGTGCTGCTCAATCCGGGCGCATTGCCCAAGACCTCAAGCGGCAAACTGCAACGCTCGGCCTGCCGCAATCGTCTGGCGGACGGCAGCCTCGACAGCTATGCGCTGTTCCCGTCGGCAGACGTTCAAAGCGAATCCAAAACCGAATCAGGTTCCGAACTGCAAACCCTGATCGGCCAGATCTGGAGCGAGCAACTGCAGGTCAAACAGGTCAACGCTGACGACCACTTCTTCCTGCTGGGTGGCAATTCCATCGCCGCCACTCAAGTGGTTGCGCGGCTGCGTGAAGCGCTGGGTCTGGAGCTGAACCTGCGCCTGCTCTTCGAAGCGCCAACCCTCGGCGCGTTCACCGCCGCTGTCGCTCAGTTACAACACGATGGCGGCCTGGCCCAGGGCGCGATCACCCCGCTGTCGCGCAACGAACCGATCCCGCAATCCCTGGCGCAAAACCGTCTTTGGATCACTTGGCAACTCGACCCGCACAGCAGCGCCTACAACATTCCCGGTGCCTTGCGCCTGCGTGGCGAGCTGGACGAAGACGCCTTGCGCGCCAGTTTCCAGCAACTGATCGAGCGTCATGAGTCCCTGCGCACTCGCTTCTTCGAACGTGATGGCGTGGCGCTGCAACAGGTCGATGCGGCGGGCGAATTCAACCTGCAATTGATCGACATCAGCGACCTGCCCGCCGAGGAGCGTGAAGCCCGCGCGCTGCAAATCCGTGAGGACGAAGCCCGCACCCAGTTCGATCTGGAGAAAGGCCCGCTGCTGTGGGTAACGCTGGTGCGCCTCGACGACGAGGACCATCAACTGCTGGTGACGATGCACCACATCATCGCCGATGGCTGGTCGCTGAATGTGCTGATCGACGAGTTTTCGCGCCTGTATGCCGCTGCCTCCCAGGGACAAAAAGCCACGCTTCCCGCATTGCCAACTCAATACGCCGACTACGGCAGCTGGCAGCGTCAATGGCTGGCGCAAGGGGAGGGCGAGCGTCAACTCGCCTACTGGAAAGCACAGTTGGGTGACGAACATCCGACCCTGAACCTGGCCACCGATCACCCGCGCTCGGCGCAGCACATTCACAGCGCCGCCCGCCATTCGATAGAGCTGGCCGCGACCTTGAGCGATGCCATTCGCCAGACCGCCCAGGTGCATGAATCGACGCCGTTCATGCTGTTGCTCGCCGCGTTCCAGAGTCTGTTGCAGCGCTACAGCGGTCAGCGTGACATCCGCATCGGCGTGCCGAATGCCAACCGCCCGCGCCTGGAAACCCAAGGGCTGATCGGCTTCTTCATCAACACCCAGGTGCTGCGTGCCGAGGTCGATTCGCGCCTGTCATTCGTGGAACTGTTGGCGCAAACCCGCCAGGCCGCGCTGGGCGCACAAGCGCATCAGGATCTGCCGTTCGAACAACTGCTCGAAGCCTTCCCGCAAGCTCGCGAGCAAGGCCTGTTCCAGGTGATGTTCAACCACCAGCAGCGGGATTTGAGCGCACTGCGCCGCCTGCCTGGATTGCTCGCCGAAGAACTGCCGTGGCACAGCCGCGAAGCCAAGTTCGACCTGCAACTGCACAGCGAAGAAGACCAGAAGGGTCGCCTGAGCCTGTCCTTCGACTACGCCAGCGAGCTGTTCGACGCGTCGACCATCCAGCGCTTGGCCGAGCATTTCAGCAACCTGCTGCGGGCCGTTTGCGAACAACCGTCCACCGCCATCGGCGACCTGCCACTGCTGACCCCAAGCGAACACGATCGACAAAAATCCTGGAGCGCCGCACCCTGCGCACCGGCCAGCCAATGGTTGCCGGAACAGCTCAACGAACAGGCGCGCCAGACCCCGGAACGCATCGCGCTGATGTGGGACGGCGGCAGCCTCGATTTCGCCGAGCTGCACACCCAGGCCAACCGTCTGGCCCATTACCTGCGCGACAAAGGTGTCGGCCCGGATGTCTGCGTGGCCATCGCCGCCGAACGTTCGCCGCAATTGCTGATCGGCCTGCTGGCGATCATCAAGGCCGGTGGCGCCTATGTGCCGCTGGACCCGGATTATCCGGCTGAGCGCCTGGCCTACATGCTCAGTGACAGTGGCGTCGAGTTGCTGCTGACCCAGACCCAATTGCTGGATCGATTGCCGGCCACCGACGGCGTCAGCGTGATCGCCATGGACGCCTTGCATCTGGAGAACTGGCCGAGCCAGGCACCGGGCCTGCACCTGCACGGCGACAACCTGGCCTACGTGATTTACACCTCGGGTTCCACCGGTCAACCCAAGGGTGTCGGCAACACCCACGCGGCGCTCGCCGAGCGCCTGCAATGGATGCAGAACACCTACGGTTTGAACGACACCGACGTGCTGATGCAAAAAGCCCCGATCAGTTTCGACGTGTCGGTGTGGGAGTGCTTCTGGCCGTTGATTACCGGGGCGCGCTTGTTGATTGCCGGCCCCGGTGAGCACCGCGATCCGCATCGCATCGCGCAGTTGGTCCAGCAATACGGCGTGACCACGCTGCACTTCGTACCGCCGCTGCTTTCGCTGTTCATCGATGAGCCGCTGACCGCCGAATGCACCAGCCTGCGCCGGGTGTTCTCCGGTGGCGAAGCCTTGCCTGCTGAACTGCGCAACCGCGTGCTGGAACAGTTGCCGGCCGTGCAACTGCACAACCGCTACGGCCCGACCGAAACCGCAATCAACGTCACCCATTGGCACTGCACCCGCGCCGATGGCGAGCGCTCGCCGATTGGCCGTCCGTTGGGCAACGTGCTGTGCCGTGTACTCGACAGCGACCTCAACCCGGTACCGGCCGGTGTGCCGGGTGAGCTGTGCATCAGCGGCATCGGCCTGGCCCGTGGCTATCTGGGCCGTCCGGGCCTGACTGCCGAACGGTTTGTCGTCGATCCACTGGGCGAGCAGGGCGCGCGTCTGTACCGCACTGGCGACCGCGCACGTTGGACCGCCGATGGCGTGATCGAATACCTCGGTCGCCTCGATCAGCAGGTCAAGCTGCGCGGCTTCAGGGTTGAACCGGAAGAAATCGAAGCCCGTTTGCTGGCCCAGGAGGGCGTTGCCCAAGCCGTGGTGCTGGTGCGCGAAACGGCTGCCGGTGGCCAGTTGATCGGTTACTACACCGCCACCGAAACCAGCGAAACCGAAGACGCGCAAACCGCACGCCTGAAAACCGCACTGGCGGCTGAACTGCCCGAATACATGGTCCCAGCGCAGCTGATGCGCCTGGACGAAATGCCCCTGAGCCCGAGCGGCAAACTCGACCGTCTAGCCTTGCCCGAACCGCAATGGCAAGTGCGCGAACACGTCGAACCGGTGACGGCGCTGGAGCAACAAATCGCCGGCATCTGGCGCGAAGTGCTGGGCCTTGCGCAGATCGGCCTGCGCGACGATTTCTTCGCCCTCGGCGGCCATTCGTTGCTGGCCACGCAAATCATTTCCCGTACCCGTCAGGCCTGTGACGTCGAGTTGCCGCTGCGTGCGCTGTTCGAAAACAGCGAGCTGGGCGCCTTCGCCGAACAGGTGCAATTGATCCAGGCCAGCGGCAACACCAACCAGCAACCGCCGATCGAGAAAGTCGACCGCAACCAACCGGTGCCGCTGTCCTATTCCCAGCAGCGCATGTGGTTCCTCTGGCAGATGGAGCCGGACAGCCCGGCCTACAACGTCGGCGGCATGGCGCGGTTGCGCGGTGTACTCGATGTCGTGCGTTTCGAAGCGGCGTTGCAAGCGCTGATCATGCGGCACGAAACCCTGCGGACTACGTTCCCGAGCGTCGACGGCGTGGCCCGTCAGCAGGTGCATGCCGAGACGGGCGTGCGCATGGACTGGAAGGATTTTTCGACACTGGCCGCTGACATCCGCGAGCAGCGTGTGCAGCAACTGGCCGACGATGAAGCACACCTGCCGTTCGATCTGGAAACCGGTCCGCTGTTGCGCGCCTGTCTGGTGAAAACCGCCGAGCAGGAGCACTACTTTGTCCTGACCCTGCACCACATCGTCACCGAAGGCTGGGCGATGGACATCTTCGCCCGGGAACTGAGCGCGCTGTACGAAGCGTTCGTCGATGACCGCGAATCACCGCTGGCACCGCTGCCGGTGCAGTACCTCGACTACAGCGTCTGGCAGCGCCAGTGGCTGGAGTCCGGCGAACGTCAGCGCCAGCTCGACTACTGGACCGCGCAACTGGGCCGCGAACATCCGCTGCTCGAATTGCCCGCCGACCGTCCGCGTCCGCCGGTGCAAAGCCATCAGGGTGAATTGTTCCGTTTCGACCTGAGCGATGACCTCGCCGCCCGGGTCCGCGCCTTCAACGCGCAAAACGGCCTGACCCTGTTCATGACCATGACCGCCGCGCTGGCCGTGCTGCTTTACCGCTACAGCGGCCAGACCGACCTGCGCATCGGCGCACCGGTGGCCAACCGGATTCGCCCGGAAAGCGAAGGGCTGATCGGGGCGTTCCTCAACACCCAGGTGTTGCGTTGCCAGCTCGACGGGCAGATGTCCATCGGCGAATTGTTCGAGCAGGTTCGCCACACGGCGATAGAAGGCCAGTCCCATCAGGACCTGCCGTTCGATCACTTGGTCGAAGCCTTGCAGCCTCCGCGCAGCGCCGCCTACAACCCGCTGTTCCAGGTGATGTGCAACGTACAGCGCTGGGAGTTCCAGCAAAGCCGCACGCTGGCCGGTATGACCGTCGAGTACCTGGCCAACGATGCCCGGGCGACCAAGTTCGACCTCAACCTGGAAGTCACCGACCTCGATCATCGACTGGGTTGCTGCCTGACTTACAGCACCGATTTGTTCGATGAACCGCGCATTGCGCGCATGGCCGGGCACTGGCGTAATTTGCTGGAAGCGCTGCTGACCGATCCGCAACAGCGCCTCAGCGAACTGCCGTTGCTCGAAGCCACGGAACAGCAAAAGCTACTGGACAGCCTTGGCGTCGAACCGGGCGAACATCGCCTTGACCAGTGCATTCATCACCTGTTCAGCGAGCAGGCGCTGGCCCGCAAGGACGCGCCGGCCCTGACCTTCGCCGGTCAAACCCTGAGCTACGCCGAACTCGACAGCCGTGCCAATCGCCTGGCCTGGATGCTCCGCGAGCGCGGTGTCGGCCCGCAGGTTCGCGTTGGCCTGGCGCTTGAGCGTTCGCTGGAAATGGTCGTCAGCTTGCTGGCGATCCTCAAGGCCGGCGGTGCTTATGTGCCGCTGGACCCGGAGTACCCGCTTGATCGCCTGCACTACATGATCGAAGACAGCGGCCTCGGTTTGCTGCTCAGCGACGCGGCAATGTTCGACGCGCTCGGCGAATTGCCGGCAACCGTTGGCCGTTGGTGCCTCGAAGAGGACGCCGCCGCGTTGGCCCATTACCCGGCCACCGAACTGCCGTTTATCAGCCTGCCGCAGCATCAGGCGTACTTGATTTACACCTCGGGCTCCACCGGCAAGCCGAAAGGCGTGGTGGTGTCCCACGGTGAAATCGCCATGCATTGTCGCGCGGTGATCAAGCGTTTCGGCATGCGTCCGGACGATTGCGAACTGCATTTCTATTCAATCAACTTCGACGCCGCCACCGAGCGTTTGCTGGTGCCGCTGTTGAGCGGTGCGCAAGTGGTTTTGCGTGCCCAAGGCCAATGGGACGCGGAAGAAATCTGCGGGCTGATCCGTCGCCACCACATCAACATCCTCGGTTTCACCCCAAGTTACGGCAGCCAATTGGCGCAGTGGCTGGCGACCCAGGGCGAAACCTTGCCGGTGCGCATGTGCATCACCGGCGGCGAAGCCCTGACCGGCGAACACCTGACGCGAATTCGTGCGGCGTTCAAGCCGAGCCTGTTCTTCAACGCCTATGGCCCGACCGAAACCGTGGTCATGCCATTGGCCAGTCTCGCGCCGGAACAGCTTGAAGAAGGTTTGGGCAGCGTGCCGATCGGCAGCGTGATCGGCGCGCGGGTGGCGTACATCCTCGACGCGGACCTGGCCTTGGTGCCGCAAGGCGCGACCGGCGAGTTGTACATCGGCGGTGCCGGTCTGGCGCAGGGTTATCACCAGCGTCCGGGCATGACCGCCGAGCGATTCGTGGCTGATCCGTTCGCCGCCGATGGTGGGCGTCTGTATCGCACCGGCGACCTGGTGCGCCAGCGTGCCGATGGTTTGGTGGAGTACCTCGGTCGCATCGACCATCAAGTGAAAATTCGTGGTTTCCGCATCGAGTTGGGCGAGATCGAAACCCGTCTGCTGGAGCATGAGTCGATCCGCGAAGCCGTGGTTCTGGCCCTCGACGCACCGAGTGGCAAACAACTGGTCGGCTATCTGGTGACCGACATCGCCGAGCAGGACGAAACCCAACAAGCGGCACTGCGCGAAGCCTTGAAGCATTACCTCAAGTCGCAACTGCCGGATTACATGGTGCCGACGCACCTGATCCTGCTCGCCAGCATGCCGCTGACCGCCAACGGCAAACTCGACCGTCGCGCTTTGCTGGCGCCGGACCCGGAACTCAACCGTCAGCACTACGTGGCACCGAGCAGCGAGCTGGAACTGACCTTGGCCGGCATCTGGTGCGAAGTGCTGAACGTCGAGCAAGTGGGACTCAACGACAACTTCTTCGAACTGGGCGGCGATTCGATTCTGTCGATCCAGGTGGTCAGCCGTGCGCGGCAGCAGGGCATTCATTTCAGTCCGCGTGACCTGTTCCAGCACCAGACCGTGCAGACCCTGGCCGCCGTGGCGACCCGCACCGAACAAGTCACTGCCGAACAGGGCCTGCTCACCGGCGAATCGCGTCTGACGCCGATCCAGCATTGGTTCTTCGATACGGAGATTCCTGAGCGTCAGCACTGGAACCAGGCATTGCTGCTGGAGCCGACCGTCGCGCTGGAACCCCATCGCCTGGAGCAAGCGCTGCTGGCGGTGATCGAGCAGCACGATGCCTTGCGGCTGCGTTTCACCCGCAGCGACGCGCAATGGCGCGCCGAGCATCAGGCGATTTCCGACGTGCCAGTGCTGTGGCAAGTGCGTGTTTCGTCCATGGACAAATGCGCCGCGCTGTTCGCCGATGCCCAGCGCAGCCTCGACCTCGAACACGGGCCGCTGATGCGCGTGCTGCTGGTCAATGGTCCCGAGGGCGAACAACGGCTGTTCATCGCCATTCACCACCTGGTGGTGGACGGTGTTTCGTGGCGGGTGCTGCTGGACGATCTGCAAACCGTCTACCGTCAATTGGACGCCCAGCAGTCGGTCAAACTGCCGGCGAAAACCAGTGCGTTCAAGGATTGGTCCGCCCGTTTGCAGGCCTATGCCGGCAGCGAATCCCTGCGTGAAGAACTGAGCTGGTGGCAGTCGCAACTGGCCGGGCCGAACGCCGAATTGCCGTGTGATCGTCCCGAGGGCGGTCGGCAGAACCGGCATGCGCAGACCGTCAGCGTGCGCCTCGATGCCGAGCGGACTCGCCAATTGCTGCAACAGGCGCCGAGTGCCTATCGCACCCAGGTCAACGACCTGCTGCTGACCGCGTTGGCCCGTGTGCTGTGCAACTGGAGTGGACAGGAATCGGCGCTGATTCAACTCGAAGGCCACGGCCGCGAAACCCTGTTCGACGAAATCGACCTGACCCGCACCGTCGGCTGGTTCACCAGCGCTTATCCATTACGCCTCGTGCCGGCGAACGGGCAGGGCGCCTCGATCAAGGCGATCAAGGAACAACTGCGCGCCGTACCGCACAAAGGCCTGGGTTATGGCGTGTTGCGTTACCTGGCCGATGATCAGAGTCGTCAGACCCTGGCCGGATTGCCGGTGGCGCCGATCACCTTCAACTACCTCGGTCAGTTCGACCAGAGCTTCGGTGCGGACGCCTTGTTCCGTCCGCTGGATGAACCGGTCGGCGCGGCCCACGATCCGCATGCGCCGCTACCCAATGAACTGAGCGTTGACAGCCAAGTGTATGGCGGTGAATTGGTGCTGCGCTGGACCTTCAGCGCCGAACGCCATGACTCGCAAACCATCACCGACCTGGCGAACGCTTACCTGGGAGAACTGCAAAGCCTGATCGAGCATTGCTTGCAGGACGATGCCGGCGGCCTGACGCCGTCGGACTTCCCGTTGGCCAGACTGACTCAACCACAACTCGATGCGCTACCAATTCCGGCCGCCGTCATCGAAGACGTCTACCCGCTGACCCCGATGCAGGAAGGCATGCTGCTGCACACCTTGCTGGAACCGGGCACCGGTCTCTACTACATGCAGGACCGCTACCGCATCAACAGCGAACTCGACCCGCAGCGATTCGCCCAGGCCTGGCAAGCGGTGATCGCCCGTCACGAAGCGCTGCGCGCATCGTTCTGCTGGAACGTCGGCGAAGACATGTTGCAGGTGATCCACAAACCCGGCAGCACGCCGATCGAGGTCCTCGACTGGACGGAAATTGCCGAAGCCGAGCAGGAGCCGAAACTGCAAGCGCTGCTCAAAAGCGAGCGCGAAGCCGGGTTCGATCTGCTTAACCAGGCGCCGTTCCACCTGCGCTTGATCAAGGTCGGCGCGGCGCGTTACTGGTTCATGATGAGCAACCACCACATCCTCATCGATGCCTGGTGCCGCTCGCTGTTGATGAACGATTTCTTCGAGATCTACACCGCCCTCGGCGAAGGTCGCGAAGCGCAACTCGCCGTACCGCCGCGTTATCGCGATTACATCGGCTGGCTGCAACGCCAGAGCCTGGCCGAGGCGCGGCAGTGGTGGAAAACCAACCTGCAAGGTTTCGAGCGGACCACGCCGATCCCGAGCGACCGACCGTTCCTGCGTGAACATGCCGGTGAAAGCGGCGGCATGATCGTCGGTGACCGTTACACCCGTCTCGATGCCCGTGACGGTGCGCAACTGCGGGAACTGGCGCAGGCGCATCAGCTGACCATCAACACTTTCGCCCAAGCGGCGTGGGCCTTGGTGCTGCGGCGTTTGAGCGGTGATCGCGACGTGCTGTTCGGCGTCACGGTGGCCGGGCGTCCGGTGGACATGCCGCAGATGCAGCGCACCGTCGGGCTGTTCATCAACAGCATCGCGCTGCGGGTGAAAATGCCCGAAGACGATCAGCGTTGCAGCGTGCGTCAGTGGTTGAGCGGTTTGCTCGATAGCAACATGCAACTGCGCGAGTACGAATACCTGCCGCTGGTGAGCATTCAGGAAAACAGCGAACTGCCTAAAGGCCAACCGCTGTTCGACAGCCTGTTCGTGTTCGAAAACGCCCCGGTGGAAGTCTCGGTGCTGGACCGTGCGCAAAGCCTTAATGCCACGTCGGATTCGGGCCGCACGCACACCAACTTCCCGCTGACGGCGGTCTGCTATCCGGGCGATGACCTGGGGCTGCACCTGTCTTACGACCAGCGTTATTTCGACGAATCGACCGTCGAGCGCATGCTGGGTGAGTTCAAGCGTCTGCTGCTGGCGCTGGTCGACGGTTTCCATGGCGACATGGCGGACTTGCCTTTGCTGGGCGCCGAGGAGCAGGACTTCCTGATCCACGGTTGCAATCAGAGTGAGCACGATTACCCGCTGGAACAAAGCTATGTCGCCTTGTTCGAAGCGCAGGTCGCTCAGCATCCGCAGCGGATTGCCGCCAGTTGCCTGGATCAGCAACACAGTTATGTCGAGCTGAACCAACGCAGTAACCGCCTCGGTCATGCGTTGATCGCGGCCGGGGTCGGGCTGGATCAACCGGTGGCGTTGCTGGCTGAACGCAACCTCGATCTGCTCGGCATGATCATCGGCAGCTTCAAGGCGGGCGCCGGTTATCTGCCGCTGGACCCGGGGCTGCCGAGCCAGCGTCTGAGCCGGATCATCGACCTGAGCCGCACACCGTTGCTGGTCTGCACGCAGGCCTGTCAAGAGCAGGCGGTCGCGCTACTGGATGAGTTCAGTTGCGCCAATCGGCCGAGGTTGCTGGTCTGGGAAGACGTGCAGGCGAGCGCTGCATCGGTGGCGAATCCGCAGATTTACAGCGGCCCGGACAACCTCGCCTATGTGATCTACACCTCGGGTTCCACCGGTTTGCCGAAAGGTGTGATGGTCGAGCAGCGCGGCATGCTCAACAACCAGTTGAGCAAGGTGCCGTACCTGAATCTCAGCGATGCCGACGTGATCGCCCAGACCGCTTCGCAAAGCTTCGACATTTCGGTGTGGCAGTTCCTCGCCGCGCCGCTGTTCGGGGCACGGGTGGACATCGTCCCGAACACCATCGCCCACGATCCGCAAGGGTTGCTGGCGCACGTGTCGGCCCAGGGCATCACGGTGCTGGAAAGCGTGCCGTCGCTGATTCAGGGCATGCTCGCCCAGGAACGCATGAGCCTCGACGGCCTGCGCTGGATGCTGCCGACGGGTGAAGCGATGCCGCCGGAACTGGCGCATCAATGGCTGCTGCGCTACCCGGATATCGGGCTGGTGAATGCCTATGGCCCGGCGGAATGCTCGGACGACGTGGCGTTCTTCCGCGTTGACATGGCCTCGCCCCGTGGCAGTTATCTGCCGATCGGTACGCCGACCGACAACAACCGTTTATACCTGCTCGATGGCGCGCTGGACCTGGTGCCATTGGGTGCGGTGGGCGAGTTGTGCGTCGCCGGCACCGGGGTCGGGCGCGGTTATGTCAGCGATCCGCTGCGCACCGCCCAGGTGTTTGTACCGAACCCGTTCGGCGCGCCGGGGGATCGTCTGTATCGCACTGGCGACCTGGCTCGTCGTCGCAGTGACGGCGTGCTGGAATACGTCGGGCGCATCGACCATCAAGTGAAGATTCGCGGTTACCGCATCGAGCTGGGTGAAATCGAAGCGCGTCTGCATGAGCAGCCGGAAGTGCGCGAAGCAGCGGTCGGTGTGCAGAAAGGCGTGAACGGCAAGCACCTGGTCGGCTACCTGGTGGCGGCTGACTCGGCGCTGAACCCGACCGAGCGCCTGGAGCGCATCAAGCAACGCCTGCGCGCCGAACTGCCGGAATACATGGTGCCGCTGCACTGGTTGTGGCTGGAGCGGATGCCGCTCAATGCCAACGGCAAACTCGACCGCAATGCGCTGCCGGCGCTGGAGATCGGCCAGTTGCAGAGCCAGGATTATCAGGCGCCGCGAACTGAGCTGGAGCAGACGCTGGCGGATATCTGGGCTGAAGTGCTGAAGGTCGAGCAGGTGGGTGTTCAGGACAACTTCTTCGAGCTGGGTGGGCATTCGTTGCTGGCGACGCAGATCGCTTCGCGGGTGCAGAAAACCCTGCAACGTGATGTGCCATTGCGGGCGATGTTCGAGTGCAGCACGGTGTCGGAGTTGGCCGAGTACATCGACGGGTTGGCGGCGAGTGATATCACCGAGGAGAAGGTGGATCGCCTCAATGACTTGATGGCGGAGCTGGAGGGGCTTTGATTTTCTAGCGTTTGTGCGGGCCTCTTCGCGGGCAAGCCTCGCTCCTACAGGATTTGTGTCGTTCGCAATTTTTATGATCGACACCAAACCTGTGGGAGCGAGCCTGCTCGCGATGGCGTCATCGAAATTTGCGCGAATTTGCGCGTTGACTGTCGCTTCGGACCGGCTCAGGCTGCCACTGCTTTTTTTGTTGAATTTGCTTCACAAAGGAGACAGTCAATGCCCTTCGTAACCGTTGACGGACAAGCCCTTCACTACATCGATCAAGGCACCGGTCCGGCAGTATTGCTGGCCGGCAGCTACCTGTGGGACCAGGCCATGTGGGCACCGCAGATTGCTGCGCTGTCGCCACACTACCGGGTCATTGCGCTGGACCTGTGGGGCCACGGTGAATCCGGCCCACTTCCCGAAAACACCCGATCGCTGGATGACATCGCCCGCCAGGCCTTGGCGCTGCTCGATCATCTGGACGTCGATCGTGTCACGCTGGTCGGTCTGTCGGTCGGTGGCATGTGGGGCGTGCGACTGGCGCTGTCAGCGCCACAGCGGATCAACGGCCTGGTGTTGATGGACACCTACCTCGGCGTCGAGCCGGAACCGACTCGCCAATACTATTTCTCGCTGTTCAAACAGATCGAAGACACCGGCGTGATCGCGCCGCAGCTGCTCGACATCGTGGTGCCGATCTTCTTCCGTCCGGGGATCGATCCGCAGTCGGCGCTGTATCAGGATTTCCGCGCGAAACTGGCTGCGTTGCCGCCGGAGCGTCTGCGTGAAAGCGTGGTGCCGATGGGGCGAATTACCTTTGGACGGGATGATCTGTTGCCGCGTCTGGGCGAGTTGAATTCTGAAACGACGCTGGTGATGTGCGGCGATCAGGACAAACCGCGGCCGCCGTCGGAAACGAAGGAAATGGCCGAGTTGATCGGTTGCCCGTATGTGTTGGTGCCAGAGGCAGGGCATATTTCCAATCTGGAGAATCCGCAGTTTGTGACCGAGGCGTTGTTGGCGTTTTTAGCCGAAAGAAATTAATCGTTTGTTCTGACGTCATCGCGGGCTTGCCCGCGATGGCGTCGGTGTTGTCACCCTCGAACTGGCGACCGAACTACTTACTTAGGCCCGAGTATTTTCACCAACTTGTCCGGCGAAGGCGCGCCTTGCTGTTGTTGCAGCTCGCCCTTGTTGTCCATGTAGAAAATCGCCGGGGTGGCCTGCAGCTCGAGGTCTTCCATCAGCTGCATGTTCGCCGCCAGTTTCGCCTGAATCGCCGGCGGCACGTCCTTCAGGGCTTTGAGCGAACTGCCCTTGCCGGATTTTTCGTGATCTTCCAGCGCCTTGCTCGGGTCCTTGGCGGCCAGCAGCGCGGCGGATTTGCCCGGGCTGTCCTCGCGAATGATCCCGACCATGATGTGCCGCAGCTGCACCTTGCCGGCCTTGACCCACGGCCGCGCCTGTTCCCAGAACATGTTGCAGTAAGGGCAGTTCGGATCGCTGAACAGGTACACGACGCGTGGCGCATCTTTTTTACCGTCGGCGATCCAGTTGCTGGCCTCCATCTTGCCCCAGACTTCCTTGGACATCGGCGCGTAGACCAGTTTCTGCAACGGCGCGCTGCTCAGGTCGTTGCCCTCGGCGTCGTACAGATTGCCGAGCAACACATGCTTACCGTCCGGGGTCAGGTACAGCGCCATGCCGCGATTCTGGTACTGCGCGGCATAACCGCGCAAGCCGTCCGGCGCGTCGAACTGACCGACGATTTTCGCGCCCTTGGCTTCGATCTTCTTGATCGCTTCAGGCAATTCTTCGGCGGCCTGCACCGACGGCAGGTGCAGCAACGCTGCGCCCAGGGTCAGGGTCAGCAGGTGGCGGAGGCGGGGCATGGCAGTTTCCTTGAAGAGGTGGCCGGTACGGCAGGAGAAGGGGTGTCGAAGTTTTCCAGGGCGCGGGCCAGGCTGGCATCCGAGAGTTCGCCCAAGTGGCTGCCCAGCAATCGACCTTCGGGGCTATAGAACAGCGTAGTCGGCAATGCCATGGAACCCACGGCCTGACCCAATCGACCGCTGCCGTCGAACAGCACGTTGGTCAGGCTCAGTCCCTGGGTTTCGAGGAAGGTGCTGACGCTTTGCATGCTTTCAGCCTGATTGACGAACAGGAAGGTCAGGTCCGGGCGCTGTTGCTGGGCGTTTTCCAGCACCGGCATTTCCCGGCGGCACGGCGGGCACCAGGTAGCCCAGAGATTGATGACCAGCGGCCCGCCCTTGTAATCCGCCAGTTGCACGGTTTCGCCGGCGGCATTGCGCAGGGCGATTTCCGGCAGGCGCGTGCCTTGTTCGTAAATGCTCAGAGAGAACGTCGCCAGCAGCCAGAACGCCAACCCGCTGGCCACGCCGAAACCCAGCGGGCGACGCAAACCCGGTCGGCGCCAGCCGCGGTACAACGCGGTGAGCAACAGCACAATCACCCCGGGCCAGGCGAGAAAACCGCCATCGCGCAGGTCGATGATTTGCCACGGATCGTTGCGATAGTGTGCCCAGTAGGCGACCACGAAACCGACACGCGCCGCCAGCATGCCCAGTAAAAACAGGCTGAACAGCGCTGACTCGGGGTTTTCGCCACCGCGCTTGGCCACCCGCCAGCCGACAAACGTCGCCAGCGCCAGGGCACTGATCAGCAGCAGATGGTTAAGCGCGATGGCAAAGGTGCCGAGGGTAAAGGTCAGCATTAACGGGCGTCTCGGGTGGTGGTCCAGCGTTGCAGGAAGGTGTCGGCATCGACCTCGCCGGTGATGCGCTGGCTGCGGCGCTCCTGGCCGTCTGCGCCGATCCACAGAAAACTCGGTGGCCCAGGCACTTTATAACGGCCGAGCAGTTCGCGGCTGGCGGCATTGTCGGCGGTCACGTCCAGCCGTAGCAAGCGCACATCGCTCAGCGCTGCCATTACATGGGCTTTGCCGAAGACCTGTTTTTCCATGACCTTGCACGACACGCACCAGTCGGCGTAGTAGTCCAGCAGCACCCATTGGCCCTGGGCCTGGGCGGCGTCCAGTTCCTGTTGCAGCGCTTGCGGACTGTTGATCGTGGTAAATGCCTCATGGCCGGTCGGGCGAGCGGCATTTCCGGAGGAGGCTGAGGCGCTGTAGACCTGCAACGGTTTGAGCAAATCATCACCGCCACCGGCGGCGCCGATCAGCAGCAGACCGCCCCACATCCCGAGCAACAACGCACTGGCGCCGAACAGATGGGCGACGCGACCAAAACCTTCCGACTGTTTCCAGGCACTGTAGGCGGCAATCAGCAACAAGGCGCCGCACAAACCGATCCACAGCGACTGATCCAGCACCGGGCGCAGCATCAGCAGGGCGGTGGCGAGGAACAGGAAACCGAACACGCCTTTGAGCAGGTTCATCCAGGCGCCGGGTTTGGGCAGGAAGCGATTACCCACGGTCACCAGCAACAACAACGGCACACCAATGCCGATGCCCATGGCGAACAGAATCAGCCCGCCATGCAGCGCATTGCCGCTTTGCGCGATATAGAGCAGGGCGCCGGCCAATGGCGCGGTCATGCATGGGCCGACCAGCAACCCCGACAAGGCCCCGAGCACACCGGCACCGATCAAACTGCCGCCACGCTGATTGCGCGACACATTTTCCAGGCGATCACGCACGGCCACTGGCAGTTGCAGCTCGAAGAAACCGAACATCGGTAACGCCAGCAGGACAAATACCGCCGCGAAGCTGCCCAGCAGCCAAGGGTTTTGCAACAGGGCCTGAAGGTTCGCACCAAGCATTGCGGCCAGCACGCCCATCGCCGCATACACCAGCGCCATGCTCACCACGTAGCTGGTCGCCAGGGCAAAACCGCGTTTGGGCGTGGCCCCACTGCCGACGATCAACCCGGCCAGAATCGGCAGCATCGGCAACGAGCAAGGCGTAAAGGCCAACAACAGTCCCAGACCGAAGAACACCAGCAAACTCCAGCCCAGCGCCCGTTGTTGCAGGCCGCTGGCCAGCGCCTGATCTGGTGCTTCGTTGGTTGCGACCGCAACATTGCCGCCCAGGTCCACGACCTGAGTCTGCGGCGGATAACACAAACCGGCATCGGCACAGCCCTGGAAGCCCACCTTGATCTGACCGGTGGCACCCGCCGGAATCTTCAGCTCCAGGCCTTGGCGATAAACCTGCTGTTCGCCGAAAAACTCATCACTGTGCGCTTCGCCTTCAGGTAATGGCGGCTGCTGCTCCGGGGGCAAACCCTCGAATTTCAGGCGTTTCTGATAAAGGTAATAACCGTCGGTAATCTGCCAAAAGAGCTGTGTTTCACCCGATTCAAGGCGCTCGGAGGTAAAGACGAAGGCCTTTTCCACCGGTAAAAATTCAGGTTTGGTATCGAACGGATTGGTCCCTGCCTGGGCCAGGCCCGAGATCAAGAGAACAAAAAACAAAAACAGTCGACGCATGGGTAAGCCTTATCCCTGTGCAAGTGAGGTGCACAATGGGAGGCGGCGATTAACCGATGATTAACCGCCGCCGGTGCTGCCCGCTGAGCTGATCAGAGGACAGCCGCGACTGCTCAAGTCATCAATTGCGTAACAGGCCTGGCCAGGACTGGTTGTCTACTGCATGCGGGCCGGACACTAGGTGGTTTTGCGGAATGTTATAGATCAGGTATTGATTGTTGGTCAGAAAAACATAGAAATAATTGTCGGCAAAGGTTCGGTCGTTTTGCGCCGCCGTAATAATCCGGTCTTTGTAAAGCGCCAGACCGGGCCACGTGGTTTCTGTAATGGGCTCGAGTCTGAACGTTTGAACAGGTGTTACAACAGGGTTAAAGAGGTTGTCGTCATATTTGTCGTCTGCGTAGTCACGCTGAGGGGCACGGGGCACCTCATCCCAGTCCAGATAAAGAGAATTGCCGTCATTCATGATGAATCGGAACAATGAACTGCGATTGACTTGCCACCATGTCCCGGCAACGATCCGGTCAAAGTACGGCAGCAACAGACGCCATTTGGAAGACCGGACGGCGCTTGTTTGCATGACCGAGTCAGTGTCCTGGTTGTAGGCGCAGACCATGGGTGTGTCGCCTTCATAATAGAATAACCACAGGATATCCAGGTCCGAGGTATCCATCGGTTTATCCAGTGTCAGCCCGGTCGTGGCAAAGCCAAATCGCAGGTTGTTGACGTGGTTATCGAATGTTCCCCAACTTCCACTTACAGGGGCAGGGTATCCAGCAGGGACTTCCTGGTCGCCGATGTTGAAGCGGGAGTAAGTGTCGGTGTCTTTGAAGAAGAAATAAATTCTATCTTTTCCTGCACGCCAATCGACGGCAATACACTGTTCGAGTGTTGGCATGATCTGAATCCTTTCAGTCAAGTTAAAGTCGCTTTCAATAGTGGGATCATATCTTTCGAGATGTTACTTCGAGGCTTGATTCCCGAATCAGAATATCGTGAGTAAACAGGTTCTCTTAAGTCTTTTATGAGGCTGTTTGTGTCGGTTTTGAATCCCGGGTTTTTTTAAAAAATGGGCTGGTGTAAACGGGTGCGACGGCCAGCAAAAGCCTTCGCTTCTCGTCAGCGGCAGGCCTTGCCATAATTGCGGCTTAATCCTCAGCTGCTTCACTGGCTTTTTTTGCTCCGGGAGCTCCCATGCATGTACTGGTTTGCGAAGACGATGAGCTGATCGCCAGCGGCATTGTCGCCGGCCTCACCGCACAGGGCCTGACGGTGGAGCACGTCGCCACCGCGTCGGCCGCCCGGGCGATGCTCAAGGTGGCCGAGTTCGACGTCATGGTGCTCGACCTCGGCCTTCCCGATGAGGATGGCTTGAAGCTGTTGCAGCAGTTGCGCCACGGTGGCCTGGAGATTCCGGTGCTGATTCTCACGGCGCGGGATTCGGTCACCGATCGCGTCGACGGCTTGCAGGCCGGTGCCGACGATTACCTGCTCAAGCCGTTCGACCTGCGTGAACTCGCCGCGCGCCTGCACACCTTGTTGCGACGAGTGGCGGGGCGCAGCGTCAACCTGATCGAACACGGCCGTCTGACTTACGACCCGAGCAGCCGCGAAACCATGCTCGGCGGTCAGTCCGTCGACCTTTCGCGTCGTGAACAGTCGCTGTTGCAGGCCTTGTTGCATAACCGTGGCCGGGTGCTGTCCACCGAACAACTGAAAGACAGCGTTTATGGTTTTAACGATGAGCTGGAAAGCAACGCGCTCAATGTGCATATCCATCACCTGCGGCGCAAACTCGGCAATGGCATTGTCGAGACCGTACGCGGCCTGGGTTATCGCCTGGGGCCGGCCGATGGTGCAGAGGAAATGAAAAAGTGATGAGCCTGCGTTTGCGCCTGAGTCTGACGCTCGGCGCCGCTTTTGCGCTGATCTGGGCCCTGGCGGCGGCCTGGATGCTCAGCGACCTGCGCAACCAAATGATGTTTTCCCTCGACCAGCGGCTGGTGGCATCGGCGCGTATGGTCGCCGGCCTGATGGAACAATTGCCGGCGCTGCCGAGCAAGGGCGAGGGCACCCATTTCAGCGCTGAGCAATTGAATATTCCGGGTGGCATGGCCTGCCAGGTCAGCTCGTTGCGCGGCGAAATCCTCGCCCGCAGTCACACCGACCCGCAACAAACCCTTGAAGCCGAGAAAATGGGCTTTCACGATCAGATGATCGACGGCGCGCCGTGGCGCAGCTTTACCCTGGCTCGCGGTGATCTGCGCATTACCACCGCTGACCGGCAGATCGAGCGTGAGGCGCTGAACATGTCGATCCTGCTGGCGGCTTCGGTGCCGGTGGGCGTGGCGTTGCTTGGCTGTCTGTGCCTGTTGTGGCTGGGAATCGGACAGGGGTTGGCGCCGCTGAACCGGATGCGCGATGCCTTGATGCGCCGCAGTGCCGATTCTCTGGAACCCTTGCAGATCCAGCCGCTGCCCAGCGAGCTTCAACCGTTGCTGGACACCCAGAATCAACTGTTCCAGCGCATCGGCAAGACCATCGAACGCGAACGCCGGCTGACCGGTGACGCGGCCCACGAATTACGCAGCCCGCTGACCGCCATCAAAACCCACCTGCAAGTGGCGCGCATGACTGACGGCGCGGCCCGGGATCAGTCCCTGGCCCGGGCCGAAGAGGGCGCCGACCGCATGCACCGCACGCTGGAGCAATTGCTGCTGCTGGCGCGGGTCGAGGGCAGTCTGTCGTTCGACGACGGTGTGCAATGCAGCGCCGAGCAAGTGGCGAAACTGGCGATTCAGGATGCCGCCAGCGGTGATCGTCGGCGGATCAAGCTGCACATGCCGGCGAAGTTCTCCAATGCCCCGGTGCAAATGCCCGCGGTGCTGTCGATCGCCGCATTGCGCAACCTGCTGGACAACGCCCTGCGCCATACCCCGGGCGACGGGTCGGTGGAACTGAGCCTGGAAACCACCGGCAGTCGCGCGCGCTTTCTGGTCCGCGACCACGGCCCGGGCATTGCCGAAGACGACCTGCAACACCTGACCCAACGCTTCTGGCGCAACGGCCAGAGCACCGGTTGCGGATTGGGCCTGGCGATTGTCCAGGCGATTGTTCAGCGGTGCGGCTGTACCCTGCATTTCGACAGTCGCCCGGATGGGTTGCGGGTTGAGTTGACCATGCCGTTACAACCCCTCTAACCAACACCTCAATCCCCCTGTGGGAGCGAGCCTGCTCGCGATGGCGACAGCACATCCAGCATTGATGTGGCAGGCAGACCGCTATCGCGAGCAGGCTGATCTGGCCTAATGAATTTGGACACATCAATAGGGCGCTATGATGGCGCCCAAATCTGAGGTGTGCATGATGATGCGAAAATCCTATTCCAGTG